>DATHRD010000006.1:0-7887 GCA_035482045.1 Thermoanaerobaculia bacterium
GAACATTCAACATTGAACATTCAACACTCCCGACTTCGGACGCGCCCGCAGCGGGTTTTGCTGCACGAACCGGCTCCTCACTGCTTCGACGGTGTTGTCTCCGGTGGTGTCTCGGGCGTTGGTTCGGTCGGAGCCGGATCCGGTGCCGCCGGCTTGGACTTCCCCTTCCGGGTGCGGCCGAGGGCACGGCGCATGTCATCGACGAACGGAAGGAGATCGGCATTCTCCGGATGTTTGGCCAGACGTTTCGCCACGGCGAAGGTGGTGAGCGCCTCGCTGCCTGCCTTGTTCCTGGCCGCGAGAGTGCTGTGGCGGATGAACTGCGCCAGTGCTTCCAGTTCATCAGCCACCGGGTCGTAGGCCTTCGCATAACTCATCAGATCGCGGGTCTGCGCCGGATCCAATGCTCCTACGCGGACGAGAGCAAGGCTGTTCTTCACCGACACGGCCGACAGCTCCACAAACTCCGGCGGCACCGAGGCGGCGTTGCTCAGCCGCTGCGCTTCGCCTTTGGAAGTCGGGATGACCAGATGGGGAATCTGCTGCCGCATGGCGCGGGCTTGCTCGATCATCGCCTGCGCGCCAGCGGTGTGAGAAACCGGGGTCGGTGTCGTCGGTACATCATGCGCAGCAGGCAAGGTGTGTTTCCCTTTCGTTTGTCAATAGCCGTGGTCCGGGAGTGAATTGAACGTCTGTTGAATAGGCTGAAGTTCGGTAAATGATAACCGAAGTTCGGTAACTTATAACTAAAACTTAGTATATCAGAATCGAAGCATCGATAACTGAAAACTTAAATTCAGTAGATCTAAATTAACTGTCGATAGCATAAAACTCAAGTTGTGTTAATATTAACCGAACTTATGTTACTGTAAACTTAAGTGTCTATAGATCTTAACATAAGTTAGATAACTATGAACCGAAGTTAAGTATCTGTTAACCGAATTTCGATAGCTTTGAATCGAAGTTCGCTAGCTGTGAATCGAATGCCATTCCGGTGAACCACTTGTCAGGCACGGGCAGACGCAGCCGGCTCTCGGTATCATCCGGTGAGACGATGACTCACTCTGAAAGCTCGTCATCCTGCGCGTGGCGCCGAGGCGACCGAACGTTCCGGACCATGGGCTGACCACATCATGCTTGTATCGACTTCGCGCTCGTGGTTCAAGGGTGCTGCCGGAGCGCTTAACCTCAACCAAGCGCCGCCAGGAACCGCTTGTCTCGCTTCCTCGAGGCCCTGAGCCGCGCCGACACGCCGGCGTTGTCCTTGATGTCCGGTGAAGCCCCATGCTTTACCAGCCACGCGAGCAGAGGGGGATCGAACTCCTTCTCCACGCCGAAGTGCAGCGCGGTCTTCCCACTCCGGTCCTGGTAGTTCACATCGGCACCCCGCAGCGCCAGGAACTTGGCCGCTTCGAACTTCCTCCAGCACCAGGAGGCGAGAAACGGCGTCACGCCGACGACGACATCGATGGGAGCGCCCGCGTCGATCAGCAGACGGAGGTTCTCGACGTCATCCCACCAGCCGGCGGCGAACAGCCCGCCCCCGGGTGCCAGGGCGGGCTTTGCTCCGCGTTTGATGAGGTGCCTGACCAACGTCGAATTCCTTCCTCGGGCCACCGCGAAGAATAAAGGCGTGCAACGATCGCGGCCCACCGCCGCCTCGATGTCCATTCCCCGGTCCAGAAGGAAACCGACCAGACGGGCGGATACAGCCTCGGACACCTTCAGCTTCGCGCAGGACGCCGAGCAGGCGAGATGAAGCAGGTTCAACCCCTGACGGTTCGTGACCGTGATCAGCGAAGGCTTCGCGTTCAGCAGTTTCTTCGTGAGCGGGAGATCGAGGTGTTGAACCGCGGCGAGAATCGCAGCTTTGGACATGACGACCTCCAGAAGGCAGGTTCTTCGAACAGTACCCGTTTCACGCGGTCTTCGCGACGAGTGCCTGACCCGCCTCTTCCAGAAACGCGAATACCTGTTCGCGGCTGACGCCGGGATAGTTCTCGAGGAAGTCCTCGATCGTATCGCCGCTCTCGAGAAAGTCGATCAGCGCATCGACCGGCACTCGCGTGCCGACGAACACAGGAGCGCCGCCAAGGATCTCCGGGTCTGAATGGACAATCTGTTTCGGGTCCATGACGCCGCTAAGCATACCTCGGTCAGAATGCGCGATAGCGATTACGCGGCTGCGATTTAGATCGTGCCGAGCGGCGGGCGGGACGCCCGCGCTCCCAGGGAGGCGCTGGCACAAACCCAGTCGAGAACACGCATCTTGTCCGCGTCACCACCCTGGGACCGCGGGCGTCCCGCCCGCCGATCTCGCGCGGCATGAGACTACTGAGGGGGGCGTACGCTCAATCGGTTCCCCTCTCCCGCTATCATCCCACCCAGCGATGACTCTCGACGACCTGATCGAGTGGGTGGATGAGCGGATGGAGCGGCTGCCGCGGGACCCCGAGGCGCGCGATCGGGTGAAGCACGTCCGGCGGCTCTACCGGATGCTCGATCCGCAGGGGTTCGACTGGAGTCTTCGCAATGAGTGGCATGCGCTGGCGGTGAAGGTGGCAGCGCTGGTGAAGGAGCCGACGCCGAAGAAGCCGCGGGTTGAGTCGAGTCAGCGGAGGAAACGGGAACGGGATCGGTGGCGCGAGACCGCTGCTCCTGTGAAGAAGCCGCGCGCGCCCGTCCCCGTGCTGGTGAAGAAGCCGCGCGCTCCGGAACCAAGGGTCACACGTCGCCGGCTGGCGAAGAAACCGGGACGCCATCCGATCGAGATCAACGCGCAGTTGCAGGCGGGGTTCGACGCGGTGGCGGCGGGACGGCAGATCGTCTTCGTGACCGGCGGGGCGGGGACGGGGAAGTCGACGTTCATCCGCGAGCTTCGGGCGCGCTTCCCGGAGAAGCAGTCGATCGTTCTGGCGCCGACCGGTGTGGCGGCGCTCAACGCGGGCGGGCAGACGATCCACTCCTTCTGTCACCTTCCGCTGCGGCCGGTGATGCCGGAGGACGTCTACGTAGCGAGCGAAGAGGACCTCATTGCAGTCATCCAGGCGCTGCAGATGCTGGTCATCGACGAGATCTCGATGGTGCGTGCCGACGTGCTGGACGGGGTCGATGCCTTCCTCCGCGTCAATCGCAAGTCCCCCCTGCCGTTCGGCGGCGTGCAGATGATTCTCGTCGGCGATCTCTTTCAGTTGCCGCCGGTGGTCACTCCGCGGGACGAGGAGTTGATTACAAAGCGATACCCGACGCCGCACTTCTTCTCGGCGCATTGTCTCCGAGGGCTGAAGTTCTTTCCCGTCGAGTTGGAGATCGTCTACCGGCAGCGTGACGCGTCCTTCGCCGCACTGCTGGCGTGCATTCGCGACGGTGCCGGCGTGACCGACGCCGTCGGGCGGCTGAACGAATCGTGCGTTGGACGATCGCTGACGGGGCAGCACCTGATCCTCGTGCCGACGCGGAAGGCTGCCGCCGAGGAGAACGACGCGCGGCTGGAGGCGCTCCCCGGCAAGGCGCGCACCTACCGAGGCGGTCTGCGAGGGAACGTTCGTCAAGGCCGGCGACGATCGTCTCCCCGCGCCGAAGCAGTTGGTTCTCAAGCGCGACGCGCAGGTGATGTTCGTCCGCAACGACTACCCGGAGCGCCGTTGGGTGAACGGGACGATCGGCATGCTGACCTCGCTCCATGACGGCCGCGTCGGCGTCCGGCTCGATGACGGGAGTTCGCACGACGTCGAGCCGATCGATTGGCAGGACATTCGTTACGCGCTCGACGAGAAGACGAAGACGATCGTCGAGGAGGTGGCCGGCACCTTCATCCAGTTCCCGCTTATGCCCGCCTGGGCGGTGACGATCCACAAGGCCCAGGGCCTGACGCTGGCGCGCGTGCTCGTCGACCTCGCCCGCGGCGCCTTCGCCGAGGGCCAGGTGTACGTGGCACTGAGCCGCTGCCAGACCATGGAAGGGCTGTCGCTCCGGCGTCCGGTTCGCACAGCCGAGGTGCGGTGCAGCGAGGCGGCGAGGGGGTTCTACGAGAAGATACAGGCTCGCGGTTCTATTCGCAGACTACGCGGATCCGAAGGATGAAGGATGAAGGATGAAGGATGAGCCAAGCCTTATACATCCCTCATTCTCCTCCCTTCATCCTTCGCTCCGGACCCGCGTTATTCGCTGACTACGCGGATGCAAAGGGTGAAGGATGAAGAATGAATCTGCCGTGCTTCCTTCATCCTTCATCCTTCCGCCTTCATCCTTCGTCCTGAATCCGCTACAGTTCGCGCCAATATGACGACCCTGTTCGAGGAACTGAGCCGCGTTCAGACGTACGAGTACACGGAAGAGGACGTCCGTGAGTTCGAGGCGCTGCACGAGGAGATCCGGGCGCTGAAGAAGGAGCGCAATGCGGTCATCGTCGCGCACAACTATTACCGGCCGGAGATTCTGAAGATCGCGGATTTCGTGGGCGACTCTCTGGAGCTGGCGCTGATGGCGTCGAAGGTCAAGGATGCCGACGTCATCGACTTCTGCGGCGTCCACTTCATGGCCGAGACGGCCAAGATCGTCAATCCGTCCCGCACCGTTCTGCTCCCGAACCTGGCTGCCGGCTGCCAGCTCGCCGACTCCGCGCCGGCGGAGGATCTGCGCAAGCGGATCAGCGAGTTGAAGATTCAGTACGATGATCTGGCCGTCGTCAGCTACGTCAACACGACCGCGGCGGTGAAGGCGCTGTCCGACGTCATCGTCACCTCGGGGAATGCGGCGAAGGTCGTGCGAACCCTTCCCAATAAGAACATCCTCTTCGTCCCCGACCGCAATCTGGCCCGGCACGTGGGCGAGCAGGTGCCGGAGAAGAACATCATCCCGTGGGAAGGATTCTGCTACGTCCACCAGCAGATCACGCCGCACGAGGTGGCGCGCATCCGCGCGGCCGATCCGGAGATCAAGATTCTGGTCCACCCCGAGTGCCGCGCCGACGTGGCCGTGCTCGCGGACGCGGTGCTCTCGACCTCGGGGATGGTGAAGTACGCGAAGGAGCGTCCGGAGAAGCGGTTTCTGGTCGTCACCGAGTGCGGCCTGTCCGATCGCTTAGCGATGGAAGTGCCGGACAAGACCTTCGTCAAAGGGTGCAAGCTCTGCACGTTCATGAAGGTGACCTCGCTCGAAGACGTGCGCGACTCGCTGAAGTTCATGCGCTACGAGATCGAGGTGCCGGAGGACGTTCGCGTCCCGGCGGAGCGAGCGTTGCGGAGGATGTTCGCGGCAACGGAGGGGTGAGCATGAAGGATGAATGATGAAGGATGAAGGATGAACGACTGATTCATCCTTCATCCTTCATCCTTCATCTTTCATCCTTCGACTCAATGGCACATGAGCTGATAAACGCCGAGGACATCGCCGGCGACGTCATCGAGATCCGCTTTCATCTTGCCGAGGACGGTCTGGAACTCGGGATCGGGCTGTAGCGACTGGGTCCAGGGGTGCTTGATCCAGGCGAACCAACTGTGGTTTCCGAGCTCGGCGCTGCGGTTGACCCAATGCATGGCGGCATCGCGGTCGCCGAGCTTGGCGTAGCAGAGCGCCTGGCGCATGGCGGCCCAGTGAAGGCGGTTGGCGTCGTCCTCGAACGAGTGCAGCGCGGCCTCGGCGGCCGGCCGGTCGCCTTTGGCGGCGGCAATCATGGCCCGCAGGCTCTTGCCGAGGTAGTGCTGGGGGACGAGCTTCGTGATGCGTTCCGTCTCCGCCTCCGCGGCGGGAAGGTTGCCCATCAGGATGAAGGCGTTCGCGCGGATGTCGCGTCCGGCCAGCTCAGTGTCGTGTGCCGCCATGGCGGCGGCTGAGTTCGTGAGCGCCCCTTCGGGGTCGACCGTATTCATGTACCAATAGCCGCGGATCTTGGCTTCGTTCGAATTCGGGTCGAGGCTGATCAGCCGGTCGCCGATGCATTGCGCGCGCTGGGTGTCGCCGACCGAGACGTAGAAGTTGGCGACGTTGTTCAGCGCCGGGATGTCGTTCGGATTCAGCCGCAGCGCGGCCAGGTTCTCTCGCACCGATTCGCGGAAGCGCTCCGGAAACTTCACGAACACCCGTCCCAGGGCCAGGTGCGCTGCCGAGAGATTCGGATCGAGGCGCACGGACTGACGCGCGTACCACTCGGCGCGCGCGGTGGCGTCGGCCTGGTTGTCCAGTCCGCGAGCCTGTCCGAGCGAGATGGTGATGGCCAGATCGGCGTACGCGGCGGCGAAGTTTGGATCGATGGCGATGGCACGGCGCAGGGCCGCTTCCTCGGCCTGATGTTCGGCGGGGAGAAGGCTTCCGTTGAGCGCGCGAGCCCGGAGGTACTCCTCATACGCGCGCGGGCTTGACGACCGCGCCTCCGAGGCGTTGCCTGCTTTCTGCACGCCAAGCTTCTGATTGAGGCCGGCCACCGTGCGCGAGGACACATCGTCGATCAGCTTGATGAGATCGGCGCGTTTGCCGTCGATCGTGTCGGCCCAGACGTTGTAGCCGGTACGCGAGTCGGTGAGCTGCAGGGTCACGTGGACCAGGTCGCCGGCGGCGAGGAAGTGACCTTCGAGCACGCTGTCGACATGGAGTTGTTCGGCCGCCGTCTTCGTATCGACTTTCCGGTTGTGGAAGTTGACGATGGCGGACGTCGGCCGCACCTGCAGCGAGGGGATCTCCTGCAGCTTCGTGACGAGGGCATCGGCGAGACCGACCGAGAGGAAGTCGTCCTTGGTGTTGTTCGAGATGTTGTCGAGCGGCAGCACCGCCATCGAACGAATCGGTGGGGGAGCGGCGGCCACCGGCACCTGAGGTTCCTTTGCGGGGTGACGATTGAAATAGACGATGGCGGCGGCGCCGATCGCAAATGCGACGATCGTCAGGACGAGGCGTGACCATGCCGGACGGGAACGCGTTCGGCCGAGCGATGAATGCGAGCGCGACAGGGTGGGGAAGCGGGCGGTCGGCGTGTCGAGATCTTCGAGGTCGGCCAGAAGATCGCGCGCGCTCTGGTAGCGATCGTTCGGATCCTTCTTCAACAACCTGCCGATGATCCTGGTCGCCGTCGCCGGGAAGGCAGGATCGCGGGCCACGAACGGCTCCGGCTCGTCGTCGCGGATTTTCTCGAGCACCAGCAGCGGCGCCTCGGCGTTGAACGGCAACTGCCCGGTCGCCATCTGGAACAGGATGACGCCGATCGAGAAGAGGTCGGAGCGCGCGTCCGCGGGCTGTCCGCGTATCTGTTCCGGAGCGAGATAGTGAAGCGTGCCGAAGAGGCGCCTGCTCGACGAATCCGAGGGGCGGGCCAGATGGGCCGGAAGCGCCTTGGCAAGGCCGAAGTCGAGGATTTTCACCTGACCGGTCGGCTCGATCATGATGTTGGACGACTTCAGATCGCGATGGACGATGCCGCCCTCGTGCGCCGCGGCCGCTCCGGCCGCGATCTGCCTGGCGATGGTCAGGAACTCGCCGGCCTCGATCGGGCGACGGCGCATCCGCTGGGCGAGGGTTTCCCCGTCGCAGTACTCCATGACGATGAAGGGAACTCCCTCGTGTGTCTCACCGACCTCGTAGATGGTGGCAACGTTGGGATGGCGGATGGCCGCGGCCGTTTTCGCTTCGCGCATGAACCTGGCGCGGCGGTCTTCGGTGCCGAGGTCCTCGGAATGCAGGACCTTGACGGCCACAAGCCGGTCGAGGCGCTGGTCGCGCGCCAGGTAGACCGTCCCCATCCCGCCTTTGCCGAGGATGCGGACAACGTCGAATCGATCAACGCTCTGCGGAAGGTCGGACACGGGCGGCGGCATTGTACGACTGCCTGCGGCTTCGCCGCGTTGTCGGTTGGTGGGTTAGTAGCGCCGGCGGCTCGCCGGCTGGACCGCCAGCGGC
>DATHRD010000007.1:0-75261 GCA_035482045.1 Thermoanaerobaculia bacterium
CCACTCCCCACTCCCCACTCCCCACTCCCCACTCCCCACTCCCCACTCCCCACACCCCGAAATACAATCCCCCGCTCCCATGTCTCCCTTCCGAACCGAGCTCCGCCAACTTCTCCGCCTGGCCGGCCCTCTCGCTGCGGCGCAGGCGGGGACGCAGATCATGGGCTTGGTCGATCTGGCGGTGGTCGGACGGCTCGGGGCGCGCGAGCTCGGGGCGGCCGGCCTCGGCAACGCCATCTTCTTCACCATCTCGATCCTTGGCATGGGTCTGGTCTTCGGAGTTGATCCGATGATCTCGCAGGCCTTCGGTGGCGGGGATCACGTGCGCGCACGGCACATGATGTGGCAGGGCATCTGGCTGGCGCTGGGCGTCACGGTGGTGCTGACGATCCTGCTGCTTTTCGCGCCGATGCTCTTTCCGCTGTTTGGTGTCGCGCCGTCACTGGGAACGCTGGCCGTTCAGTTCCTCCTGGTGCGCACCGCCGGGCTGGCGCCGCTGCTGCTGTTTCTCGTCGTTCGCGCCTACCTTCAGGCGCAGCACGTTACGCGGCCGATGGTCATCGCGATGCTGGTCGGCAACGTCTTCAACCTCGTCGCGGATCTCGTCCTCGTTTTCGGCCTGGGTCCGTTTCCGCGCATGGGCGTGGCCGGCGCGGCGCTGTCGACAGATCTGGGAGCCGTGCTGCAGCTTGCCATCGTTGTCTGGACCGTGAAATCGATTCATCTGCCGCCGCACGACGCCGGCATGCTGCACCATGCCAAGTGGCCCGAGATCCGCCAGGCCATCCACCTTGGTCTGCCGATCGGTGTGCAGTTGGCAGCCGAGCTCGGGGTCTTCGCGCTCGTCGGTCTCCTGGCCGGCCACCTCGGGGCGATCGATCTCGCCGCGCACCAGCTCGTCCTCGCCTTCGCCTCGCTGACTTTCACGATCGCCGTTGGCGTAGCCTCGGCGGGATCCGTGCGTGTCGGCCTGGCCGTCGGTGCACGCGATCAGGCCCGTACGCGAACCGCAGGCTTCGCCGCCATCGCGGGCGGGATCTGCTGGATGCTCGCCGGCGCATCCGTCTTCGCCTTCGTCCCGCGCGCCGTAGCCAGGCTGCTGACCGATCAGCAGACAGTCATCACAGCGGCCGTTCCCATCCTTCTGGTCGCTGCTGTCTTCCAGGTGTCGGATGGACTGCAAGCGATCGGTGCCGGCATCCTCCGCGGCGCCGGCGATACGACCTTTCCGCTCGTGGCCAATCTCGTCGGCCACTGGCTCATCGGCCTTCCCATCGCGCTCTACCTCGGTTTCCACCGCAAGATGGGAATCGTTGGCCTGTGGTGGGGGCTGTGCGCGGGTTTGACCGTCGTCGCCGTCCTGCTGCTGTTCCGGTTCAACCGGCTGTCGAAAAGGGCGATCGCGCCGATTACGCGAAGGGCGTGACGGCGAGCGTAGCCAACGTAGCGCCGTCGGCTCGACGGCTGGACCACCGCCGGCTCGGCGGTGTCGTGAAGCTAATGCTAATCGCCAGCGAGCCCCTTCGGCTACGCTCAGGGCAGGCTGCTGGCGGTCCAGCCGGCGGGCCGCCAGCGCTACTTCTACTTCTTCTGCCAGTCGCGCAGAATCCTGTTCTGCTCCTCGAGCAACTCGATCACCCTTTGGTTCTGCGCCTCGGTGCGCCGCTGCGAGGCTCGCGTCGACTGCATCCAGATGTAGCAGAGCCAGATGATGACGAGCGAGGCGAGGACGAGGAGCGGGCCGAGGATGAGCATAGTGGATTAGTAGATTAGTGGATCAGTCGATTGGAGCGTTTCCGATCCACTAATCTACTAATCCACTTCCTCAATAAATCTTCCACACCCGCGTCAGGTAGTCCGCAAACGTCAGCACGAACAACACGCCCAGCCAGAGGAACGACGCGACGATGACGACCCAGGTCAGGCGCGTCGAGTGGATCACGTGCATGAAGAAGAGGATCACCAGCACCGCTTTGATCGTGGCGATGACCAGGGCGATGGGGGTGTTCCACATGCCGAGGTCGAAGCGGGAGGCGGCCACCGTCAGGATCGTGCCGATGGCCAGCGCGAAGAAGACCAGAAAGTAAGTCGTCAGCGGCGTCACATGGACGTGTGGGGCATGTTCATGAGTGGTCACATCAGCCATGGTGCGCTCCGTGGATCAGATAGAGGAAGGGGAAGAGGAAGATCCAGACGATGTCGACGAAGTGCCAGTAGAGGCCCATGATTTCCACCGGGCCGTAGTACTCCGGCCCGAAGTGGCCTTTCCACGCTCTCCAGATGAACCAGAGGAGAAGCCCTGCGCCGATGACCATATGCAGGGCGTGCAGTCCCGTCAGGGTCCAGTAGAAGGTCATGAAGAGCTGGACCTTCGGCGCGAGCGCGGGCACCTCGTTCCAGTGGAACGACGCTCCCGGGAACAGCCCCTCCTGCCAGTGTTTCGCGTACTCGTAGGCTTTCACGCCCAGGAAGATGCTGCCGAAGAACAGCGTGGCGATGAGCATGTAGACGGTGCCCATGCGCCGCCCGAGCTGGGCGTTGCGGACCGCCAGGGCCATGGTCAGTGAGCTGACGATCAGGACGATCGTGTTGATCGCGCCAAGCCACCAGATCTGTTGCGCTGCCCCAATGGCCCACGCCTCGGGATACATGACGCGGTAGATCCAATAGGCGCACAGAACGCCGCCGAAGAAGAGGATCTCCGTCGCCAGGAACATCCACATCCCCAGCGTGGAGGCCTCGTGCTGCTGCCCGAGATCCTCGAAATGATGCTGAAGGAAGGGGTGGTGCGCGTGCGGATCGTTCGTCACTACGCTCATACCGCAGCTCCGCGAACGAAAGAAACATGAAGGATGAAGGATGAAGGATGAAGGATGACGACAGAGAGTCTGCCGCCGACACCTCTACTGACATTTTCGACTTTCATCCTTCTGCCTTCATCCTTCATCCTTCTGCCCTCAGACATTCTGCGTCTCCCCCACCGCCTTCATCATGGCCGGGTAATCGTACGCATCCCAGGTCACGACCGGCGTCTCGTGGAAGTTCTCCTGCGGTGGGGGCGAAGAGGTCGTCCACTCCAAACCGACCGCGCCCCACGGATTGGGACCGGCCAGGCGCCCATACCAGAGCGACCAGATGAGGTAGCACAGCGGTAGCGCGTAGCCGAGTGCCAGCACCGAGGCGCCCGCGGTCGACATCACGTTGAGGACCTGGAACTCCGGTGCGTAGGCATGGTAGCGGCGCGGCATGCCCAGGTAGCCGAGGATGAACTGCGGGAAGAACGTCAGATTGAAGCCGGCGAAGATCAGCAGCGCCGCCAGGCGCGCCCACCATTCGGGATACATCCGCCCCGTGATCTTCGGCCACCAGAAATGAAGCCCGGCCATATAAGCCATCACGGCCCCGCCGACCATGATGTAGTGGAAGTGGGCCACGACGAAATAGGTGTCCGTGACATGGACGTCCAGGCCGATGGCGGCGAGGAAGAGTCCCGTCACGCCGCCGATGGTGAAGAGGCCGATGAATCCGAGGATGTAGAGCATCGGCGTCATCAGGGCCACGGAAGCCTTGTAGAGGGTGGCTGTCCAGTTGAAGACCTTGATGGCCGACGGCACGGCCACGAAATAGCTGAGGAAGGAGAAGATCATCGCCGAATAGACCGAGATCCCGGCCACGAACATATGGTGTGCCCACACGAGAAAGCCGAGGAAGGCGATGGCCAGCGATGAATAGGCAACGAAGCTGTAGCCGAAGATCTTCTTGCGCGTGAACCCGGCCACAACCTCCGAGGCCACCCCCATGGCCGGCAGAATCATGATGTAGACGGCCGGATGGGAGTAGAACCAGAACATGTGCTGAAAGAGGAGCGGATCGCCGCCGAGGGCGGGATCGAATATGCCGACGTGAAGGACGCGCTCGACCATGAGCATGACCAGCGTGATGGCCAGAACCGGTGTGGCCAGAAGCTGCACGATGCTGGTGGCGTACATGGCCCAGACGAACAGCGGCAGCCGGAACCAGGTCAGGCCGGGAGCGCGCATGCGGTGGATCGTCACCAGGAAATTGAGCCCGGTCAGGATCGACGAGAAACCGACGATGAACGCGGCGAAGGTGACGCCAAAAACGTGGGTATTCGAGAACTGCGTCGAGAACGGCGTGTAGAACGTCCAGCCGGTGTCGACACCGCCGGTGATGATGATGTACAGCCCCATCACCGCCGCGATGATGTAGAGGTACCAGCTCAGCAGATTGATCTTCGGGAAGGCCAGATCCTTCGCCCCGAGCATCAACGGCAGGAGGAAGTTGCCGAGGACCGCCGGGATGGACGGGATGAGGAAGAAGAAGATCATCACGATGCCGTGCAGCGTGAAGAATTTGTTGTAGGTGTCGCTCGTCAGCAGGTCGCCCTCGGGGGTGAGCAACTCGATGCGCATGGCCACGGCGAAGAAGCCGCCGATGAGGAACAGCACCGTGATCGAGAAGAGGTAGAGGATGGCGATCCGTTTGTGGTCCTTCGTCAGGAGCCAGGAGAGCGCGCCGAAGTCGTGGGTGAGGTAGTTGCGCGCCCCTTCCGGCTCGAAACGGACGTCGTGCAATGTCAGTGAGCTCATGGGTTCGTACCTTTGTTCTGCTGTGTGATGGCGGTGCTCGGGCCGGCCGGAGGCGGGGCAGAGGGCAGGGAGCTCGGCGGTCCCGCGCTGGTCGCCTTCTGGGTGCCGAGGGAGTGGATGTACGCCACGAGCTTCAGCAGATCATCTTCGCTCATCTGTCCCTGAAACGTCGGCATGATCCCGGTATAGCCTTTGACAATCTTGGCCTGCGGATTCAGGATTGATTCGCGGATGTAGTCCTCGTTGGCGACGACGGTCGTGTCGTTCGACAGCGTCACGTTCGTTCCGTACACACCGATGAGCGCGGGGCCGCGGCCCGTGGCGTCATTCGTGTGGCAGGTGCTGCAGGCGTATTTCTGAAAGAGCTTCTCGCCCTGTGAAGCCAGCGACCCTTCGGTACCCCCGGCCAGCCACTTCTGATAGTCGGTCGGCTGCATCACCTCCACCCAGCCGACCATGCCGGAATGCTCGGTGCCGCAATACTCGGCACAGAAGATATGGAACCGGCCGGTCTTCGTGGCCTGGAACCACATCGTTCGGTAGCGATTGGGCAGTACGTCGGCCTTCACGCGGAAGGCCGGGAAGTAGAGGCTGTGGATGACGTCCTCGGAGGCCATGGTGATGCGGATCGGCCGGCCGATGGGAACGTGCAACGTATTGATCTCGCGCTGGCCGCTGGGATGCTGGAACTTCCACATCCACTGTTTGGCGCTGGCGTAGATGTCGAGGGCGTTGTCGGGGACGCGCTGGATGCGGAAGTAGAGCCACGAGCCCCAGACGAACATGAACATAAAGATGAAAAAGGGAATGATGATCCAGGCCGCTTCGAGCGCTTTCGGCGGCTCGTAGTCCTGTGCCAGCTCGTTCTCCGGCGTGCGGCGGTATTTGATGGCCAGATAGAAGATGACCACGAAGATGAGGATCGACACCGTGCCGGTGATGATGCACATGAACGTCATCAGCGCGTCGACGCCCGGGGCGACGGTGGAAGCCTGATCGGGCCACAGCGGGAAATCGGAAAGCATCATCGCTTGTGCTCTTTGCGGACCATGACGAAGATGAATCCTGCCAGACCGAGCATGGTGGCCACACCGCCGGCGCGGACGAAGTTCATGGCCGTACGGCTGTATTTTCCGGTGGCTGGATCGTAGTGATAGCAGAGGAGAAGGATGGCGTCGGTAGCCGTGCCGATCTTACCGGCCGAGGCCTCGACCAGCGCCAGCCGGAGATCGCGCGGCTTGTATTCGAAGCCGTAGAGGTAACGCGAGATGCGCCCCTGCGAAGTGGTGGCAATCAGCGCCGTCGCGTGCGCGAACTGATCGGTCTTCGGATCGTACGCGTAATAGAAGCCGGCGGTATTCGTGAGCCGCCGGATCGCGCTCTCGGGGCCGGTGAGGAAGTGCCAGCCGTTCGCGGCGCCGAATCGGCCGTAGCGCTTGACGTAGAGGTCCTTCTTTGCCGCGGCCTGCTCGGGCGTGTCCCGCGGATCCATGCTCACGGTGACGACGTCGAACTCCTTGCCGATGTCGAATCGCAGCTCGGTCAGCGCGCTCGTCACGCCGTCCATGACCATGGGACAGAGCATCGGGCAGCGGTAATACATGAAGTTGAGCAGCACCGGTTTGTCGTGGTTGAAGTACTGGCCGAGGCGTACGACGCGGCCGGTTTCATCGCGCAACATCAGGTCGAGCGGAAGCTGGGCGTTGAGGTTCTGGGTGATGGCCACTTTGCCGGGGAGCTCCGGTGGCGTGGCCGAATTGGTTTGTGCGCGGGCGCAGATTGCAGTCAGCGCGACGATCGCGAGCAAGAAGATCAAAGGCCTATCCGCAGATGACGCAGGACGCAGATGTGATGCATTGTTTTTATCTGTGTTCATTTGCGTCATCTGCGGATAAGACTTCATGGCTTCACCACCGGCAATCCCCGTTGCACCACGAGCTGCTTCGCCACATCGATCGGCAACCTTACGACGCCCTTCTTCTGATCGATCCATCCGGGCGTATTCAGCGCCTGATCCTCGGCGGCGCGCATTTCGTTCATGTCGGTCGCCGGTGTGCTCTGGTACGGCGGGAGCGCATTGGCCGGGAACGGTTGCAGCCGCGGCGTGGCAGGCACGTTGGATGGAGGCGCCATCATCGTCAGCGGCTGCGACGTCTCCTTGCGGAAGTACCTGGCGTAGGCATGGAACTGCAGGTAGAGCACGAGGTGGGTCACGGCCGCGAAGACGACGAAGATGACCAGGGCCCACAGGAGCGCACGGATATTGACGTCGCTCGTCTCATGATGCGTCTCGGCGTTGACGATCTCGTCGTCGTTGTAGTGAGGGTGATCAGGCATTGACCTTCAGCGCCCCCTCTCGAATTGCTTCTTCGACCCATGTCTCATGAATGGGGATGATCGTCTGTCCGCGGAGCTGGCCGATGAAGGCCCAGATCCAGATGCCGCCGATGCCCAGAAGGGAGGTCAGGCTCATCCACGACCAGGTGAATTGCTCGCGGTACCACGACGGCGCCACGAGCCAGTAGAGAACGACGTAGCGCATCACGAGCAGGATCACGGCCACGATGGCGATGGTCTTCGGTCTGTCTTTGATCGGCCGCATCAGCAGAAGCCCGAACGGCAGGAAGAAGTGGAACATGGCCACGCAGAACGCCACCACGCCCCACACGCCGCTGTTGCGGACCAGGTAGTGCGGGATCTCCTCATGGATGTTGGCATACCAGATGAGGAGGAACTCGGAGAAGGTGGTGTAGGCGTAGAACATCACGAATGCCAGCATCAGGTTGCCGAGGTCGCGCAGGTGCGTCGGTTTGAGAACGCCGGCCATCGCGTCCGTATGGGCGAGCTGGGCCAGGAAGAACGTTACGAACGCCAGCGCGGAGAGGGCACAACCGACGACGAACGTGATGCCGTACATCGTCGAGCTGAACTTCGGCTCGGTCGACAGCATCCAGTCGATCGAGGCGAAGGTCAGCGTCAGGACGATCATCACCAGCCCCGAGGCCGCCCACTTGCGCCGCGACAGTTCCGTATACGGTGAGCGGTCTTCGTAGAACTTGAGCGAGAGCACGCGGATCCGCCAGGCCCAGAGGTTCCAGAGCGCGAAATAGAGCGCCGCGAAGATCACAAAACGCTTCCAGTTCAACCAGTCCAGCTTCTGGCTTACGTTTTCGTCGGCCATCGCCCATGCCGTGTTCGCCCATGGGTAGAGGAACTTCATCCCGAAAAGGATGGGAATGAAGAACACGACCATCCAGAGCATCGTGCGCGCGGAGGCGCCGAGCGGGCGGCGGATCATGAGGCCCCACTCGCCGCCGGTGACGTATTGCAGCATCAGCACGGCCAGCGAGCCGGCCACGATCGAGAACCAGAAGAGGAAGCTCGGCAGATAGGCCCGGAAAAAGGTTTCGGGATTGATGAAATAGCCGACCAGGCTCAGAGCCAGCCCGATGACGCCGGTGACGAGCGACGGCATCCGCCAGCGGTCGATGCCTGTGGCGGTCGATGTGCTGCGTGCGCCGGCGGTCATGGCTTGCCTCCGCCTTGAATCTGCGCCTGCTGCGCCGGCAGCAGGTCGTTCATCGTGCCGTTCCGGCTCAACTGCAGGGCGCGGATGTAGGCAATGATCGCCCACCGGTCGTTGACCGGAACCTGGACCGCGTACGACGGCATGGCGCCGAATCCGTTCGTCATCACGTCGAAGAAGTGTCCTGTTTTGGCGTTCCGCAGCAAATCGGTATGGAACGACGGCGGGTGCCGCAGGCCGCGCGACGGGATCATGCCGTTGCCGTCGCCGGCACGGCCATGGCACGGCGAGCAGTAGATGTTGAAGCGTTCCTGCCCGCGGTCCATGACCGCCGCGGTGACCGGGAAGGGGAAGCCGTCGCCGTCCGCATTGCCGATCTTTCCGGTGACGAGGAAGCCTTCCAGCGGCAGCTCGCCACGGGCGACGGTGCCGGGAATCCGCGGCCGCGCCGACATCCCGTCCGCGAAGAAATCGCTCGGCTCGAGGGGGTCGTATTTGGGTTGGTTGGACATCTTCTGACGGCACGAAACCAGAAGGCAGATTAAGAGAAGAAGGATGAAGGATGAAGGATGAAGGATGAGCGTGCCCGGCAGGTCTTGCGCAGGCACACTTCTGCCTTCTGCTTTCAGCCTTCTGCTTTCATCCTTCATCCTTCTGGCCCTACCACGGAACATCGACGACCTCCCGTGGATGCAGTGCTTCCAGAAACTTCCAGACGCCGTCGAAATCAAACTTCGGGTCGCGGGCCTGGATGACCAGGAAGAACTTGTCGCGAGAGGCCTGATCGAATCGCCGGACGTTGAATACGGGGTGATAGGGCATCGGCAGTCCATTGAGGGCGAGCATGCCGAAGACGGCGGCGAACGAGGCCAGGAGGATCGTGCACTCGAACGTGATCGGGATCCAGGCCGGCCAGGAGTTGAACGGTTTCCCGCCGATATTGAGCGGATAGCTGACGACGTTGGCGTACCAGCACATGAAGAATCCGGCGATGCCGCCGATGATCCCGCCGATGAGGACGATGAACGACATACCTGCCGAGCGCATCCCTACCGCCTCGTGCAGGCCGTGAATCGGAAACGGCGAGAAGGCATCCATCTCCGTGTATCCGGCGTCGCGCGCGGCTTCGGCCGCGGCCGTCAGCTCGGCCGGCGAGGTGAACTCGGCGATCACGCCGTACGTCCCGGTTCTGACTTTGCCGACGGCCATCGTTTATGCCTCGTGTCCTTCCGGATGCGCCTGAGCTTCGGGCAGCATGGTGCGCATCTCGAAGATCGAGATCATCGGGAGGAAGCGGACGAAGAGGAAGAGCAGGAAGAGGAAGAGCCCGATCGATCCGATGAACATGCTCCAGTCCCACCCTGTGCCGTGGTACATGCCCCATGACGACGGCAGGAAGTCGCGGTGGAGCGAGGTGGGGATGATGACGAAGCGCTCCAGCCACATGCCCACGTTGACGAACATGGCCGTGACGAAGAGTCCGAATGTCGACGTCCGCAACTTACGGAACCACATCATCTGCGGCGCCAGGCCGTTGCAGATGATGAGCATCGCGTACATCTTCCAGTAGGGTCCCTGGACGCGGTTCAGCCACATGTACCGCTCGAACCCGTTGCCGCTGTAGTAAGCGAAGAACGCTTCCATAGCGTAGGAGTAGAAGACGATCATGCCCGTGGCCAGCATGACCTTGCCCATGTTCTCGAGGTGCTTCATGGTGATGAAGCCTTCGAGGTGGAACATCTTCCGCGCGGGGATGGCCAGCGTCAGAACCATGGCGAAGCCGGCGTAGACGGCGCCGGCGACAAAGTACGGAGGGAAAAATGTGGCGTGCCATCCCGGGATCTGGGCCACGGCGAAGTCGAACGAGACGATGGTGTGGACCGAGAGCACCAGCGGCGTGGAGAGTCCGGCCAGCAGCAGGTAGGTCGACTCGTAGCGGTACCAGTGCTTGGCCGATCCGCGCCATCCCAGGGAAAGCATCCCGTAGATGACGCGCGAGATCTGGCCGCGGGCGCGATCGCGCAAGGTGGCCAGGTCGGGAATGAGACCGACGTACCAGAAGAGCAGCGAGACCGTGGCGTATGTGGATACTGCGAAGACATCCCACATCAGCGGGCTGCGGAACTGCGGCCACAAAGTCATCGTGTTCGGATACGGGAAGAGCCAGAAGTCGTACCAGGGCCGTCCGGTATGAAGCGCCGGATAAAGCCCGGCGGCGGCCACGGCAAACAGCGTCATGGCCTCTGCGAATCGATTGATCGACGTCCGCCACTCCTGACGCAGCAGCAGCAGGATGGCGGAGATCAGCGTGCCGGCGTGACCGATGCCGATCCACCAGACGAAGTTGAGGATGTCGAAGCCCCAGCCGATCGGATGGTTGATGCCCCAGATGCCGACCCCGACGAAGATCAGCTTGCCGATCGTGGCCGTCAACACCATCACCCCGAGGCAGCCGGCCGCGAAACCGAGCCACCAGAGCTTCGGCATCCGCTTCCGCAGCACGATGGCGCTGATCTGATCCGTCACCGAGGCAAACGTGTGGCCAGGCTCCACCGTCGGAACGGGGATGAATCGCTCCGGGATCACCTGCGTGACCGGGCGGATTTCGTGGACGGGGGTTTGGTCTTTTTCGGCCATGCTCAGAATCAGAAGGATGAGGGATGAAGGATGAATGATGAAGGACGAAGGCAGAGCGCAGAAATAGGCTGACTCGCACCGTCCGCCCGAGACCATTCTGCTATTGGCACTCTGTCTTCCGCCTTCATCCTTCTGCCTTCATCCTTCATCCTTTAATCTCCGGATTCGGATTCTTGATCGCCCCGAGGTACGTTGTCCTCGGCCTCGTATTCAGTTCCGCCAGCAGTGCGTAGTTGGTCGGCTCCGTCTTTAACTGCGCCACGCGGCTCGTCGGATCATTCATGTCCCCGAACACGATGGCGTCCGTCGGACAGGCCTGCTGGCAGGCGGTGACGATCTCGCCGTCGCGGACGCGGCGGCCCTGCTTGCCGTCCTTCTCCGCGTTGATCTTCGCGGCGTTGATGCGCTGTACGCAGTAGGTGCACTTCTCCATCACGCCGCGCGTGCGCGTGGTGACGTCGGGATTGCGCTGAGCTTTGAGCGCAGGGGTTTCGTAATCGGCGTAATGGAAGAAGTTGAAGCGGCGCACTTTGTAAGGGCAGTTGTTCGAGCAGTAGCGTGTGCCGACGCAGCGGTTGTAGGTCATGTCGTTCAGACCTTCGCTGCTGTGCGACGTGGCCCCGACCGGGCAGACCGGCTCACACGGCGCGTTCTCGCACTGCATGCACGGCACCGGTTGGTTGTAGACCTCGGGGTTCTCCATGCTGCCCTTGTAGTACCGGTCGATGCGAAGCCAGTGCATCTCCCGCTCGGCCACGACCTGGTCCTTGCCGACGATGGGGATGTTGTTCTCCGACTGGCAGGCCACCACGCAGCCATTGCACCCGGTGCAGACCGATGTGTCGATCACCATCGCCCAGGCGTGCGACTTGTACTCGTAGGGGGGGTACATCGTCTCTTTGCTTTGCTCTTCCTCACGCTTGTGCTCGCGGACGAAGTCGGGCGTCTTTAGATACTCGGCGAAGGTGGCGGAGCGGATGATTCCGCGGTCGGCACCGACGTCGCTGACGTTCAGGCTCTGGTGCTCCTGGGTACATGCGATCGGGTACGGCGCTTCGTGCGTCAGCTCGATCTCCGCCCCCGCGCCGCCGTCGAGAGCGTCAGAGAAGCGGAACGGCGTGACGTCCACGCCGGGTGTGAGGCCCGAGAGATGGAACGCGCTGAGGTCGAGGCCGAGCATCCCCGACTGGTCAGCGGCGGGCGAAGCGATTTTGCCTCCGCGTGTCCGGCCGTAGCCCAAGAACATCGTGATCGTGCCGTCGGCGTGGCCCGGTACAACCCAGATCGGCGTGCGTAGGGTGCGGCCCCGGTAGCGGATGTCGGCCAGGAGCGTCTGCTTCTCGTTGACGAGATCGTCGCGCCGTTTGTCGTCGTAGCCGATCGCGGCCGCGGTTTTCGGACTGACGAGAGCGACGTTCTCCCAGCAGATCTTCGTCTGCGGTTTCGGCAACTCCTGCAGCCAGCCGTTGTTGGCGTAGCGGCCGTCGTAGATGTTGGGGTCGGGGAGGATCCTGATCTCGTAGCCGGTTGTCGGTTGTCTGTTGTCGGCTGCACCTGGGACAGCGGGAGCCCCACCCGCCGTTCTCGGAGGCAGTGCCGAGCCGGCGATCACGCCGTCGTTGAGCCATTTGCGCCAGGTAGCGTTGAAGTTCAAGGCGCCGGCTTTCGACGACCAGAAGGCGCGGACGACGTCGTAGGGCGATTGGTCGAGGCCGCCGAGGAGCGCGCCGAGGAGCTCGTGTGGCGAGCGGCCGTTGTAGAGCGGGGCGATGAGCGGCTGGACGATCGAGACGGTGCCGTCGTGCGCGCGCGCGTCGCTCCACGATTCCAGGTAGTGCGTCTCGGGGATGTGCCAGTGAACGTGCATCGACGTCTCGTCGTAGTACGGCGAGAGGTGGGCGCGGAAGGGGACCTTGTCCAGCGCCTTGACGAACGGGATGTCGGTTGGCGCGTCGTAGACGGGATTGCCTCCGGCGATGATGAGGGTCTGCACCGCGCCGGCGTTCATGTCGGTCACGAGTTGCCGCAGCGAATCGAGCTGATTGACCGGCGCCACTTCGACCGGGTCAGTGATCGTAACGGTCGAGCCGATGTTGCCGAGAGCCTGGTTGATGGCTATGGCCAGAGCGTGGACGGCAGGCGACTGCGAATCGCCGGCGACGACGATGCTTGCGCCGCGGTTTTTTTGTAGATCGCGTACAAGGGCGGCGATGAATCGGGGGTCGGGGGTCGGGGGTCGGGGGTTGGAGCTTGGAGAGCTCCCTTCGGAGACGCGGTTGTCGGTTGTCGGTTGTTGGTTGTCGGAGCTCTGAGAGTTCACCTCGGTACTCCGACCCCCGACCCCCGACTCCCGACCCCCAAGCCCGGCAGCGATTGCTCGCGCATAGCCTTCGATCTGCGACGGCCGAACGGCCAGACGATGATCAGCAAGCGAACCCGTGCTGCTCGGGCCTGACTCGATCACGTAGAGCCGGTTGATCGAAGTCGTCCCTTTGCGCACCTTGCGGCGGCTTGAGAAGTCGCGGGCGTAGCGGAGGTGACCGGGGCCGCTATCGAGGCAATCCGAGTCGAGCGACACGACCACGTTCGCTTTGTCGAAATGGTAGACGGCGTTGGCGTAGCTGCCGAAGGCGAGGCGGAGACCCTCGCGCACGTTGTGGCCGCCGGCCGGTTCCCACTGGTGCCACTTGGCTCCCGGGTACTGGGCGAGAATCTGCTGGATCTGCGCACCCAGGGTCGGCGACGTAATCGTCTGCGTCAGAAGGCGCAAGCCCGCGCCGTTCGTGCCCGCCGCTTTCAGGGCCGGCTGCAGAGTAGCCAGGAACTCGCTCCAGGTCGAGATCTCGCCGAGGTGACGGACCACCTGCGAGCGGTCGGGATCGTACAGACCGAGGATTGAGGCCTGCATGAACGCGTTCGTCGCACCGAGGCTCGAAGGATGGTCGGGATTGCCCTCGATCTTCGTCGGGCGGCCCATATGGCTCTCGACGAGCACGCCGTGCGCGTACCCGCTGATCGTCATCGCCGAGGCGAAGAAGAGCGGCTTGCCGGGGATGAGCCCTTCCGGCTGGCGAACGTACGGGACGATCGTCTCCGCCGGCCGGTTGCAGGCCGCCAGCCCGCCCAGCGCCATCGACGCCCCCATCAGCTTCACGAAGTCGCGCCGGTCGACGCCGCGGTCGAGCGCCAGCGCTCCCTGCGGGAACTCGCTCTCGACGACCTGCTCGAAGTCCTCGCGCGAAAGCTCGTCAAGGCTGCGCCAGTACTCGTTGCCGAGGCGCTTCTTGAACTTCGCGAGGTTGAGTGTGTTTGGGTGGGTCATGGTTTCGATGCGGGGGTCGGGAGTCGGGAGTCGGGTGTCGGAGATTGCGAAATCGCCTCGGTTCTCCGACCCCCGACTCCCGACTCCCGACCCCCTAGTAATGACATGTCGAGCAACTCGTCAGCTTCTGAATGTTGTACTCCCGCACCAGCCGTGGGCCGGTGCTCTCCTGATCGTTTGCGACGTAGGCCATGTTGAAAACCTCGGCGCGCGGGCGGACGAATTGCTCCGGGGCGCGATGGCACGAGAGGCACCACTCCATCGTCAACGGCGAGTCCTGGAATGTCAGGGCCATCTCGTCAACGCGGCCGTGGCAGCTCGCGCAGCCGATTCCTTTGTTGACGTGGATGGAGTGGTTGAAATGAACGAAATCGGGCAGACGGTGAACGCGCGACCAGATGATCGGTTTGCCGGTGGCGTAGCTGGCCCGCACCGGCTCGAGCATGTCGGCGTTCGTCCAGATCTGTGAGTGGCAGTTCATGCAGGTCTGAGTCGGCGGGAGGCCGGCGAAATTCGAGGTCTCGACGCTGGTATGGCAGTACCGGCAGTCGATGCCCAGTCCGGCGACGTGATGCTGGTGGCTGAACGGTACCGGCTGCTCGCGCTTGATCCCCTGATCGGTGGCATATGGCGAGCGGACCACGCCGCCGATCACCCATAGCACGAATCCGACGATGAACACAGCGCCGAAAATCGTGACGCGAGCGAGAGTATTAGCACTGCGGTGGAAGATCTGCGCCATTTCAGGCTGCTACCGTCCGGGAATGGGATATCTCGAATCAGAGAGGCGGTGGTTCCGCTTCGTGCGAAACGGCGGCGATCATATCGAAAATAGTCAGTGACGCAACACACGCCATTCAGTGAGCGGTCGCGGGTGCGGTCGCGGGGTCTCGTGGTTACGCGGTCTCGTGTTGGGCTAGGCTGCGAGACCGCGTGACCGCGAAACTGCGACCGTCCAGACCGTCCAGCCCAGGGCAGCCGAGAGAACCAGCCGCGAGACTGCGAAACCGCGAGACCCCGCTACCGGCTCGCCACCCGTGACACCCCGCCCGAGACGACCAGTGCCATGACGCTGGCGCTGTCCACAGCCAGCGCCTCCACCCGTTCCCGCGCCACGACCACCAGCGTACCGGCCACGCTGTAGGAGAACGGAAGATAGACGGCGATCTGGCCGGGCATCGAGAGAAACCCGAGGTCATCCTGCGTGACGAAGCCGAGCGTCCGCACCCCCTCGGTGATCGTAACCGCCACCGGCTGATCGAAGCGCTTCTTGTCCCCGACGAACGCTTCCAACAGGTCCCTGATCGAGGCATAGACCAGACGCACCAGCGGCGCACGCGTGAAGATCGACTCCGTGAGCCGGAGAAGCTTGCGGACGAAGAAGTTCGACGCCACCGCCCCGATGGCGATGATGGCCGCGATCATGATGGCGAACCCCACCCCCGGCGTTTTCAGGTTCAGCAGCCGGTCGATCCGGACGAAGGCCTGGTACAGCAGATAGAGCGTCAGCGCGATCGGTACGACGATGACGAGGCCGCGGAGGAAGTTCTTGATCAGCCAGTTCATGGAGGGAGTCTAGCGGTTGTGGGGTCGTGCGGTTTACGAGGTCGCGGGGCTGCAGGGCGGGTCGTAACTGGCCCGAAGAACAAGGTTTTTGGTTCAGGGAAACGAGGTTTCTGGTCCGAAGAACGAGGTTTCCCGTCCAGAGGAACGAGGTTTCTGGTTCGGGGGAACGAGGTTTCTGGTCCCGGGATACGAGGTTTCTGGTCCCGGGGAACGAGGTTTCTGGTCCGGAGGAACGAGGTATCTGGTCCGGCAAACGAGGTATCTGGTCCGGCGAACGAGGTTTCTGGTTCGGGGAACCAGTTAACTCGTCCGATGAACCAGTTAACTCGTTCGAGGAACCAGTTAACTCGTTCCGGGAACCAGTTAACTCGTTCGAGGAACCAGTTAATTGGCTGCAGGGCAACTTCCGCACGCGCCAGCCTGCTAAACTCTCACAGCCCATGCCCGACCGGCAGTTCCTGGCCGACATCTACGATCGTCTCGCACCGCGTCTCTACGCGATCGCGCTGCGCATCACCTCGGACCGCGAGGCGGCCGCGGATGCGCTCGAGGCGGCCTTCGTGGCGCTCTCGCGGAATGACAACGCCGGCGATCCGGCGAGCTTTCTCGTCCGGGCTACCCGCGACTGCGCGCTGGCCCGACAAACCCGACCGGCCTCGGCAGCCGTAGTACCAACAGAGGCCTCGCCGAGGATGATGGTCGAGGACGTCTGGTACAACGGGTTGAGCGTGAACGATCTGGCTGCGAGGTACGGCATCCCGGAGGCGCAGGCTCGGGGCTTGCTGTGCGAGGGAATGGCGCAGTTGCGGACACAGTTTGCGGCAGGAGCGAAATGACGGAGACGCTGACACGCGAGGATCTCATGCTGCTCGACGGCATCGTGGCCGAGTCGATCGAACCGATCGACCCGCCTGCAGGGCTGCGGGACCGCATCCTCGGCGCCGCCTTTGCCACACCTCAGAATACGCGCACCGTCCGCGCCAGTGAGGGCCGCTGGCATCGCGTCGTTCCCGGCGTTACGGTGAAAACACTTTCCATCGACGTCGAGCGCGACACGGCCACGATCCTGATGATGTTCGAGCCTGGGGCGAGTGTCCCCGCCCACGATCATGGCGGCGCCGAAGATTCGTTCGTCGTCAGCGGAAGCTGCCGGATCGGGGAGAGCTACCTTCTCAAAGGCGACTTCCACCACGCCGATGCCGGCACGCGTCACGAGGAAGTCGTCAGCGATGAGGGCTGCGTCCTGCTGCTGGTAGTCGATCGTCAGGACTACCTGGCCGCGTAATCGCGGGCCGCGACCTGTCATTCCGAGCCCGGCGGCGCCCCGGAGGGGCAAAGCATGGCGAGGAATCCCCGGCCGTTAGCCACGACCGCGGTTTCAGCCGGGGATTCCTCATCGCGCTTCACCCCTCCGGGGTTTCGCCGATTCGGAATGACAGGACGGCTACCGCTGCGGCAAACCGTGTCTCCCAATCGCCGCCGATGGTGATCACGTTCGCGCCGTAGTTTGCCAGCGTCGTCGCGAACTGTCCGTGAAGAGCGTCACGTGCAGCAGCCGTGTCGCGAACGTCATCGGCCGTCCATGGGACGTCGATGTCCGTCAGCAGATAAAGGTCCGCCTTGCGCGCCTCTGCTTCGCGCTCGATCCACTCCGGGCAGTTACCGTAGTAGTGACGGCTGTAGACGACGGTGCTGATGAGATCCGTGTCGAGGATGATTAAACGGGAGTCGGGGGTCGGGGGTCGGGGGTCGGAGATCTTAAGGCTGTTGTCGGTTGTCGGTTGTCGGTTGTCGGAGTCAGGGAGCGGTCCTCCGACTCCCGACCCCCGACTCCCGACCCCCGCCTTCAACGCATCCTCCAGCGCCATCTGTCCCCTTGCGATCGGCTCGACGTCATCGACCGTCAGCGGCCGGGCAACGAGCAGCGCATATTCGCGCGCGAACTCGGGAACCCAGGGAGCGCCGAAAAGGACGGACAGGCGCTCGGCGAGCGTGGTCTTCCCCGTACACTCCGGGCCGATGAGACAAACGGTCAGGCAGACGCGAGTGCGGAGCGGCGCCAATCGAGCAGCCCTTTCACACAGAGGAAGACGAAGAAGGCGTAGAGCACCGCGGTGGGGTAGAGCTTCTGGTCGATGAACATGACCACGTAGATCACGTCGACGGCCGCCCAGATGATCCAGTTCTCCACGATCTTCATGTTCAGCATGTATTGCCCCACGACGCTGAACGCCGTCGTCACGGCATCCCAGATCGGCAGCGAGGCGTCATGCGTGGTGGCGCGGAGCAGCCAGAGCAACATCAGAGTGAGGATCGCGCCGATGGACATCAGGGCCGCCCACATCCGAGACGATGCATGCGTGACTTTCAACTCGCTCTTGTTCACGCCGCCGTGCAACCACTCGTACCAACCGTGGATGGAGAGCACGAAGTAGATGATTTGCAGGCCGGCATTCAGGTAGAGGTGGGAGCGCCAGAAAACGACGAGATAGAGCAGCACGCTGGCGATGCCGGTCGGCCACGTCCACATGTTCTCCTTGATGGCCAGCCAGACGTTCGCCAGCGTGAAGACGACGGCCGCCATCTCCAGGGGAGTGAAGTTACTGCGAATGGCCAGCCAGACCTTCGCCAGTTCGGAGAAGATGGCCACCGTCCCGATGAGGGTGAACGTCACCGCTTGAAATCTACCATCACCGTGGCGTTTCGCGTGGCCTGCGGGTAGTAGTAGGCGATCCCGTCGATGGTCTTGTCCGGAGTGAGAAAGAGGTAACTGTAGCCGCTCGGGAAGACGCGTTTGTTGTTCGTCAGGTTATTGACCTGCACACGAACGGTGACCTCGCGCGAGAGAGCGATGGCGGCATTGGCCTCGAGCGTGGTGAACGATGGGGCGATGAATGCGTTGTTGTTGGTGTTGTCGAGATAGGAGCTTCCCACGTGCCGCCCAGTCACTCCGAACGTGAGCTTCGATGACGGCGCGTACTCGACCGTCTGATTGGCGATCAGCGTCGGCGTCAGGACGGGATTGACGTCGTGAAAGGTGATCGGCTGGCTGCCGACGATGTTTCCCGCGGCATCGTAGACGTCGTAGAACTGCGTCCAGGTGTGGATGCGGTTGCGGCTCATGTTTGCGTTGCCGCGCAGCTTCAGACGCGGCAGGACCTGCCATCCGTACTCCAGCTCGACTCCGCGACGGTAGCTGCGGTCGACGTTGCGGCGCAGGAGCAGGCCGATCGGCGACAGCTCACCGGTCGAGGCGATCTCATTGTGGAAGTTCATGGCATAGACATTCGCGCCGAAGGTGGCCGCCCGACCCCGATAGTTCCATCCCGTTTCGAGGTCGACGAGCCGTTCCGGCCGGACGGCGTGGAGGTCGTGCGCGAATGTGGCGTTGTCCTCGCCCTGGAAGAGATCGTTGCGCGTCGGCTCGCGCGTCGAGATTCCGGCTGATCCATAGAGGCTGTTGGCCGCGGAGAGGTCGTACCGGGCACCGACCTTGGGGTTGAAGAACGTCCAGCGGATCGGGGCGATGGCGACGTCGCCGTGGTAGTGGAAGTTCGTGGTGCGAAGCTGGGCGTCGGAGTAGAGGTGCCAGCGCCCTTCGTCATAGCTGAGTTTGGCGAAGGCGTTGGCTTCCCCCTTCGTGCCGTAGTTGTAGTAATCGCGTACGCCGTCAGCCTCGTCGAGGGTGTGCTCGCGGCGGAACTCATTGACGTGCAGGCCGTAGTTTGCCGTCCACGGACCGCGCGTCGTGCTCAGTGTCACCATGCTGCCGATCAGCAGGCCGTCGAGACCGTACTGGTCGCCGGAGAGGCGGTACCAGCCGTAGCCGCGCTGGTAAAAAATGGACGCGGTCATGTTCGTCAGAGGCGACAAGGCGCGCAGGTACTGCAGTTGGGCGAGGTCGTAACCGAAGCTGTCGCGGTCCTGCGGCCCGAACGGGTTGGCGCGCAGATCGTGCGCGAGCGTGGCGGCGTCCGCGGCATCGAATGATTGCTGCGTCCACTCGTGCGCGGTGAAGCCGGTCAGGCGAAGCTGCGAGTCCTCGTTCTGCTTGGCCGCGCTGACGAAGAGGTTGTGCGCGCGATAGCCGGACGACTCGCGGAAACCGTCTGACTGATCGGCGGAGAGGCGTGCATAAAACGCGTAGCCGCCCGGAAGCGCCCCCGACTGGTAGCCGACGGTGGCGTTCTTCGTGCCGAACGATCCGGCGCTGATCTCCGCGCTCGTCGACTCCGTCGGCGCAAGGGCGATCGATTCGAGATTGATCGATCCTCCGAACGACGGCGAGCCCACCGTCGACGTCCCCACACCGCGCTGCACCTGGATCGATTGCAGCGAACGGGCGAGATCGGGGAAGTCGGCGAAGTACGTTCCCATGTCTTCGGAGTCGGCCAGCGGTACCCCGTCGAGTGTGAAGTTGAGCCGCGTCGGACTGATGCCGCGCAAGGTGATGTACGAGTATCCCGACCCTCCCACGCCCGCCTCGGCGTACGTATCGATCGACGGTGTATCGCGCAGCAGGAGCGGGATGTCCTGCCCGTAGTAGTCGCGCTCAATCGTCCCGCGGTCGACGTCGCTCTTGGTCACCGGCGTCTTGGCCTCGGCGCGGATGCCGCTGACGACGATGTTCTCCGCCAGCCCGGGCCGCAAGGTGATGACGATGTCCGTGTCCGTGGCCGCCTGTTGCGCGATCGCCTGAAAGCCGGCCCGCGTCACGACGACGGTGTGGGTACCCGCCGGGACGTCGACGGCGAAGCGGCCGTCGTCACCGGTGACGACGCTCTGCCCCTCCACCTCGACGGTGGCCTGGCCCACGGGCTGGCCATCGACCGCATGGATGACACCGCGCAATGTTGCGGCCGAAACGAGAACAGGAAGAAAAAAAAGAAATGAAACGACGCGGAGAACTCTCATCGATTGCCCCGTTGCCTTTTCCTACGCCGGTCTTAACCGGGTCAGGTTCCAGGGTGTGATCTCAGGCCGTTTTCGCGGCCACCCCTAGGCGACGGGAGGATGGTACTACGTTGCGGGCGAGCGTAGCGACGCCGGCTCGGCGGCTGGACCGCCGGTGGCTCGCCGGCGATACAGACAAGACCGCCGCCGGGCCGGCAGCGGTCCAGCCGGCCAGCGGCCAGCGCTACGTGCGGCCACGAACCAAAGCTGCTTGTTAGCAGGCAAAGCAAGGCGTGGGATCAGGAGCATGCCTAGAGCCGATCAATAGAACCGTCGCCAGTGGCGTAGACTTGAGTGATGGAACGCACCTTGGAGGATCTGGCTTCGGAGGCATTACGGCTGAGCAGCGAATCGCGAGCTGCGCTTGCGAAGCGACTTCTCGATAGCCTAGACGACTTGACCCCCGAGGAATACGAGCGGCTATGGGTGGAGGAGGCGGCGCGCCGCTATCAGCAGCTAAAGGCGGGAACAGCCAAGTCGATTCCTTCAGAAGAGGTATTCGCGAGATTAGCTGGGCGGCAACGTAGATGAAGTCGCGCTTCCACGAAGCGGCCGATGCAGAGCTCGCGGAAGCGGTTGACTACTACGATCGAAAAGCCTGGGGTTGGGCGACCGCTTCCTCGAAGACATTAATGTCGCAACGCGAACGATCGAGAGGTATCCGAATATCGCGCCGGTAATCGATGACGGCGTGCACGCGAAATCGCTTCTGAGTTTCCCCTACAGTCTCATGTACGTCGTTGAGGAGGACGAGCTTTTCGTCGTCGCTATTGCTCATCAGAGCCGACGACTGGGCTATTGGGCGGATCGACTTCCGGCACATCCCGACAGCTAACCTCTTTCCCCAGACCGGTCCCCTACTTCAACACCAACGCCACCTTCGTCCCATTCGTCGCCACCCCACTCTGCGATGCGTGCGGATCGGAGGGGTCTTTGGTCATGGCGTTGCCATCGGAGTCGAGGCGGGCTTCGACGGTTACCGAGAGCGGAAGCGGCTGGCCCATCATCGAGTCGGCGGAGGTGATGTCCAGCTCGAGCGGGAACTTCGGCGCGTCGATACGTTTGGCTGCAGCGGGCGGTCCCGCGCTCTCGCCGGCAGCGCGGACGATGATGAAGAGCACGGCGCTTGGCGACTGTTTCACGGAGCCGGCCAGCGACAGTGTCAGATGTACGGACGGGCCAGCACTGGTCGCCGCGGGAACCGATGCAGAGCCCACCGCGGGGGATTCAGCGCCGGGAACGGGGAGGGCTGGATGATCCGCGGGCATGGCCGCGGGCGGAGGCTGGCTCCTGGCCTGTTCCTTCATCTTGGCAAACACTTCTTCGAGGCGCGCCTCCTGATCGGGATGGCGGCGGGCCGCTTCGTTGATCAATCCCTCCGCTTCGCTGGTCTTGCCGCTCTGCACGTAGTCCCAGGCCAGGGCCACGTAGGCGTCGAGGAGCTCAGGATCGGATTTGATGGCACGGTGGAGCATCTCCTCCGCCCCGTCACGCTGACCCATCGACATGCGCACCAGCGCCTGATAGGTCAAGGCTCGGGCATCGTTGGGGCTGCGCTTGAGGATGTACTGCGTCTCCTGGAAGACGGCCATCAGATTCTCGCGCTCGAGATAGGCCTTCGCGAGCTGATTGCGCGCCTCGAGGTCGTCGGGCTTGCTGGCCACCGCGGCCTGGATCTGTTGCAGGGCCGCGTCGGGCTGCTGCTGCGGCGACGACTGCGTTGCGGACGCCATCGGAGTGCCGCCGGTCGTCCCCGCGGTCTTCGGCGTGGCCTGCTGCGTGACGAACCAGGCGATGCCGCCGAGCACCGCCACGGCGGCCACGCCCCAGACGAAGCCGCGGATCGATGACGCGCGGGCGTGCGCGGCGAGCGCGCGGGGGTCGAGCTCCGGCCGAGTGTCGTCGTCCGAAGGCCGGACGGAAGAGTCCGCCCCTCGTTTGTCTTTTGCGCGTTTATCGGGTGCACGTTTGTCCAGCGCACGCAGTACAGCCGCTGTTTCGTGCTCCAGCCGCCGCTGTTCGTCGGCGCTGCCGCCGGTCTCTTTCAGCTCGCGCAGTTGCTGCAGCAGCGTGTCGCGTTTCGCTTCCAGATCGAGGCGTTCCAGATCGGGCTTGGCGGCCCGTCCCTTCATTCCGTACCAGAACATGAACCCGACGATTCCGCCGGAGAGGATCATTGCGGTGGCGCTGAGCCAGTCGGTCATGGTTTCTCCACCATCTCACGGACGCGTGTAAGGTAAGGGTCGTCGTCCGCCGCTTCGTCGGTTGCCGCGGCGATTTTCGCGGGAGCGGCCTCCAGCTTCTTCGCCTTCGTTATGACGAGCACGAAGCCGGCGGCCAAAGCCAGCACCGGCAGGATCCAGACGAACGCGTTCACTCCCTGAAACTTCGGCTTGAGCAGGACGAACTGGCCGTACGACTTCTCGAAGTAGCTGAGGATCTGGTTTTCCGTGTAGCCGCGCGCGAGGAGCTCCCGCACCTGTTCTTTCATGTTGGCGGCCATCTGCGACGGCGAGTCGCCGATGGCCAGCCCCTGGCAGACCGGGCAGCGAATCTCGGAGGAAATCTCCATTGCCCTGCGCTCGAGCTGTGCGCCGGCGAGCGGGGTCCCTTGCGGCGGGCCGACGAACTGCTCCGCGTCGGGCGCCTTGATCTGCATCAGGGCCAGCAGGAAGAGGGTGGCGATCATCGAAGTGCCTTCTCCAGATTCTCCTGGAGTAATTCGGTGGAGAGCGGGCCTTCGAACTTGGCCACAATCTTCCCCGCGGGATTGATGAAGAACGTCTCCGGCACGCCGCCGACGCCATAAGCGATCGCGGTCTTGCCGTTGGCATCGAGCAGGGTGGGATACGCCGACCCGCGCTCGGCCAGAAAGCGCATGATCTTGTCGTCGGTATCGTTGAAGACGATGCCGACGAACTGCACGTTCGGCAGATTGCGCGCGTTGGCGACGAGGGTGGGGTGCTCTTCGAAACAGGGCCCGCACCACGTCGCCCAGAAATTGACGATGACCGGTTTGCCGCGCAGCGATTCGAGATCGACCGTCTGGCCGGTCCCTACCGCCCGCAGTGTGAACGGCGGCGCCGGACGGCCGATGAGGGGCGAGTCGATGTGCTGCGGATCTTTGCCGAGGCCGGCGAAGAGGACGAAGACGATCGCCGCCACGATGACGATGCCGATGATCAGGACGTTCCGATTCACGCCACGACCTCACTGTCGATCTGCGCGGTACTCTCGGGCACGACCACGTATGTGCGGCGCCGCGCCGGAATCAGTGCGATCAAGCCGCCCGCGCCCATCATCAGAACAGAGAACCAGATCCAACCCACCATCGGCATATTGATGATGAGCACTCCGGCCTGGTCGCCCTGCAGGTTCATGATCGAGATGTAGTAGTCGCCCGCGAGCGTCGAATAAACGGCCGGGGTGCCGATCGGCTCGCGCATGGCCGCGTACTGGTTCATGCGCGGCTCCATCGTGGTGACGAATGTGCCACCGCCACTACCTGGCGTACCGCCACCGCCACTTGGTGTGCCGCCACCGCCGCCTTTGGTGATGGTCAAACGGGCGATGGTTGATTGGCGATGCGGCTCGGCGCGCTGCTCGGTGCCGATGAACGTGACGGTGTACCCGGCGAACGTCGTGCTCTGGCCGCGATTCAGCGTGACTTCCTGCTGTGTGCGCATCGTGCTGCTGACGGCGATGGCGACGAAGACGATCACCGCGCCCGCGTGGACGATGTAACCGCCGAAGCGGCGCCGCCCGCGGCGAAGCTGCGTGTCGACGAGCGCCGGCCCGAACGAATCGCCTTTCTTCAGACGCTGCCGCAACGGCAGCCACATCTGCGCGAGGGTGACGTGTGCGGCGTAACCGCCGAAGAGCAGCGTGAGGAGCGTCCAGCCGTTGCGCACGCCGAGGGCGTATCCGATGGCCAGCACGATCGCGCCGGTGATGAGCGGCGGCAGAAGCGCCCGCTGCGACTCCTTCTTCGAAGCCTTCCCCCACGGTAGCGCGGGGCCGACGCCGAGCAGGAACAGTAGGGCGGTACCGATCGGCACCACCATGGCGTCGAAGTAAGGCCGCCCTACGCTCATCTGCTTCCCTTTGATCGCTTCGACGACGAGTGGGAAGCAGGTGCCGATCAGCACGGTGAATGTGAGGACGACGAAGAAGAGATTGTTGACGAGGAACATCCCCTCGCGGCTGACAGCGCTATCGAGCCGTCCCTCGGCTTCGAGCGAGTCGATGCGGAAGGCCAGCAGCGCCACCGAGAAGAGAAGCACCGCGGCAAGGAAGACGAGGATGGTCGGCCCGATCGAGCTCTGTGTGAACGAGTGGACCGAGTTGAAGACGCCCGAGCGCGTCATGAACGTGCCCAGGATCGTCAGAAGGAAGCTGGCCTGGACGAGCGTGACCGTCCAGCCCTTGAGCACGCCGCGCCGCTCCATCACGATCGCGGAGTGCAGCGCCGCGGTGGCGGTGAGCCAGGGCAGCAGAGACGCGTTCTCCACAGGATCCCAGGCCCAGTAACCGCCCCAGCCGAGGACTTCGTACGCCCACCAGCCGCCGAGCATGATGGCGATGGTCAGGAAGACCCATGGCAGGAGCAATGAAGCGCGGAGAGGGCGGAGAAAGGATTGTCCCAGCCGCCCGCGCAGCAGCGCGGCCACCGCGAAGCCGAAGGGGATAGTCATGCCTACGTAGCCGAGATACAGCATCGGCGGGTGGATGATCATCAACAGATGGTTCTGGAGCAGGGGGTTCGGGCCCGGCCCGTCGAGCGGCGGATTGGCGACGGTCAGAAACGGATTGGCCGGTCCTGCGATGAGGAAGCTGAAGAACGCGCCGACCGAGAGCCATGTGCCGATAGCGAACGGCATGTACTCCTGGTGATCATTGCGATTGACCCACGTGGTGGCCGCGATGTAGATGCCGAGGATGAAGCCCCAGAAGAGGATCGACCCTTCCAGCGATGACCAGAGGCTGACGATGGTCACCCACATGGGCACCTCGGTGGAGCCGACGTGTTCCACATATTGCACGCTGAAGTCGTGAGTGATCAGCGCGTACTCCATCACCGCGGTGGCCGCGATCATGAGGGCCGCGAACAGATACGCGAACCGTTGCGACCAGCGAAGCCCTTCGGGGGAGCGCTTGGCTCCGGCCGCGTAGGCGATGAAGGCGCCGGTCGTCGCGACCAGCACCGAAGCGAGAATGATGAAACGGCCTAGTGCAGGGATCATGTGTGTTGGTTCCGTGTGCGAGTCGATTGGCAGATCGGTGGATTAGTAGATCAGAAGGGGCACGACTCGCCGAATCACTAATCCACGAATCACTAATCTACTGATCCACTAGTCTTTCAACCCTTCTGTCGTACGCATCAGCTTTTGCAGCTCATCCTTATTCATCGGATGGCCGCTCTTTGGCGCCCGGTACTCATTGCTGTGCGAGACCATCAGGCGGTTGCACTGGAAGTAGCCGGAGCGGGTCATCGTCCCTTCGACGACGACGCCGATGTTCTCGCGGAACATCTGCGGAGGTACGCCGGTGGACTTCACATGAACGATGCCGGTGGCGTCTTTCACGTCGAACTCGAGCCCCGAGGCGCCCGTGCGGCCCTTCACCGAATTCGCGGCCACCATTCCGCCAAGGCGGATCGTTGCGCCGTAGGCCTTGTCGCCGGCGGCATGAAGGTCGGTTGGTGTCCAGTAGTAGACGAGGTTCTTGCTGATGCCGCCGGCGGAGATCACAACGAAGGCCACCGCGGCGACGAGAAATGCACCGAGCATGAAAAGGCGGGTTTTGCGCCTGGAGGCGGCGCTGGCAGTCAGTTTCGTATCCATGTCCTTCATCATCCTTGCCGTTCTTTCGTGGCGCGGGAGATTTCATCACGCAGTCGCGTGATTACTGTCACACCGTAGATCGTCAGCACCAGGGCCGTCACACCGTAGGCAGCGGCGACGAAGTTCCAACCGCCCGAGACCACTCCGTTCATACCGTCTCTCCCATTTCCGCATCGGTGAGTGCCGGCGGCGGCGCCAGCTCATGCTTCAGCCGCAGCGCGGCGACGCGCGCGCGCAGCATGATGAACGCCGTCATCAGCAGCAGAATGCCGAAGGCATTCGCGCGCAGTGGAATCCAGAAGGGTTTGGAGACCGTGTTCGGGTTGGATTGCTGCTGGTGAAGCGAGTTCCACCATTTGACCGAGAAGTAGACGATCGGGACATCGACGTACGCGATGATCGTCGCCACCGCCGACCACATGGCCCGCTTGTGCGGCTCCTCGGAGAACTTCCGCAGCGCCAGGATTCCGAGAAACGCGAACAACAGTACGGCTGTGGTCGTCAGCCGCGGGTCCCAATCCCACCAGACGCCCCAGGTCGGTTTTGCCCAGATTGCGCCCTGGCAACAAAGGAGGAACGCCAGGACCACACCGACCTCGATCGATGCTTCCATCCGCGCGTCCCAGTCGTAGTCGCCTCCGAAGAGGAAGACGACCGCGCTGGCGAGGGCGAGCGTCATGGCCACCAACGCGAACCAGGCTGTCGGCACGTGGACGTACATGATCCGCTGCGTCTCGCCCATGAACTGTTCCGGCGGCGCGACGAAGAGACCGAAGTAGGAGCCGATCAGGAGGAAGAGGATGCCGGCCGCGGCGAGGGTTTTCGGCCGCTTGAGATTCCCGAAGTCGTCGGCCACGATGATGAGCACGAGCGCCACCAGGCCGCCGAGAAAGGCGATGAGTGTGCGCGCCACCACCGGCAATCCAAGCGACAGATCGGCGCCGAGGTATTGATCGGCTACCGTGACGAGGAGGCCGAAGTAGACCGCCGCCGCCAGCAGGACGATGGCCAGCCAGAACAGGTTCCGTTTCATAGGGGAGACCTCACTCTTCGACGACTCGACTGAAAAGAAGACCGCAGAGGGACCAGTAAATTGCATCAAAGGCGACGAGCAGGATGATCCAGGCGCTGGACTGATTCATCGGGTCGCCGAGGATGGTCAATGATGTCGCCTTTACCGATGCCAGTAAAGCCGGAACGATCAGCGGAAACAACAGCAACGGCAGTAGCGTCTGCTTCGATCGCACTTGTGCCGTCATCGCCGCGTAGAGTGTGCCGGGCGCCGAGAGTCCAGCAGTTCCCAGGGCGATGACCAGGACGAGCTGGCCGATGTGCGTCGTGCCGGCATCGTAGAGGACGACCATCACCGGCACGAGAGCAATACCGAGGAGGATGAGTTGCAGCCAGTTGGCGATGGCCTTGCCGTAATAGAGAGCACGCGGATTCGCCGGCAGGAGCAGCAGCCCTTCCAGCGCCCTGTTCTCCATCTCCGCGTGGAAGCTCTCCGCGAGGGTCAGGGTCGATGAGAGGAGCAATCCGAGCCAGAGGAAGCCGGCCGAGAATTGGCGCAGCATCTCCGCCACCGGCCCGACGGCAAAGCTGAACAGCAGCAGCGCCGCCGCGCCAAAGACGAAGACAGCCATGAACTGAGCGCGGCTTCGCCACTGGAGGAGAAGCTCTTTGCGGAGCGCGGCGATCAGCACGGGACCTCGGACGCTTTTCCCCGCCACTTCACACGCCCTGCTTCCAGCAGCATTGCCTCATCGGCCACGATGGCGGCACGCGCGAGCTGATGCGTGGCGATGATCACCGTCGTCCCGCCGGCCTTGAGCTCGCGCACTACATCCTCGACGAGGAGGAAGCCCTCAGGGTCGAGCTGGCCATACGGTTCATCGAGTAGCGCCACACGAGGTTCCTGCAGCAGAACGCGCGCAAACGAGAGCCGCTTGCGCATGCCAGCCGAGAACGTCGCCACTGTGTCGTCGGCGCGGCCGCCGAGAGTGACGCGCTCGAGCAGAGCGTCGATGCCGCTGCGGGAACGTCCGAGGTGATCGGCGACGACAGCCAGGTTCTGGCGCGCGGTAAGCGAGTCATAGAGATACGACGAATGGCTGAGCAGGGCCAGAAGCTTCCTGACGTCTTCGCGCTCGCGCAGGACATCGAAGCCGCCAACGCGCGCGGAGCCTCCGTCCGGCCGGATCGCGGTGGCCAGCGTCCGCAGCAGGGTCGATTTCCCCGATCCGTTCGGTCCTGCCACCATCAGCACCGAGCCGCCCGCGAGCGAGAACGACACATCCGCCAGCGCCCACCGCCTTCCGTAGCGGCGGGCCAGATTCTTCGCATCGACGTCCGCTGAGGTGGGCATGCAGCGGGCAGTGTCGTTCAGGTGGGGCCGGGTAGCAAGGAGATCGCTGTCGCCGCCAGGTGTGCGGTATGTCACAGCCTTCAGGCGCCGTTTGCCGATCAGCAGCCCGCCGCGCTGAAACGCTATCATCCGCCTCGATGCGCAAAACCGTCTTCATATTGCTCGTCCTCGCCGTCGCTTGCACGACCGTCCCTCCCGCGCCACCACCCCCTCCGCCAGCCCCCGTGCCCGCCGCACCGAAGGCGTATGGATTCACCATCGAGGAAGAAGCACGCATCCTGCGGGCGGAGGACCGGCGCGAGTACGACGCCGCTCTCGTCGATTGGGGCATTCATCATCCCAACGCGCTGCACCGCGCGCGGATGGCGCTGGCACTGGCGCGCATCGGCCCGCAAGCGTTCGTCGATACGAATGGCAATGGAGTGCGCGATGAGGGAGAGCGCCAGGCCGGGGTGGCCCAGCTCGTGACGCTGGTCAGCGATCCCGACGCCAACGTCCGCGCCACCGCGGCGTTTGCGCTGGGACAGATCGGCGATCCGGCATCCGTCGATGCCTTGCTGCAGTTCGCCGGCGATTCGGATGGCGACGTGGCCGGCGAGGCCGTCGAGGCGCTCTCGAAACTGGCCGCGCACGTGCCGCTGGCGCGCTATGCCGCGTTCGCGGGAAAAGAGACGACGGAAGGCATACGTGCGCGAGCGATCCGATTCCTCTTCCGCTTCAAGACGGACGAGGCGTCGGCGATCGCCGCCGAAGCGCTCGGATCACCGTCGCCGCGCATTCGCGAGGAAGCGACCTACGCGTTGGCGCGCCGCGCGTACGCACCGGCACGGGCGCGCCTGGAGCTTCTGTCGAACGAACCGAATCCTCAGACCCGCGCCAACGTCATGTCGGCGCTCGGCCGGATCGCCTCGCCGGAATCGGCGCCGTTGCTGATCGAAGCGTTGCGCGATCCGCATCCCTGGGTGCGAACGAACGCGGTCGTTGCCGTCGCCCGCATCGCCGCAAAGGATCGCGGCGCCATCGAGCGTCCGACGATGGCGCAGGACGCGGCACGCGTGCTCGAACTGCTCGATGATCCCGATCCCGGCACACGCGCATCGTCGATCGACGCGCTCGGGTACTACTCCGTACACAACGAACCGGCACAACGGCGGCTGATCGACATCGCCGCCAGCGGCTCACGCTGGGAGCGCGAGCTGGCTGCGGGCGCGATCGCGAAGAACCTCGGTGACGAGAAGCTGCTGCCGGCTGACCTGAGCGGATGGGCCAAGGTGCGCGTGCTCGAAGCGGCCAGTTCGATTTCCGACAGCGTCCGCGAGCGCTATGCCCATGACACGGATCCACTCGTCCGGGCGCAGGCACTGGCCACGATCGCCGACGACCATGTGGAATCGAGCCTCCCCCTGATCCGCGCCGGGCTCGATGATGCCGACGTCATCGTGCGCGGCTACGCCATCGGCCGCTATGCGAAGTCGCACGATGCCGGCAAGCTGGCCACGCTGCAAGCGGCGGAGCAGCGCGCGCGGAACGACAAACAGAATGACGCGCGCCTCGCGGCGATCGGCTCCCTCGCCGAGATTGACTATCCGGAGCGCGAGAGCGTCCTCCGCGGCCTGCTCTCGGATCGCGATCCGGTCGTGCGCCGCATCGCCGCCGACGCCATCGAGCAGCAGCTCAAGAAACCGCGACCGCAGTACACACCCCTGCCGGTGACGCTGGTCGACTATGAACCGATCGTGCAGTGGTCGCGCGAGCAGCACACCGTCACGATCCACATGACGCGCGGCAATATCCAGATCACTCTTCTGACACACGACGCGCCGATCACGACTTGGAACTTCGCGCGGCTCGCCCGCGGGAAGTACTTCGACAACAGCTCGTTCATGCGCGTCGTCCCCAACTTCGTCATCCAGGGGGGCGACCCGCGCAACGATATGGAGGGCGGTCCCGGCTACGCCATCCGCGACGAGATCAACCTGCAGAAGTATACGCGCGCTGCCGTCGGCATGGCCCTCTCCGGCCCCGACACGGGCGGCTCCCAGTTCTTCATCACGCACTCCCCGCAGCCGCACCTCGACGGCGGCTACACGATCTTCGGCCGCGTCACCGCCGGGATGACGGCCGTGGTCGATCAGACCGAGCGCGGGGATCGGGTGGTGACGATTACGGTGGATCCGTGATTCATGGATCAGTGATTAGTAGATTAGTAGATTAGGGCTGCGCGGTCGCACCGCGTCCCGATCCACTCACAAATCCACAAATCCACTGATCGACTAATCTACTAATCTACTTCCTATGGCTTCCCTCCTCGGCCGCTCCCTCCAGTTCATCGGGATGATCATTCTTCCGATCGGTTTGCTCACCGGCCTTCTGAAGGACAATGTGACAATGGAAGTGCGCCTGCTCTTCATCGGCGGTGCGATCTTTCTCATCGGTTGGCTGATGGCGAAGAAAAGCACATGAAGCCGGTTGTCGTCCTCACGGCGAAGTACCCTTCCAATGCGCGCGAGATCCTCTCGGGGCTGTGCGACTTCGTCGAGCATCCGACGGAGCAGGGGCGTTCCGAAGAGGAGATGATCACGATCCTGAGCGAAGCGGACGCCGCCATCACGCTCCTCAGCGATCCACTTACCCGCAACGTCCTGGCCGCGAATCCCGGCCTCCGGATGATCGCCAACTTCGCGGTGGGCTACAACAACATCGACATCGATGCCGCGCGCGAGCTCGGCATCACCATCACGAACACGCCCGGCGTGCTCACCGAGGCCACGGCCGATCTGACCATGGCCCTCATCCTCGCGGTAATGCGCCGCGTCGTCGAGGGCGATCGCGAGGTGCGCACGAGCGGGAAGTGCGTCTGGGAGCCGCTGCACCTCCTCGGTACCAGCCTGACCGGGAAACGTCTCGGCATCATTGGCATGGGGCGGATCGGCAAAGCCGTGGCGGAACGGGCCCGTGCGTTCGGCATGCTGGTTACGGGAACCCGCCGCGGCGAACCGATCTACGAACTGCTGGCCACGAGCGACGTCGTCTCCATCCACGCTCCGCTCACGAACGAGACCCGGCATCTCATGAATCCCAATTCCATTTGGGCCATGAAGCGCGGGGCGTTCCTCATCAATACATCGCGCGGCCGGCTTGTCGACGAGCGGGCGCTTTGCGATGCGCTCGATGAGGGTCAGCTAGGCGGCGCCGGTCTCGACGTCTACGAAGACGAGCCGAACGTGAACCCGCGCCTGCTGGGCATGCCGAATGTCGTCCTCGCGCCGCACATCGGCTCGGCAACCGAGGAGACCCGGGCGGCCATGGCTCGGATCGCGGCCACGGACGTGGCCATGTTTCTGCGCGGACAACGCCCTTTGCACGTGATCGTGTAGTCTCTTACGTATGGCGAGACTCCACCGCGCCGACGCCTTCCTCGTCGTCATCGACGTGCAGCAGAAGCTGATGCCGGTCATCGACGACCGGGAGGCCGTCGAGCGCAATCTCGACAGGCTCGTGCGCGGGAGCAAGATCGTCGATATCCCCGCCATCCTCACCGAGCAGTACGTCCAGGGACTCGGTCCCACCGTGCCGGTCATCCGCCGCGCCTTCGAGGAGACATCCGGCTACGAGCCGATCGAGAAGAGCTGCTTTTCCGCCTTCGGCTGCCCCGAGTTCGTCATGGCCATGCGCAATCTGCACCGCAAACAGGTCATCATCGCCGGCATCGAGGCGCACGTCTGCGTCTACCAGACCGTCGGCGACCTGCTCGCCAACGGCTACGACGTCACCATCGTCGCCGACGCCATCTCCTCCCGCACCCCGGCCAACAAAGACGTCGCCATCCGCCGCATGCTCTTCGACGGAGCCAGGCTCAGCTCCACGGAGATGGTCCTGTTCGAGCTGACCGTGAACTCGGGGACGGATGAGTTCCGCGAGATCTCCAGGCTGGTGAAGTAAAACCAGAAACCAGAAATAAAACCAGAAACCAGAAACCAGAAACCAGAAACCAGAAGGAGTTGCTTCGTTGTTTCTGGTTTCTGGTTTCTAGTTTCTGGTTTCTGGTTTTTCACGGTTGAGTGTCTCCTTCTTGCATGCACCTCCGGCCGGAGGTAACACACCATGTCTGACCTGAAAGGCAAACGCGTAGCAATCCTCGTCACCGATGGTTTTGAGCAGATTGAGTTGACCAGTCCGCGGGAGACGCTGGATAAGGCGGGGGCGAAGACGGTTCTCGTGTCCCCGAAGAACGGCGAGGTGCAGGGATTCAGGCATTACGACAAGGCCGACAAGTTCAAGGTCGACCTGCCGCTTTCGAAAACCAATGCTTCGGAGTTTGATGCCGTCGTCCTCCCGGGCGGTGTCATCAATGGCGACGCTCTGCGCATCGACAGCCGCGCACAGCAATTCGTCCAGGAGATGGACCAGGCCGGTAAACCGATCGCCGTGATCTGCCACGGCGGCTGGCTGCTCATCTCCGCCGGTCTGGTGCAGGGACGTCGCATCACGACATGGCCGACGCTGCATGACGATATGCGCAACGCCGGCGCGGACTGGCAGGACCGCGAGGTGATCCGCGACCGCAATCTGATCAGCAGCCGCAAGCCCGATGATCTGCCGGCGTTCAACCGGGAGATGTTGGGTGCGATCGCCGAATCGAGGCCGGCGAAGTCGATGAATGCCGGTCAGCGCGACCAGCGCGAAGCCAGGCAGTAACGTGGCAACCCAGGGCGCGCGCTGCGCGCCCTGGGCACAGACACATTTGTCTGTGCCTAAGCGGCCGGAGGCGGCTCGTACGTAGGTCGGACTCTCCAGTCCGACCGGCTTGTGGTTCCAGGCGGAGCCCCTCACGGCCAGTGGAATTGCATCATCCGCGCGGAGGGTCAGCCGCATGAACGAACAATCGCGCGAGCTCCGGTCGGACTGGAGAGTCCGACCTACGTCGAGCCGCCTCCGGCGTCTTGGCGGCGGGGTCCCGCCGGCGAGCCGGCGAGACTCGAAACATTCACTCGTAAACCCGGCGGCGAGACGCCGCCGGGTCTGCCGGCGGGACCCTTCGGCTTCGCTCAGGGCAGGCGCCAGCCTGAAAGTTCATGTAACTTATTGAACACACTAGTGTTGCAGTAGCATCAACGTGATTCTACGTAGGAATGAACTGGTACTCATGATCATCAAACTGGTTCTAACGTGTATCAAAATAATTCTACTGATTATCGATTCGCTGCTATCGAGGAACGAAATGGTTCTATCGATAATACGATCTACTCTACGGAGAACCGAATTATTCTTCCGATCATTAGATTGATTCTCCGGAGGAGCAGATGGTTCTCCTGATCATCAGATTGATTCTCTGAAGGACCAGATGATTCTCCTGATCATCAGATTACGTCTGTGAAGGAACAAATCGATTCGACAGAGTATCGAATTCATCATAACTATGATCAGATTGATTCTCAAAAGTATCAGATCAATTCTACGTAGAACAGAAATCTTGATCCGCGAATGATGCAGATCGAGAGATGAAAGCCTAGCCGCAGGCGGCCCGCCTGCCGGCGGCCGTCGCTACCCTTCATCTGCGTTCATCTGCGTCATCTGCGGATCAAAAAACCTACGTCATCATGGGCCGGTGATCGAGATGCGTCTAATCCACGGCCGCCTTCTGCGTCAGCGGCGGGCGCATTGCCCATACGCCAGCCCCAAAATACACCGCCGGAGGCGGCTGGACGTAGGCCGGACTCTCCAGTCCGGCCGGAACTTGCGCGGCCGATCGTTCATGCGGTTGACGCTCCGCGCGGATGATGCAATTCCGCTGGCCGTGAGGGGGCTCCGCCTGGAACCACCAGCAGCACGAGCTCCGGTCGGACTTGGCACGGACACACTTGTCTGTGCCATGACATGCAGCGCAGCGTTCTTGATTTCCGCCCCTCAGCTCGGCTGGCACACCTTTTGAGAATGGCTATCGAAAAAGGACGATAGCTATGCCAGCCACAGATGCGAGAGTTCTCATCATCGAAGACAACGACGCCCTGCGCATCATGCTCTTCACGATCCTCCGCCATCAGCCCCTCGGCGTTGACACAGCCGTCGATGCGGAGGACGCGCTCGGCAAGACGCGACTCTGCGACTACGCCCTGATCCTCATCGACATGGGTCTGCCGGACGATGGAAGCTTCACGTTCCTGAGGCGATTTCGTGAGGAACGCCCCGACCGGTCCACACTCATCCTGGCGGTTCTCGATCCCAATCAATCGCGGTCGGTCGAAGCAACACTCGTCAGCGCCACCGTGAACAAGCCGCTGGAGATCGATACGCTGGCTGACGTGGTTCGTGAATGCGCACTCGTCGTACCGCCGCCCGATGATCCGCTTCCCTGCCCGCCCGCGGAGAGCGATTTCCGCTCTCGCTTCGACGACAGCGGCGCGTCTTATAACTGAGGTCGCGCGGTAGCGCAGTAACGAGGTCTCGCGGTCGCGATGTCGCCGCATTGTCGGTTGTTGAAAGGAAATGGTCAGCCGAGAAGGATGACCACAACATGGCAACTCCGGCAACCGCGAGACCGCATGACCGCGAGACCGCAACCCCGCGAGACCGCGCTACCCCCGTACAATCCCCCTCCATGCAAGCGCGCCGCAAAGGCATTCTGTTCATCGCCGCGGCGGCGCTGCTCTGGTCGACCGCCGGAATCGGGATCAAGTACATGGCCGACTCCTGGCTGAAGGTGACGTTCTACCGTTCTCTCTTCGCCGCCGTCGCCCTGATGCTCTTCCTCGGGCGCGGGGTCTGGGGGCGGCGGAAGTGGAAGTCGACCGCGGCGTTCGCCATCGCCATCGTCAGCTACGCGGCATGCCTGACCACTTTCGTCATCGCCACGAAATGGACCACAGCGGCGAACGCGATCTTTCTCCAGTACGCGGGCGTGGTCTGGGTGCTGCTCTTCTCGCCGATCGTCGTGCGCGAGCCGATGCGAACACGCGATGTCATCGCCGTAGCCGTGGCCTTTGGAGGCATGGCACTCTTCTTCGTCGGCCGCTTCGAGGCGCGCGGCATGGCCGGCAACGCCATGGCCCTCGTATCCTCTGTGTTCTTCGCCGCGTTGATCCTCGTGCTGCGCCGCGAGCACGGCGCGGCGCAGTCGGCAGTGACCTGGGGTAACGTCCTCTGTGCTCTGGCCGTCCTGCCGTTCGTCGCGCATGACCTGGCCATCACGCCGCGCTCACTCGCCGTCCTGGCGTTCCTCGGCGTGTTCCAGATCGCGCTCGCCTACGTCCTCTTCGTCCACGGTCTCGCCTTCGTCACGGCAACGCAGGCATCGCTCACCGGCATGCTGGAGCCGGTGTCGAATCCGATCTGGGTCTTCCTCTTTCTCGGTGAGAGGCCGTCCGCATACGCCATCGGCGGAGCGCTGATCGTGCTCGCCGCAATCACCTGGCACACGCTCGGTGGGGAGCCGGCACTGGACATGCCGGCTCCCGAGTGAATGGGTCTACGCGATCCCGAACAGCGCCACGGCGAACTGGATGTTCGGATCGTTCGTGATGTCGTCGGTCGTCGATCCGTACACGATCGCGCTGCCGCTGGAGACGTTGATGGAGATTGACTGATTCGCGCCTACGGCCGTGAGGCCGAAGAACGACGCCGGAGTTGCCCCATTCGCGTCAACCTGCTCGAACCAGTTCGGCTGGTAGGTCTTGGTGACGGTCTTCAAAGTCAAGCCGTTGGTGTCGCGCAGCGTCGCCGTCAGCGTCGCCCCTGAAAAGCCGGTACGGACGCCGATGTTGAACCGCGTCTTCGTGGGATCGACCGGTGTGACCAGAAAGGCCGTGAAACCGGCGTTGATGACGCGCGGATCCGCGGGATCGATGGTGTCCTCGGTCAGGCCCGAGGTGCCTAACGTCCCGGCGTCGTTGTAGACACGCGTGATGATCACCGGCTTCGTGGCGCCGGACGCGGTGATGAGATCGATGCTGCCCAGTCCCGAGCGACTGAACGTGGCCACGATGTCGGAATAGGTCACGACCTGGCCGGCAGCCACGTTGTACGTGACGGTCGGATCCGACGACGTGCCGCTGGTGCTCGAGGGATGGAAGACGAGCTTGCCGGTGATCGAACCGGTCGATCCCGGCGCGCCGTAGAGAAGCTGCAGCGAGGTCTTGAAGTTCGATCCGTTACTGCCGGCCGCTGAGCCGACCACCGGAATGAACCCTCGGATTTGCTCCGTGGCGGTGCCGGTGCCGCCGAGGGCCAGTGACCCGCTGACGGCAAGCCCCGAGGCCAGATCGACACTGCCTGTCACGTCAGAGGCGTAGGCAACCCAGCCGCCGGTCACGATGCCGACGAAAGCCACTGGATTCCCGCAGTTTGCCACACGGGCGACGCCGATCAGATCTCCCTGCAGAACAGGTACCGCCGGCGACATTGCCAGGGTCATGTCGCTGGCCGTTGACGTGAAGGGCCCGCGCTCGGCCGTCATCGTGAAAGTGTTCCCGCTGCGCCGGAAGAACTTGATCTTCAGCGCGTTCGTGCAGCCGATGGACGACCAGTACACGTGCACCGAGGTCACCGATCCGGTGGCGCTGGCCGGTTGCGAAAGATCGATGTCGGTCCGCACGGGCCCGACGACTGAATCGCTCGAATTCGGACTGCCGCCGAAGCCTGGGCCGATGGTCAACGCCTGCGGAAAGAGCGGTGCCGCCACCAGAAGAAGCAGGGACGAGAACCGGACGGTTCGTTTGAGCATGAGAGAAACCTCCGCGTGCATCATTCCACGTTTTGCTGGTAGTGACCGTGACCGAGCTAACGTTTCAAGGTGCTCCCAAGGAGAGCAGACTCTGCGTACATCTGCGTCATCTGCGGATGATCGGGTGAGAGTTCCCCGAGCCTGGTTTTTGCACTAGCCTGATCGCGTGTCCGCATTCAGCCTGATCGAGCCGGCGACTGGGGGAACGCTTGCCTCCGTCCATCGAGAGACCGCCGAGGATGTCGATCGTGCGGTCCGGCGTGCAGCGGAGGCGTTTCCGGCGTGGCGTGCTGTCAACACGCGCGAGCGTGGGCGGATGCTGATGAATCTCTCTCGGCTCATTCGGGATCATGCCGAGGAGCTGGCGAGGCTGGAGTCGCGCAATGTTGGGAAACCGATTCGCGGTTCGCGCGATGAGGTTGCGCTGGCCGCGAACTGTTTCGAGTATTACGCGGGGACGACGAACAAAATAGGCGGTCAGACTATCCCAGGCGCGGCGCCCGGCGTGCTGATGACATTCCGCGAGCCGGTCGGCGTCTGCGGGATCATTGTGCCGTGGAACTTTCCCATCGCCATCACGGCGTGGAAGGCCTCGCCGGCGCTGGCGATGGGGAACACGGTGGTTCTCAAGCCCGCGGAACAGACGCCGCTCACGGCCATTCGCCTCGCCGAGCTGGCTCTGGAGGCGGGGATACCGGAAGGCGTCCTTACCGTCCTGACCGGGGAGGGCTCAATCGCCGGCGAGGCCATCCTCACGCATCCGCTCGTCCGCAAGGTGGCCTTCACCGGATCGACCGAGGTCGGCAGGCGGGTCATGGAACTGGCGTCGCGTGACATCAAACGGGTAAGCCTGGAGCTCGGCGGAAAGTCGGCCAATCTCATCTTCGACGATTGCGATTTCGATCGTGCGGTCGCTTCGGCTGTCTCTTCATCGCTCGGCAATGCCGGCCAGGATTGCTGCGCGCGCAGCCGTGTGCTCGTGCAGCGGACGATCTACGACCGCTTCATGAAGGCGCTGGTCGAGGCATTTGAAACGGTGAACGTCGGCGATCCGCTGGCCGAGGAAACCGAGATGGGTCCCCTCGTGACCGCCGCCCATCGGGAGCGCGTCCTGTCGTACATCGATGCGGGACGCGCCGAGGGAGCGACCGTGGCCACGGGCGGCCTCGTGCGCGAAGGAGTCGGGACGTACCTCGACCCGACGGTCTTCGTCGACGTGACGCCGGAGATGACGATCGCCCGTGAGGAGATCTTCGGCCCGGTCGTGGCCGTCATGCCGTTCGATGCCGAGGACGATGCCGTACGGATGGCGAACGACTCGCCGTACGGCCTCTCCGGCTCGATCTGGACGCGCGACATCGGCCGCGCCCTGCGCGTGGCTCGCGCCTTCGAGACCGGCAACATCTCCATCAACTCGGGAAACAGCGTGCATCTCGAAGCGCCGTTCGGCGGCGTGAAACAAAGCGGCATCGGACGTGAACTGGGTCTGGTGGCGCTCGATGCGTATACGGAGTGGAAGACGGTTTATGTGGATGTTGCCGATCGCTCATAGCGCCGCCGGCTCGGCGGCTGGCCCACCGGCGGCTCGCCGGTGGTTTTTGGAGGACGAGAATCTGCCGCCGAGCCGGCGGCGGTCCAGCCGGCGGGCCGCCGGCGCTACGAGGTGACAAGCACATGCAAGGCCGCATCGACACCGACACCCTCAAACGCCTCGTCGCAGACGACGAGATCGACACCGTCATCGCCGCGTTTCCTGACATGTACGGGCGGCTCGTCGGCAAGCGGCTCGTGGGACGCTTCTTCGTCGATGAGGTGATGGCGCACGGACTCCACGCCTGCGATTACCTCCTGGCCTGCGACATGGAAATGGATCCGGTGCCGGGCTATGCCTTCACCTCCTGGGCGAAGGGGTATGGCGACTTTCGGCCCATTCCCGATTTCGAGACGTTGCGGGTGGCCTCGTGGCTACCGAAGACGGCGCTCGTGTTGTGCGACGTCTACCAGGAGCACGGGCACGAGATGGTCCCTGTCGCGCCGCGCGGCATGCTTCGGCGTCAGATCGCCCGGGCCGCGGCGATGGGATTCACGACGATGGCCGCTTCGGAGCTCGAGCTCTATGTCTTCAAGGATTCCTACGAGGCCGTCGCCGAAAAAAGCTTCATCAATCCGACGCCGATCGGCCGCCTCATCGAGGATTACCACATCCTCCAGGGGACGAAGGAAGAGCATCTCATCGGCGCCATCCGCTCGCACCTGGAACGCTCCGGCGTGCCGGTGGAGTCTTCGAAGGGTGAATGGGGGCCGGGCCAGCAGGAGATCGGCCTCCGCTACTCCGACGCGCTGGAGATGGCCGACCGCCACTCGATCTACAAGCAGGCAGCGAAGGAGATCGCCTGGCAGCAGGGCCACGCCATCACCTTCATGGCCAAGTGGGACGAGCGCTACGCCGGCTCCTCTTGCCACATCCACATGTCGCTCTGGGACGAGACGGGGAAGAAGGCGATGTTTGCCGGCGATGAGCAGCTCGGCTCGGTCCGTTGTTCCTCGACCTTCCGCTGGTTCCTCGGCGGATGGATGAAGCACATCCGCGAGCTGTTCGCATTCTTCGCGCCGTATCCCGCCTCATACAAACGCTACGTGGCCGGCTCCTTCGCGCCGACCGGCATCGCCTGGAGCTTCGACAATCGCACCGCCGGCTTCCGCATCGTCGGCAACGGCCCATCGCTCCGCGTCGAATGCCGCGCCCCTGGCGCCGACGCGAATGTCTACCTCGCCTTCGCCGCTGCCATCGCCGCGGGACTCGACGGCGTGGCCAATCACATCGAGCCGCCGCCGGCCTTCGAGGGCGATGTCTACAAAGCGGCTTCCGATCTGCCGCACGTACCGCGCTCGCTCAACGAATCGATCGCCGCGCTGGCCGAGAGCACCTTCGCGCGCGAGGCCTTCGGCGAGAACGTCGTCGATCACTACCTTCACTTCTTCCGCACCGAACAGCGGAAGTTCGACTCCGTCGTCACGGACTGGGAACGGCGGCGGTATTTTGAGATGGCGTGAATTGAAGGGTGAAGAGTGAAGGGTGAAGAGTGAAATGAGCATGCGATTGGAAAACAAGGTAGCCCTCATCACTGGAGGCGGCTCGGGCATCGGTAAAGCGTCCTGTCTCCTTTTCGCGAAAGAGGGAGCGAAGGTTGTTGTCGTCGATGTCAACCGCGATTCCGCCGAGGCCACGGCGCGCGAGATCGGCGCGAACGCGCGCGCCTATGCTGCCGATGTCTCCAAAGCCGCCGATGCCGAGGGAATGGTCCGGTTCGCCGAGGAGAGCTTTGGCCGGCTCGACGTCGTCTTCAACAACGCCGGCATCTTTCATCCGGACGACGACTCGGTCACCAACACCACCGAGGCGATCTGGGACATAGTGATCAACGTCAACCTCAAAGGCGTGTTCCTCGGGTGCCAGTACGCCATCCCCGCGCTGCTGCGTGCCGGCGGCGGCTCGATCATCAATACCGCCTCCTTCGTGGCCATCATGGGCGCCGCCGCACCCCAGATCGCCTACACGGCCAGCAAAGGCGGGGTCCTGGCCATGACGCGCGAGATCGCCGTCGAGTTCGCGAGAAAGAACATCCGCGCCAACTCTCTGTGCCCCGGCCCCGTCGAGACGCCGCTTCTGGCCGAGCTGCTATCCGATCCCGTCCGCCGCAACCGTCGCCTCGTCCACATTCCAATGGGCCGCTTCGGCCGTCCCGAGGAGATGGCCAACGCCGCGCTCTTCCTCGCCAGCGACGAGTCGTCGTTCATTACAGGGACGTCGTTCGTCGTCGACGGCGGGATCACGGGGGCGTACATCACGCCGGAGTGAGCGGGATCGGGCGATTGAAACTCGGCCAGACGATCGGTGTCGGTTCGCTCGCCTGCAGTCTCGGTGAAGCGACGTCATCTGGACGATTCAAGTGTTTGGTCGAGACACACGCAACAGGCCGCGCGCGTGAATGGTGGCCCGAAATCGTCTACGGCGCCGCGCAGTACTTCACCGTCGGCGCATTCTCCACGATCACCGCCTTCGCGTTCGGGCGCACGATGTATTCGGAAGCACCATAGCGGTCCGCACCGGGGGCCCAGTTGTAGGTGTAGCCGAGGTGCGTCCAGGGGTAGCCGTTCGGGATCGTGTGGAGATAGAGAGTCTCGACGGCCATCCATTGATAGTGAGCCGGAGACGTCGTCGACGGGAAGGCGTTGCCGCAGTCGGCGGGGATCGAGGCATCGGGCAGGGGTTTGCACGGGAGCGGCGTGTTCGTGCTGTCGTCGGGTGCCGGGCGGAACAGGTCGGCGGCCGCGGCCTTGAGCACGAGGACCCGCGGCGCGTCCGCATCGGGTGGGAGACCGAGCAGTTGACGCAACTGCATGGTCACGTCGCCGCGAAAGCCGCGGCAGATCGTCTGCACCTCGGGGACGCCGGTGACCCACATGCCATACGTGCCGGCGGTCATGGTGTCTCCCACCTTGCCATCTTTGGAAGTGACCATGGCCACGAGCACCTGGCCGTGTTCGTCGGGTGTGAGCGGCCGCAGAGGGCGCACGTACCAGCGTTGATAGATGGAGGAGTCGATCACGGCGCGCTCGTAGACATTCCATAGTGCTTGTGTCTCACCGGCAAGCGGCTGGTCGGGTTTGACCTCGGCCTGTCGCTGGAACGGCTGCTGCGCCTGCAGAGCGCCGCCCATTGAGAGGAACACAGCGAGCGCGATCACGAGCCGGAAGCAAGGTCGCAAATGCAGTGGGTTCATGTAGCAGATCTTGCCGTTCGCAAATGTAGGTGGCACGGCGACCGCTCCCCGATTTTCGCGGTCGCTCAGTAATAGCAGACGCGCGTCATTCCGTCGAGAGCTCGACATCGGTAGTCTTCGGCGAACACCAATCCTGGAGGATCGATGCGAATCACGCGTTCCGCCATCTTCATCTCTCTGCTCGTCGCGGCCGGAGCGGTCGCCGAGGAGCCGGCATCTCTGGCCATTCACTCGCGCCACGTGCTCGACATCCGCGGTGGGACAGCGAGCGAGGGATACGTCGTCGTCCGTGGCGACCGGATCGTTTCGATCGACAGGAGCGCGCCAAAGGGAACGCGCGTCATCGAGCTTGGCGATGCCACGGTTCTCCCGGGCCTCATCGACTGTCACGTCCATCTGGAGTCCGACTGGAACGACTTCTCGGCCACCAGCAACCTGCGGCGCTCTTCTCCCGAGAAGACCCTGATGGGGCTGAAGAATGCGCAGACCTATCTGCAGCGCGGCTTCACCACCGTGCGCGACGCGGGGACGACCGATCCCGCGTACGACACGATCGCGTTGCGAAATGCCTTTGCCCGAGGTGCCTTCGCCGGCCCCCGCGTCCTCGCGGCAGGGGTTCCGATCTCCGTCACCGGAGGGCACAACGACCTCAACCCGCTGGCGCCAGACGTCCCCATGGTCAAGCTTCCCAACATCGCCGACACGCCGGATGAGATGCGCGTGGCCGTTCGCCACGATCTCCGCAACGGCGTCGACTGGATCAAACTGATGGCCACCGGCGGTGTCGAGGACTCGCTGAGCGACTACAACGTGCAGGAGTTGAGCGACGAGCAGATGAAGGTTGCCGTCGAGGTCGCGCATCGTGCCGGCCGCAAGGTGATGGCCCACGCCGAAGGGACGGCCGGCATTACCGCCGCGGTCCGCGCCGGCGTGATTCGATCGAGCACGGCACGATGCTCGACGAGGAAACCGCGCAACTGATGGCCGAGCGGGGAACCTGGCTCGTCCCGACGTTGGAAACGTTCCAGCGCGGTGTGGAAATCGGTCTGTCGATGGGCCAGGAGCCGATCATGCTGGAAAAGGGGAAGGCGATCCTCCGCTATCAGCAGCCGGCGTTCGAGCGCGCCCTGCGCCACCACGTGAAGATCGCCTTCGGGCTGGACGATGAACCAAAGTTCACCACCCGCGAGTTCCAGGCTCTGGTCACTGCCGGCCTCACGCCTCTCCAGGCGCTCCAGACGGCCACGACCAACGCCGCGCTGCTCCTCGGCGTCGACGCCGGCTCGCTCGATGCGGGGAAGGTCGCCGATGTCATCGCCATCGACGGAGATCCGCTGAAAGACGTAAAGGTGTTGGAGAAGGTCGTCTTCGTGATGAAGAGCGGAGTGGTCGTGCGTCAGCGGTGAACGTGGGCGATCGTACATCCGAAATGCTGACGTCGCCCCAAGAATGGCGACCAGCGGCCACGAGTCTCAACGTGAGCTTGGCTAGCGGTTCGGACTCTTCAGACCGGTCAGCCTCGCGGCGGTAGTTCCAAAACCGGTGCATTCGGTTCGCGCGGCGCGACAGCCCGGCAGGACATCGGCCCATTGCAACTTCGACTCAGCCCCGCTGCCCCGCCATCACGCCATCGCGCGGTCAGGCCGTAGGGCAATCCGCATTCGCATCGCAGCCAGCCCGCATCAACGAGACGGTGGCGGGCGCTTCTCTGCTTCACGTTCAGCTTGAATACGATCGACCAGATAGGTCTTGACGAGCGACTCGTACGATACGTCCCGCTTGCTCGCCAACCGGGTCAATTCGACGACCACGGACTCCGGCAACGAAATGGAAATCGTCCGAAGAGTCGGCTTTAGTCGCGATAGGGGACGCTCTTTAGCCTTTGACCAGTCGATGTATTCGGTGGAGTCCGCGTGAGACCAGAACTCACGCTCTTCGTCTTCGCTACTGAACGTCGGGATCTTTTTTCGTGTGGATGGCATATGTTTTCCGCTCACGCGCATTCATTTCGCGCGCTGATATCGGCCGGATCAAATCCTGACGGATGGTGAATGAGACGAAGAGCCAACGTCCGGTGTTTGTTTGCCCAAGAATGTAAGAACGCAGCTCGTATTTCGAATGGCTGGCATCGTCGAAAATCGGCCGCGGACGGTTGAAGAAGACCTCTTCGCACTCCCACCACGCGACGCGGTGCGATGCCCAATTCTTGTCAATGTTCGCGTCATCCCAATCAAACCCAACGCAGTAGTCAAGCGGGTCTCGAACCATACGCCGCAGACCTTATATCCTAGCAGGCCAGCCCCTCTTCTAAAACTCGATCTGCGCCCCCAGCTCCACCACCCGGTTCGGCGGCAGCCTGAAGAAGCGCGCGGCGCTTTCGGCGTTCCGCGTCATGGAGGCGAAGAGCTTCTCGCGCCACATGGCCATTCCGCTCGGGCGTGCGGTGACGATCAGCGTCTCGCGGCCGAGGAAGTAGGTCGTGTCCATCGGCGGAATGGAGAGGTGGAGCTCCTTGCTCACGCGCTCCAGCAGAGCGGGGATGTCAGCCTCCTCCATGTAGCCGTAGCGGCAGGTGATGCGATAGATCCCTTCGCCGAGGTCTTCGGTGTCAAGGCGTTCCTCGTCGCGGAGATGCGCAACCTCCTCGGTCAATACGGTCAGGAGCATCACCTGCCGGTGGAGCGCCTTGTAGTGTTTCAGGCTGTGAAGCAGGGCGGGGGGGACCATCCCGCCGGTGCGGTGCATGAAGACGGCCGTCCCGGGGACGCGCAGGGGAGGGTGTACGCGCAGCGACTTAACGAAGTCGGCGGCTGAGAGGGAGTCCTCGCCGAGACGCACGTTGAGAATCTGCCGGCCCTTGCGCCAGGTGGTCATGATGGTGAATACGACTGTGGCCACCAGCAGCGGGAACCAGCCGCCGTCGGCGATCTTGACCAGATTCGCGCCCAGGAACGCCAGATCGCAGAACAAGAACGCAGCCGTGACCGCGCTGGCTGTCAGCACGCTCCAGCCGAGGAGATCGCGCGCCACCACGTACGCCAGGACCGTGGTGATGATCATGGTCATACTGACTGCCAGGCCGTAGGCACCCGCCAGATTCGTCGAGCTGCGGAAGCCGATCACGAGCGCGATCGTGGCGAACATCAGAATCCAGTTCACCGAGGGGATGTAGACCTGCCCGATCTCCGCGCGCGACGTATGGATGATCGCCATCCGCGGCAGGTATCCGAGCTGGATGGCTTGGCGCGTCAGTGAGAACACTCCGGAGATGATGGCCTGTGAGGCGATGACAGTGGCCATCGTGGCCAGGGCCACGAGCGGATAGAGCGCCCACTTCGGCGCGAGCAGGTAGAACGGGTTGTGCGCTGCCGACGGCTGCCGGATCAGCAGCGCCCCCTGACCGAAATAGTGAAGAACGAGCGAGATGCCGACGATGCTGAACCAGTCGAGCTGGATCGGCTTCTCGCCGAAGTGTCCGAGGTCGGCGTAGAGAGCCTCGCCGCCCGTTGTGACGAGAAAAACCGCACCGAGGACGAGGAAGCCCTGCATCCCGTTGGCGATGAAAAAGCGGACGGCATGGATCGGATTCAGCGCGAAGAGAACCGACGGCTGCCAGAGGATGCCGCGGATTCCCATCAGCGCCAGCGTGGAGAACCAGACCAGCATGATCGGTCCGAAAACGGCGCCGACGCCGGCCGTGCCCCGCCGCTGAAAGAAGAAGAGAAGAATGAGGACGATGATCGTGAGCGGGATGACGTACGGCTTGAAAAACGGCGTGGCGATCTCGAGACCTTCCACGGCGCTGAGGACGGAGATGGCCGGCGTGATCATGCCGTCGCCGTAGAGGAGGGCCGCACCGAATACGCCGAGAACGATCAGCATCGAGCGCACAGCCGGGCCTCGCGACTTGTCCATGCCCACGAGCCCCATCAGGGCCAGGATTCCGCCTTCGCCGCGGTTGTCGAACCGCAGGACGTAGACGTGGTACTTGATCATCACCACGATGACCAGCGACCAGAAGATGAGCGAGAGGACGCCCAGGACGTTCGCCGGCGTCAGCGCCACCGGATGGGAGCCGTAAAAGCACTCCCGCATCGCGTACAGCGGGCTGGTGCCGATGTCGCCGTAGACGATGCCGAGGGCCAGCAGAGAGAGCGACAGGAGGCGGCGACCGGTCGGTTCTTCTCGTTCGTGATGAATCGCCGCCGGATCCTCAGTCAAGCCTTGCTCTCCCCTGGGCGCCTTGCGGCGCGACGGCGGAGTGTATGGCGCAACGAGGACATTAACAATGTCTAAAGTGTCATTGTCTCCGCGCGTCGTAGCAGGGGGGCGCGGCGAGCACCGTCATCTGATCGAAGGGCACAGGGATTGGGGTGCCGATCAGTCCACTCCAGCGCCACGATCTCCCGTCAGCGCCTTCCAGATCGATGTCGATGGCTGTTCCCGAATCAACCGCCAGCGGCGATTCCAGCGGCAGGAAAGCATGACTCCAGGCAGTCGATTCCGGTATCTCGTTCGAAAGCTCCACGCCGGGAGCGAGTGTGGCGCGGAACCAGCCGGTGAAACCGCAGAGCAGGCCGGAGCGGGTGGTATCGAAGTGGGCGCGTCCGGAGACATTGGCGCTGGGCACGGTCGCCAGATCGGTCGAGATCACCCTCGCGGGTGGCGCCAGGAACGAGCCGGCATCGACATTGGCAACGTATACGAGGTTGGAAGCGAAGACGGCCAGGGGCGAGAGATCGAATCCATACTTCTCCCGCTTCCACCAGCCGACATGCCGTTCGAACAGCGCCGGCGCCTCGACCGGAGCGAGATAGAGATCGATGCGCTGAGGGATGATCGTCGCGCCAGGCGTGATCAGACGCGTACGAGCATCGATGACGCTGCCGAGGATCTGCTCGTCGAAACCGAACGGCCCGATGGTCTCGGTGACGAGCAGGTTGGCCGGCTCCGGCAGCTCGATGTCCGTGGAACGATCGTGGAACACCTCCATGCGATCGGAGTAGCCGAGGTGCTTCGTCAGAAACGTGGCCAGATCGGCCGCATGCCGGACCTCCACGGAGAACACACGCCGAGCACCGGCCTCACAGGCGAAGAAGCTCAGAATCCCGGAGCCGGTACCGACGTCGAGCACGACGCTGTCCGGGGTGACGAAATGCCGGATGGCATCCCGATACGCATTCGTTCGAACGCCGTCGAGGAGAAGCTCGCGGTGGGCTTCGAGCACGGTGGGAGGGTAGCAGGGTTGCTTGGTTGCTAGGTTGCTGGGTTGCAGAGTTGCTTTGTATCGGGGTCTCGCGGTAGCGAGGTAGCGAGGTAGCGAGGTGACAAGGTAGTCTCATCGCGAGACCGCGAGACTGCGAGACCACGAGACCCAGCAACCCAGCAACCCAGCAACCCAGCAACCATTACAATCCGCCCCCCAGTGACCCTCCTCCTCGGTTTCTACGCCTTTGCCATCGGCGCCATCGTCGGGAGCTTCCTCAACGTCGTCATCCATCGTTATCCGCGAGAGGAATCGATCGTCTTTCCGGGTAGTCACTGCCCGCACTGCAACGCGGCCATCCGCTGGTACGACAACATCCCCATCCTCAGCTTCGCCGTGCTGCGCGGACGCTGCCGCGCCTGCGGCGCCGGCATCGCCTGGCGCTATCCGCTGGTGGAGCTGGCCAATGCCCTCTTCTACCTGGCGGCCTTTCTCCGCACCGGCCCGAACGTCGCCTTCGTCTTCGTGGCGGCGCTCATCTCGATGACGATCGTTCTGATCTACATCGACGCCGACATCCAGATCCTTCCGGACGTCATCGACCTTCCCGGCATCGCCCTTGGTGTCTGTGCCGGAGCGCTCGGCCTGGGCATTCTCCATCCCTCGCTCGTTCTGGCGGAATCGCTGACCGACTCGCTCTTCGGGGCGCTCCTCGGCGCGGCCATCCTGCTGACGATCATCGCCGCCTACTGGCTTCTGCGGCGCGCCGAGGGGATGGGATTGGGAGACGTGAAAATGCTGGCCATGATCGGCGCGGTGACGGGATGGAGCGCTATTCCCGGCGTGCTGCTGCTGGCCGCGCTCAGCGGCGCGCTCATCGGCGTTCCCGCGGCGCTGCGCAGCGGCAGGGGAATGCAGGCCGCGCTGCCATTCGGCGTTTTCCTCGGCATCGCCTTTTTGGCCGTGCTCTTCTTCGGCCATACACTTTCCGGATGGTACTTCTCCCTCGTGCTCCGCTGACCCGGGTAGGGTTCCGGCGGGACTTGAGGTTGTTCCTCGGCTTTCTGGTCGGCTTTCTGGTCGTCCTCATCTTCATTCTTCTTCTCCTGATGAGGACCGATCTGGCGCGCACCGAGGAGGCCGTCGACCAATCGCATCAGATGCTGGCTGACGTCGCGGCCGAGGCGGTGAACCGCACCGCGCCAGCGGGGCTCGACACGCAGTTTCTCGTGCTGCGCGGCCATTTCAACATCGCCGGAATCGGTTTCGTCGCCCGGGACGGCCGGAAGATCGAGTCGGGAGCGCGGAACGGAGATTTCGACGTCGTGACGCGGCTGGCCGGCCCCGGCACGCTCACGCTCCGATTCGACGCCTCGTCCCGACGCGCCGCGAGGCGCGCCTACCTCCTCACCGCCGGTATCTGCATCGCCGCCGCGAGCCTCGGCATCGCGCTGCTGCTCTTCTATCTACCGCGCATCACGCGCCCGATCGAACAGATGCTCGATGACGCGCGCGCTCTGGGCACAGGCGCGGGCGACCAGGAGGAGACCGCCTATCTCATCGAGACCTTTCGCAACTCCATCGCCACGCTCAAATACCAGGAGGATGAGCTGAAACGGCTGCACGAGCGGGAGAAAACGCGCGCCGACGATCTGGAGCGGGTCACGGCCGCGCTCACGCGCAACCTCACGTCCGGATTCATCGCCGTCGACGCCGCCGGCGCCATCGTCGACATCAACGCCGCCGGGCGGGAGATCCTCGGCATCGACGCAGCGGAGCCGGTGACAGGCCGTACGCTCTCGGATGCCATCCCCCTTCGCGCCTCCGCCAGCGCGCTGACACACGCCTTCGAGCAGCGCGAAGCGAGAACGCGGATCGAGATCGATGACGTACAGCCGGCCACGGGCGAGCCGGTCACCATCGGTCTGACAACCGTGCCGCTCCACACGGAATCCGACACCTTCCTCGGCTTTCTCGCCCTTTTTACCGACCTGACGCTGATCCGCGGCCTCGAAACGCGCGTGCAGGACATGACCACGCTGGCGCAGCTCGGCGAGATCTCGGCGGGCATCGCCCACGAGTTCCGCAACTCGCTCCACACGATCCTCGGCTACATGAAGCTGGCGCGCAAAGGCGGCATCGACAGCGCGGCCGAGGGGCGGCTGCAGAGCGCGGAGAAGGAGGCTGCGCTCCTGCTGCAAGCCATCGAGCGTCTCCTTGCGTTCGCCCGTCCCGTGCAGCTCAACGCCGAACGGATCGATCTGCGCGAGCTGATCGCCGAGCAGATCGCCCAACTGGACGATATCGGTGGCGACGTCGCAGTGGCATTGCACGGTCCGCCGGCCATCATCGAAGGCGACCGCGTCCTCCTCAGCCGCGCGCTGGAGAACCTGCTGCGCAACGCCGCCGACGCCGTGCGGCAGAACGGCGGCGGATCGATCACCGTGACCATTCGCGACGAGCCGCTGCCGTCGGTGACGATCGCCGACACCGGCGCCGGTTTCAATCCCGCCGACGCACCGCGCCTCTTTCTGCCGTTCCAGTCGAACAAACCGGGCGGCTTCGGCATGGGGCTGCCGCTGGCGAAGAAGATCGTGCTGTTGCACGGGGGGACGCTGCGCCTGACGGGCGAGACCGGGAAAGGGGCGGTGGCTACGATCGAGTTCCCCGCGCCGGCGAGCACCGGCGGCGCATGATCTGTTACTTTATGTGCCAATATTGCGCCACGGCTGTTCGCCCGCGCGAGTCTTGAATTTGAGAAAGTAGATGCCCATCAGAAGCTTACGCGAGATTCGAGTGCGTGGCACCCGGCTCGCACAAGGGAGGCGCCAATGCACACGCGGAAACCTCGCCAGGCCGGGTTCTCACTCGTCGAAATGCTCACGGTCGTGGCCATCGTCGGAGTGCTCGCGCTCGTGACCGTTCCGAGTTTCGTCACCTACTTCCAGACGAACAAGATGAAGACGGCGATGCGGAACTTCACCTCCGACCTCCGGACCGTGCGGGAACGAGCGATCACGCAGGGAGTCCAGACGAAGATCACGTTCACGCCGGCTACGTCGAACACGACGGCCTCGCGCGCCTACGACTTCTGGCAGGGGAACGCCACGACCAACTCGACGACGTGGACGCAGCTCACGCAGCCCAACGTCACCGCGAAAGCGCTGAGCATGGGCTATACGCGGTACACCGAGAACATCGCCTATTTCCCGACGACCGGCCAGACCTTCACCTCGTCCGGCGGCGTCTACAGCGTCGTCTTCTACCCGGACGGCCGCGTGGGCATGCCGGCCGGTGCGACGACAGCTTCGGTCATCATGAAGACGGACATGAAGGTGCCGCAGCCGCAGTACACGATCGACGTATCGCCGAGTGGGCGCGTCTTTGCGCATTGAGGAAAGAACAGCGATGAAACCACGTCAACGCGGCTACAGCCTGGTCGAAGTGCTGATCGCCATGGCCATCACCAGCGTCGTCCTCCTCACCGTCATCACGCTCTTCTACATGGGGCGGAGGAACGTCTACAGCGGCAAACAGATGACTGTCGCGGCGGCGACGGGGACACAGATCCTGGAGGACATGTCGACGATGACAGCGCAGGATCTGCAAACCAACTTCAACCTGACCGACGCCGCGACGCTCGGCACAGTCACCTTGCAGGGCGTCGCGGATGCCTCCAACGGACAGCTCTCCTTCACAGGCAGCATCGCCCGTGACTCGAGCGCTTGCACGGTGGCCGCGACCACACCCTTCGCCATCACTTGCACGAACGATCCGAACGGATACATGGCCAAGTGGCTGCGCACGCTGATTCCGCAGGCAACTACCGGCAGTTTGATGACCAACCCCTTGATCGGAATGGTCTTCACCCCGCGGAGCCCAACGGACAACACCAAGCTGGTCAGCACCGCCCAGTTCATCCGGGCCCGCATCTATGTCTCGTGGGAGGAAGGCAAGAACCATCGCCGCTACGCCTTCTTCGACACCACAAAAGTGAACCGGCAGTAAGGGAGCAGGCCATGCACCGCATAGCGCGTCACCAGCAACGGGGATTCACACTCGCGGAGATCCTCGTCACCACCGCGATCTTCGCCATCATCATGATTGCCGCTCTCACGGTCTACGACCGGAGCAACCGCGTCTTCAAGTCGGGTACCGAGTCGGCTGACCTGCAGCAGAGCACGCGCATCGGCTTCGACAAACTGGTCTCGGACCTGCGCATGGCCGGCTTTGATTACAACCGCGGCGGCGCCCCCACGGGCAATGGCCAGTTCCCGCAGTTCGACGAGCAGATCGAATATGCCGGCACGACCGCGGTCGTGTTCCGTGCGAACTTCAACTACAACACCGCCTCGGCCACCGGCAACGGTCTCGAGCCGGCGTATACGCCGCTCGATCCGATGTCCGGATCACCGATCTTTCCCTACGTGACGACCAGCAACGACGAGATCGTCGCCTATGTCGTCCGGTCCGCCGACAACACCAAGAACACCCGCAAGATCTCCTTCTACGTCGATTCGAGCAAGCCGCGCTCGGCCTATCCGGGCGGTTCCGCGGAGTCGCTGATCACGATCAGCAACGCGCTCTGCTCGACCTGTGGAATCGACACCACGAATGCGAACCCGCCCTACACCCTGTACCGGGAGACGCTGTCCGACATCCTGAGCGGCCTGCCGGGCACACCGGTCTCGGAAAACATCCGCAGCATCAACTTTTTCTATTACACGGACCTCAACGGCGCCACGGTGCTCAAGAACAATGACGGCCCCCCCGCCACCGACATCGCCAGCACCCGGGACGCGGATGGCTCGACGTCGACCCCGGCCACGGCCACGTTCGTCAACCAGGACGGAACGACGACCACGCTCTACACCGGCGCCATCGGCGGCGCGGGACAATACGACCCCAACAGCCCCGGCACAGCCGCCAATTACGGCGACCGGCAGTCCCGCACCACGATCGCCTCCATTCGCGTGAACCTCGTCGGGATGAATGCAAACCCGGATCCGAGCTATTCGCTGAAGACTGAGACAATCGCGAGCATCAAGAGCTACCGGCAGTATCAGTTGTCGGCGTTGGTCGTCCCGCGAAACCTGGGGCTGACCGGTTTCCCGGAACCGAGCAACAGCGCGCCCTCTCCTCCCACCATCACCGGAATCTGCAGCGCGGCGTGCGCCGCACCGGTGATCTGCTGGGCGCCCCCGGCCGGCGGCGGGGCGGTGGAGCAGTATCGGATCGAATGGGATACGAACGTCAACGGCGCGTTCGCCAGCTCTCTGACGATTACCGATCCCTCGGCGACCACGGCGATCATCCCGGACACCGGAGCGATCGATCCCTCACTGACCTGGTACTACCACATCATCGCCCAGAACGAGAACGGTTCCAGCCTGCCCAGTCAGGTCATGTCCATCCAGCCCAAGAACTCGACCAAGCCCATGGCACCGGCGGTCGCTTCGATCACCACGGCCAATGCGACGAATTATGCGATCACGCTCGGCTGGACGTCGCCGAGCACGAACGATCCCTCCGTGGCGACGGCAACCTGCGTGGGAGCCGGCTGCACCACCGACGCCACCAAGATTCCTCCCCAGGAGCAGATCAGCTACCGCATTTATCGCGGTGTGACGCCGAACTTCGATCCATCGGTCGCCGGCCAGAGCGTCCCTGTTCTGACCACCGGCGGCGCCAGCCAGCCGATCGTGACCTCGCCCGGATCGCCCGTGGTCTGGAATGACTCCCCCACGACGTCCGCCTACCCCCCGGGCACCTGCACCCAGTACTACTACCGGATGCAGGCCGCCGACCGCTGCGTGGCGAGCAATTCCTATAACGCGAGCAACAATCTCAACGACTCGCTGAGCACCCTGGCGCCGCTGGTCGGGCAAAGCGCAACCGTCGCCGTCATGGCCAACGATGTTTCGAGCGCGCAAGCCACCGCTCCACTGGCATTCAAAGCGAATACCGCCACCTCAGTCTGTCCGGCGCCGAGCTCCACAAACTGCGAGATCGATCTCCAATGGGGGAAGACCATCACCGACTCCGCGGGCAACGCCATCGGCGTGGATCGGTATCGCCTCACCCGCTACCGCAAGAAGCAGGCGGACCCTTCGTTCGTCCTCGACACGACCTTCAACGGGTCGGGCACGCTCGACGTCAAGGGATTCTCACAGGCCAGCAGTGGCACCGCCACCTATAGCGACTTGAGCGCCGTGGCAATCGACACGGTAGACAGCAAACCCTGGTACTACGAGTACTCCGTCGCCGCAAACGACTGCAGGCTGGGACAGGTCTCCGCCCGCGCCGATTTCCCCACACCCTGCTCGGTCAACCCGATCATCGTCGAGTCGGGTGCTTCCAACGCCGGCGCCACAGCCGACTCGCCCGGGACCGCCTGGATCATGAACGCAGGGGATTCGATCAACGTCAGTCCGCCGGGCGGTGTGACCCTCACCAGCGTGAAGTTCGATGTGACGACCTATCCCGCCGGGACCGCGGTGGACTCCCAAACCAAGATCGCCTCCCCGTTCACGTACACCTGGTCCGATCGCTCGGATAACCAGATCTACACGGTCAAGATCACGGTGGTCACCAGTACCGGCTGCACGGAGATCCACATCAAGTACGTCCAGGATCAGCCTGCCGCCTCCTGCTCCTTTGCCAGTCAAGGGCTGGTCGCGTACTCGTCGGCCACCGCCGGCTCGACGACCACGTTGAGCGAGACGTACACGGTCACCAACACCGGCACCGATCCGATGCAGGTCGCTTCCGAGCCGATCAGCGTCACATGGGTCATCCCGGCCGGTGACACCACGCACAACGACATTACCATCGACTCCATCGCCTACCCCGCCACCACCGACAACTTCACCGGCGTCGGTCCCGGCACCATAAGCCGCACGATCCCCGCGAGTATCGGCAACATTGCCGGTTCTTTGACGCTCAGCGGGACGGTGGCGACGGCGGGAACGACCGCCATCGTCGGCACAGGAACCCATTTCACCACCGAGCTTGCTGTTGGCTATGCCATCTTCATCACCGGCGAGGGTCCGCGCGTCGTGGCCACGATTACGAACGACACGCACCTCACACTGACCGCCGCGGCAGCGACGACGGCTTCCGGTCTCAGTGCCACGCGCGGCGGAACCCTGGCCATCACCATCCGCTGGCAATACAGGAAACAGGATGATCCGCCGGCCCTGGCCGGACAACCGCTGACCAAGGTGTGTCTCGCCTATGCCATCGCCAGTGAGCCGGGGGTCACGAAGTTCTGCAATCTGGTGGGGCAGGCCGCCAGCAGCAACAATCCGGGCTCGTGCGACTAGGAGCTGATGTCATGAAACAAACCAGACGTAAGAAACGACTCCTTCGCAAGGACCGCGGCTCAGCCCTCCTGGTGAGCCTGATGGTCATCGTCGGGCTTTCTCTGCTCGGTCTCGGCTTCGTGGCCATCTCCACCACGGAGACTGCCATCGCCAAGAACCAGCAGGCCGTCACGCAGACAGAGGCGGTGGCCGAGGCAGGGGCGAAACTGGTGGTCGAATGGTTCCAGGATCCTGTCTGGGCGCAGACCAGCGGCGGCATGCCCTCGAACGACGGGACAGTCAACACGAACCTCGCCGCCACCAAGACTACTCGCGTATCCGGTCCGAACACCGGTGTCTACCGGCCGACTGCACAGGTCCGTCTGCTGGATAAGCCTTACCGCCCAAACTTCAACGACCGTTTCTACGGCGACGAGAATTCGGCCGATCTGATCATCAATCGCACCACCGATTCCACCACCATCGATGCGCTCAACAACATCCTGCTCGGTCCGAACTCCGAGGACAAACGCGATGGCGAAGTCACTGAGATCAAGGTCTACGCGCCGCCGATCGTAGGTGGAGTCCTCACCCCGAATGGCGCCGCCACCAACGCCGACGGAACGGCGCAGCAGTTCTGGGTCGGCGGGGAGCGGTTCGGCGTCGCCACCATCAAAGTCACCGCGACCATGTTTCGCAATCGCACGCTGACCGGGGCCGCCAAAATAGCGGCCACGAACATCATGGCCACCCATGCCGTACGGCTGGTCGTCGGCGAGATGCCCCTGCCCATTCCGGGCGGTCCGATTCAGAGCAATACCTCGATCTCCTTCGGCGGCGACTTCGTCGTCCATTGGGGGAATGAGACCTCCACCGGCACCCTGGACAACAAACGGAACCCCTCCTCGATCCCCTGGGCCAATGCGTATGAGCGCCCGCACTTCGAGCACGGCTACGAGACCGGCAGGAGCGTCGCGCAGGTGATCGTCACCGCCGGAGGATCGGGATACGGCACCGTGCCCACCGTGTCGATTACAGGCGGCCAGACGGCGACCGCCACTGTTTCAGGCGGCGTGGTGACCGCCGTTACGCTTACCGGCACCCGAGTAACGACCTACACCACTTCAACCCCGCCGACGGTAACGTTCTCGGGCGGCGGTGGCAGCGGCGCGGCCGCGGTGGCCATCGTCGGCGCGGAGGTTTGGCCGACTACCGGAGCCCAGTTCGACACCATCAACTACTTCAACGAGTTGCTGAACAAAACCTACGACGATCCCTGGTTCGGGTCGCGGTCTGTTGGTGACAATCTCGCCGACGGTACCACCGCCACCGGTGTGAACCCGCAGTGCTACCCGTATTCGTACACGAACCAGGAAGACTCCGCCTCCAACGCCTCGTATTTCTTCCAGTGGCAGAGCACGAATACCTATCCCTGGCAGAAGAAGGTCGTCTTCCCGACGATCCTGTACGACTTCTGGAAGAAGATCGCCTCGCAGGGCCGCGGGTACAAAGGCATCTATTACTTCTCGTACGACAAAGCCGGTGGAGGTGGATACAAGAAGAACGGAATCGGAGCCACGCAGCCGGAGGCGTATTGGGCCAACTCGCTCAACCCCGGGCCGGGCGCCCAGCTCGGACCGGGCGTCTTCTTTTTCGATACGGTGGACGGGATCAATCCGCAGAATCTCACCGGGGCATCGCGCGCGGCCGAGTTGACTCCCGCCGAGTCGTGGAACTCGTCGGACATGGGAGGCTCCTTCCTCATGGAAGGCTTCGTCTACGCCAACAACACCAGTTGGGGAACGAAGGGTGTCGGCAGCTCCGCGACGAACGTGGCTGCTAACTTTCCCGGCGAGCCCTACCGCGACATCGGCTATCCGAAGTGGCTCACCGCCACGAGCTCCTGGGACACCAGTTGCGGCGGCACGATCTGTCGCGTCGGCGCCGGCGACGGCTCATTCAGCTATCAGGACCTCAATGGCAACGGCAGGTTCGACGTCGTCACCATGCCGGCCCCGGCCTGGACGTCCTACGATCCGGGAGCGACCGGCCATGCGGCTGCAACCACCTACATCCCCAAAGTCTGGAAGAGTGTCGCTCAGGCAACGGCGGACTACGGCGCGCCCTGCACGATTCCCGCCGCCACCTACAACGGAACCAATCCCGCGCCGACCGATTGCTCCGAGCCGCACGAGCCCTACCTGAATATGATCTACTCGAATAACGCGAGCAACGGCATCACCGTCGGCTGGGAACCGAATGCGACGCAGACCTTCCTCCCGAAGAATACCGGCGTTGTCTGCACGTCCGCATCCTTACAATCTGATTGCACCTCGAACGCGTACGATCTCGACGGTGCCCAGGCAACGATCTCCGTGATTCTCGACGGAATCTTCTATAACGAGGGAGATTTCGGTTCGACCGGCAACGCGGCGTATTACGGCTCCCTGCTCATCCAGGGAACCGTTTCCGGAACCGGTACGCCGGACATCTGGTTCGACGAGAAGCTTATCAAGGGCTCGTGGGCCCCACCCAACATGCCTCGGGTCATCGTCTACAACATGCAGACGGACGAGGAGACGCAGAACTGAGGCGGTTGTCGGTTGTCGGTTGTCGGTTTTCGGGTGTCGGGAGTCGGGGAGTAGGGCAACGGAGCATCACTCAAACTCTCCGACAACCGACAACCGACAACCGACAACCGACAACGCTACGCTTTCTCACGGGCTTCGCCCGCGTCTGGAGTTTGGGGATACGACGCCGCGATAGCCTCTCAAGAAGGTAGCCAGGGGTGCGAGCGTTTTTTGCGAGCACCCCTGGTCTACGTTGTCTCTCGAAAGCCTGCCGCGTCAGCGGCACTGGATAGAGTCCACAATTGCTCAAGTGCCGCTGACGCGGCACCAACCGCGACATCTCTTACCAGGGGTGCTCGCAAAAAACGCTCGCACCCCTGGCTACCGTCTTGTTGCCGCCAGCGCGGCACTACGTTGGCTTCGCCAGCGACTTGAGATTGAACGTTCAAGGTCCGTATTTGGAATGTTGCCGGATCCGCTGGCGTGGCGCGTGAGCACGCTGGAGGCGTGGGGTAGATTAGCCGGTGGCAAGCGCCGAAGGACGCGCCGCCGCCGGTTCCCGATCCGCACAAATGTCGTACCCCGGAGGGGTACCGGAGGGTTGACGCATGCCCTCGACGACATCGATCTCCGGCGAGCGGGCCTTCAGGTGACGCGAGCGCGCTCCGCGACCCGTGCCGGGGTCGGTGACAGCCACGATCCCTAACCGGTGGCGGCGCGTCCTTCGGCGCTTGCCACCGGCTAATCTACGGAACGCCTCCGGCGTGCCTCGCGCTGGCTTGTGTCCGGTAAACGTCAATTTCCAAATACACACCCTCTGACGTCCAAACGCAAGACGCGGGCTTCGCCAGCGAAACGCGGGCTTCGCCAGAGTGGCGGGACTGTCCGGACCGGTTGGTCGCGGCGATAGATTCCAAAACTGTCGCATTCAGCGATCAAACGTCGAATCGACGGAGTGTTCGGCCGTCCGTGAGCATCTCGTACGTGAGCCGAATGGGTCAATTCTGGGCCCCCCAGAGGCATTGTTTGCCTTCCAGAGGCAGTTAACCCTCAGTTATCCCAGGGCTAGCGGGCCCCTGGAGTCGACTACTGGAGTCGTGGAGTCCACTAGTGGAACCGTGGAGTCGACTAGTGGAGTTGTGGAGTCCACCTGGTCACCTCGTGGAGTCACCCAGTGACCTCGTGGAGTCCACCTAGTGAGCTTTTGGAGCCACCTAGTGACCTCGTGGAGCCCACCTAGTGAGCTTTTTTGGCCACCTAGTGACCCCGTGGAGTCCACCTAGTGACCTCGTGGAGCCACCTAGTGAGCTTTTGGAGCCACCTAGTGGCCTCGCGGAGTCCACCTAGTGAGCTTTTTTAGCCACCTAGTGACCTCGTGGAGTCCACCTAGTGACCTTTTTTGGTCACCTAGTGGCCTCGTGGAGCCCACCTAGTGACCTTTTTTGGCCACCTAGTGGCCTCGTGGAGTCCACCTAGTGACCTTTTTTGGTCACTTAGTGGCCTCGTGGAGTCCACCTAGTGACCTTTTTTGGTCACTTAGTGGCCTCGCGGAGTCCACCTAGTGACCTTTTTTGGTCACTTAGTGGCCTCGCGGAGTCCACCTAGTGAGCTTTTTTGGCCACCTAGTGACCTCGTGGAGTCCACTTGTGTGCCTCCAGACGCAGTTGTTTGCCTCCAGGAGTCAATTGATTCGCTCCCGGGGTCAAAGTGTGGACTCCGGGAGCCGAGCAACCCTCTCCGACACCCGACACCCGACACCCGACACCCGACGGACACCGACAACCGCTACGCTTTCACCCGGCCTCTAGCCGCCTTCCTCGCATAAAGGTCTCGGTCAGCGGCCTCGAGTAACTCCTCCAGCTTCGCGCCCGGCTGAAGCACCGAGCTGGCGATGCCGATCGTGGTGGCGATGTGCAGGGTGGAGTCTCCGGCACTCCACCGGAGCTGGGAGATCTCCGCGGCCAGACGCTCGGCGACGGCGCGCGTCTCCTCGGGGGTGAGGTTGAGCACGAGCAGAACGAACTCGTCGCCGCCGTAGCGGGCGATGACATCGTCACTCCTCGTACGGCGCAGGAAGAGCCCGCCGATGTCCTTCAGCACGCGGTCGCCCATGAGGTGACCGTAGGCGTCGTTGATGACCTTGAAGTCGTCGACGTCAAAAAGGACGACGCTGATCCTCTCCCTGTCACTGAGATGGCGCTCGGCCTGCTCGAAGAAGAAGCGGCGCGTCATCACCCTGGTCAGCTCGTCGTGGCTGGCCATATCGAGCCATTCCTGGGCGTCCGCGTCGAGAGCCCTCTGCCGGACCAGCATCCGCCGCGCCGCCGAGACCTTCGCCGACACCTCCGCCTCGGTGCAGCCCTTGGCCAGGAAGTCGTCGTAGCCGAGGGTGAGAGCATTGACCTTCACGGCAAGATCGCCGTGCGCGGTCAGCATCAGCGCGTACACGTCCCTGGTGGCCGGCTCGGCCCGCACGTCGGTGATCAATTCCAGCCCGTTCTTCCGCGGCATCTCCAGGTCGGAGACGAGGAGGTCGAACTCGCCGGCGCGCAGTTTTTCGAGCGCCTCCACGCCATCGGCCGTCGTCGTGACGCGAAGCCCGAGCCTCCGGGCAATCGATGCCAGCCAAACGCCGAAGTTCTCGTCATCCTCGACGATCAGCAAGCGGATCGGGTCCTCCGACGGATCGGGAGGAAAATCACTACGCCGGCGGAGGAGGGGACTCACGTCGTTGCGGGTGCCATTCAAATAGGGAGCCATCTGCCTCCGGCGGCGTGATGCCGGTCACACATCCCGGAACCGCCCAGGGCCAGGCGCGGGCATCGAATTGCGGAATCCGCCCCCACCCCACCCCGTTGTAAGCACCCTGCCCGGCTTCGCAACCTTTTCGCAGCCTCGGCCGTCAAAGAGGCAGGACAGAAAAACCATGCCCGCGCTCATCGCCAGAAGATTCGACGCCCTTCGGGGAACCGTCACGCCTGCCGGCCCTGGAACGTTTTCACGGCCTCGGCCGTCATAGAGGGCGGGACACGAAACCATGCCCGAATTCATCGTCAGAGTCGGTACACCGGACGGGATCATCACCGAGCGCCACGTACAGGCTCTCAGCGCCCGTGCGGCGGAAGATGACCTGCGTCAGCAGGGGATGCACGTTTTCGAGGCGAAGCGAGGGAGCGTCCACCTGCGGGATCTCCTGCCCCGGCGCAACAAGATCATTTCGACGGAGCACTTCCTGCTCTTCAACCAGGAGCTCCTGGCTCTCGTCAAAGCCGGCCTGCCCATCCTTCAGTCGTTCGACATCATGCTCGAGCGGCAGAAGAACCTGCGGTTCAAGGAAGTTCTCACCGACGTCCGCGAGAAACTGAAGTCGGGCGTGGCCCTCTCCGACGCGTTCGCGTCGTACGGCAAGGCGTTTCCACCCATCTACTCGACCTCGCTGCGTGCCGGGGAGCGTTCGGGAGACCTGGAAGGCGTCCTTCGCCGCTTTCTCCGCTACCAGAAGATCATCGTCAACCTGCGGAAGCGGGTCATCGGGGCGCTCATCTACCCGACCGTGCTGATCGTTCTGTCGACCGGCATGGTCTTCATCATGCTCACGAAAGTCATCCCGAAGTTCGCCGAATTCTATGAAGGCTTCGGTGCGCAGTTGCCCTGGTTCACCACATTGATGATCGGCTTCTCGAAGACGTTGAATACGAACCTGCCGATCGTCGCCGTCGTCGCGGTGGGGGGGTTCATCCTCTGGCGGCGCTGGATCAACGCCAGCGGCCGCATCGTATGGGACCGGCTCAAGCTGCGAATCCCTTTGGCCGGCGGCATCCTGCACCGCTTTGCCATCATGCAGTTCACGCAATCTCTCGGCACCCTCCTGGCAGGCGGAACACCGATGGTTCCATCCATCGAGATCGCCTCCCAGTCGGTGACCAACGTCTCGGTCTCCACGAAGATCTTCGGCATCGTCCAGAACGTGCGCGAGGGGGAGACGCTGTGGCGCTCGCTGGAAAACACGGGGGCCATCAGCGATCTGGCGGTCGAAATGATCAAAGTCGGTGAATCGACAGGGGCGCTAACGGAAATGCTCGGAAATGTCAGCGAGTTCTACGACGAGGAAATCGAATCACGACTGACGCGCATGGTGTCGGCCATCGAGCCCCTCATACTCGTCTTCATGGGCGGCGTCATCGCCGTCCTGCTCTACGCGTTCTATCTCCCGCTGTTCCAGCTCAGCAACGTCGCGCAATAAGAGACCTCCATGGCCGCCGATCCACGCACGCTCCTCTACAAAAACGCCGATCCGACCGGTGAGGCCGCCCGTGCGCAGCGGCTTGCCGACCAGTACGGTTTCGACTACGTCAGCCTCGAACACTTCCAGGTCGATCACCAGCTCTTCCGCGACGTTCCGCTCGAGCTGATGATCCGCTACCAGTTCCTTCCGGAAAAGCGTGAGAACGGCCACATCGCCGTCGTCGTCGGCGATCCGACCGACGTGTTGAAGCTCGACGAGCTGGAACTGCTGCTGGGCGCCCCTCTCAAGGTCAAAGTGGCCTCTCCCGCGGCAATCCGCGACAAGCTCCAGAAGTCGGAATCGACGCAGCGGGTCCTGGACGAAGCCACCGAAGGCTTCCGCATGACTCTCGTCGGCGAGGACGAAGAAGGCGAAGAGACGCTGACGATCGACTCGATCACGCAGCACGAGTCGTCGCCGATCATCAAGCTCGTCGATTCCATCGTTTTCAACGCCATCCAGCGCCGGGCCTCGGACATTCACATCGAGACGCGCGACAACGAGGTCGTCGTCAAGTACCGCATCGACGGCGTGCTCTACGAGGCTCTCGAGCCGATCGACAAACGACACCACACCACGATCATCTCGCGCATCAAGGTCATGTCCGAGCTCGACATTGCCGAGAAGCGGGTCCCCCAGGACGGCCGCTTCAAGCTCCGGATCACCGGACGCACCATCGATTTCCGTGTCTCCATCGTACCGACCGCGCACGGCGAGGACTCCGTCATCCGTATTCTCGACAAGGAGTCGATGAACTCCGACTTCAAGAGCCTCCGCCTCGACGTCCTCGGCTTCGACGAGGAGATGCTCACCAAGTTCCGCAAATTCATCAAAGAGCCCTACGGCATGGTTCTCGTCACCGGCCCCACCGGCTCGGGCAAGACCACGACGCTCTACGCGGCGCTCTCCGAGATCCAGACCTCGGAGGACAAGATCATCACCATCGAAGACCCGGTCGAGTACCAGCTCCGTGGCATCACCCAGATCCCGGTCAATGAAAAGAAGGGCCTGACCTTCGCACGCGGCCTCCGGGCCATCCTTCGTCATGACCCCGACAAGATCATGGTCGGCGAGATCCGCGACGAGGAGACCGCCGCCATCGCCGTGCAGTCCGCCCTGACCGGCCACCTCGTCTTTACCACCGTCCACGCCAACAACGTGGTGGACGTTCTGGGCCGCTTCCTCAACATGAAGGTCGATCTCTACAACTTCGTTTCGGCGCTCAATTGCGTCCTGGCGCAGCGCCTGGTGCGGCGCATCTGCGATTCGTGCAGGCACGAGGTGTCGTATCCCGACTCGTTCATCGTCGAATCGGGTCTCGACCCGAAGGAATACCGCGGGACCAAATTCTGGGAAGGCACCGGCTGCATCGACTGCAACGGCACCGGATTTCACGGCCGCGCGGCGATCTCGGAACTTCTCGACCTCTCCGATCGTATCCGAACCATGATCCTGGACCGGCGCCCCGCATCGGAGATCAAAAAAGCCGCGAAAGAGGAAGGAATGCTGTTTCTCCGCGAATCGGCGCTCCAGAAAGTGATGACGGGACAGACCACGTTGCGAGAGATCAACAAGGTCACCTTCGTGGAGTGATCATGACCCGTTCCTTCCCACCAGACGTCGTCGTACTCGACAGTGATTCTCTGATCCACGTCCGCGTCGGCCGCGGGCGCAAGGAGATGCAGATCCTGCAGGCGAAGAGCTACGCGTTGCGCGACGACGTTTTCGCGCCGGCCGTCGTGACGCCGCAGTTGCAGAACGAGGCCGTATTGGCCGATGTGCTGCGCCGTATGAAGATCGAGACAGGACGGTGGGACAAGGTGTCGCTCCTCCTTCCCGACGCCTGGTTCCGGATCAACATCATCGAGCTGCAGTCGCTGCCGGAGCGCGCCACGGAAGCAGCCGAGGTGATCCGCTGGAGTCTGCGACGGACGATGCCGATCGATCCCTCGGCATTGCGCCTGTCGTACGACGTGCTCAGCCGGACGCCCCCGCGGATCCTGGCGATCAGCGCCGTCGAGGTGACGCTCGCCGCCATCGAGCGGCTCTTCGGAGCGGCTGGCATCGAGGTCATCCTCATCGAGCCGGTAGGCCTCAACATCTGGAACGCCGTCACGGCCCGCGAAGCGGCCACCACGCGCGACCGGATCTTCTTCTACATCCGAGAGCGCGACTTCACCACCGTCGTATTTCGCGGCATGCAGCCGCTCTTCATCCGCTCGCGCAATCTCGACGGCGAGCGAACGCTCCAGCAGGAGATCAGGCTCTCGGCCACCTATCTGCGCGACACGCTGCAGACTACCTCGGTCGAGAACTGTTTCGTCGCAGGCAACGGCATCGACAGCTCGGTGACAGACGCCATCGGCAGCGAGTTCTCGGCTCCCGTCCAGAGGATCGCTCTGCGGGACGTGGCCGGGCAAGTGCCCGGTGACGCCAGCGCATATGAAGCGGAGCTCACCGCCGCCACAGGAGTCTTCACAGGGTGAAACCAATTCACATCAACCTCGCCTCACGGCCGTTCCGGGACTACCGGCCCGTCTATGCCGTCGTCGTCGTCATGGCGCTGCTGACGGCCGTCCTGGCTCTCAACAACGTCGACACGTTTCTCCGTTACCGGACGGAGACGAAAACGACCCGCGCTACCATCGCGAAGCTCGAGGAGCAGATCGCGGATGAGAAGCGCGAAACCGACACGCTCAACCAGCGGCTCCGCGGCGTCGACCTCAAGCTCCTGGCCTCGCAGACGGAATTCGCGAATTCGCAGCTCGCCCAGCGCGCCTTCTCCTGGAGCGAGCTTCTCGACCGGCTCGAAAGCGTTCTGCCCCCGGACGTCCGGCTGCAATCAGTCATGCCCGGGTTCGCCAAGGATGGGTTGGTCCATCTGTCGATGACCTGCGTCACCAAGACCAGCGGCGGCCTCACGACGACGATCAACAGGTTCTATTCCGACCCGCGTTTCGCCAATCCCTTTCCCACGAGTGAGACCGCTACTCTCGGCGAGTACCACATCACGCTCAGCGTCGACTATCGCCCGTCGATCGCCCGGAGGGTCGAATGATCTGGCGTGAGAAGCGTGTCCTCCTGATCGTTCTGGGCCTGCTGCTGCTCGCGAATACGATCTTCTTCTTCACCTACCGGGTGCAGTACGTCAGCCGGCTCAATGACCTGGATTCGCTCCAGGAGCAGACCCAGGCCCAGCGCGAGCAGGCCCGGAATACGCGCGTGACCGCCCAGCAACAGCTCGCTGCATACAAAAAAGTGCAGGACGATCTTCAGGTGCTGTACAACGAGCGGTGGTCGACTCCCGCGCAGCGGCTGACGGCGCTGATCGACGAAGTCAAGAAGCTCGCCGCCGCCAGCCATCTCGATCCGCCCAGCTATCAGTTCACCACCGGCGAGTCCAAGAACTCACCCATGGCCACCAGCGGAGTCCGAGGCTCGATCGGCACGACGACCGTCGAGATTGCATTCAACGTGCAGGGAACGTATGAACAGACGCGGCGTCTCATCAACCTGCTGGAACTATCCGATCAGTTCGTGATCATCGACGGGATCAGCCTGGCCACGGTCGGATCAACCACCGGCGACAAGACCCTGTCGCTCAATATTCGGCTCAAAACCCTGTTCCGCGACGTGCGCACGAACGCGCCCGCCGCGAGCAAGAAGTTGTGATGGACTGGATGAACTGGAAGAACTGGACTCTGATCGGCGCGATGCTCATCGCCGTCTTTGCGATCTACGCGTTCGCGTCGGGCCCGCATAGCGACACCAGCCCGCCACCGGCACCGGCCTCAGCATCGACAGCCACGCACGCGCGCAGCCCACGGGTGGCCCAGAGCATGAGCACGCCCGGCGTCCCCGTACTGCACCGGGAGTGGCTCGACCCTCAACCAGCCGATTACAAAATCACCCGGAATCTATTCGCTTATAAGGAACCTCCGCCACCTCCGCCTCCGCCTCTGCCCAAAGTTCAGCCGCCGCCGCCCGACCGGGATCACGACGGCATCCCCGACTTCCGCGACAACTGTCCGGATGTCTACAACCCCGACCAGAAGGACAGCGATGGCAACGGAGTCGGCGACGCATGTGACCTGCCCTGGCAGGAGTACATCAAGCAACATCCGCCTGAGCCACCCAAGCCGGTGCCGCCGTCATTCGCAGCCTACAAGTACATCGGCACGTTCGGCCCGGTCAGCAATCCGATCGCGACGTTCAACGGCAACGGCGAGATCATCAATCTACGCGTCGGCGATACGATCGGCGGCAAGTTCGTACTCCGCAGCATCGGCATCGAATCGGTCGAGATCGGATATGTAGGCTTCCCGCCCGACGTGAAGACCCGGGTTCCGCTCGGCCAGTAACCTTTGAGAACGCAGGACCGTCAGAACATCAGAATGAGGAGGGAGTCGGGAGCCGGGGGTGGGAGTCGGAGAAAAGCGCTGCATCATCCTCTCCGGCACCCGACACCCGACACCCGACTCCCGGAAAACGAATGAATCAGATAAAACTAGGAATCACAGCCCTCGCGCTTTCGCTGACGGTATTCTCGTGCAGCAGCTACAACTCCTTTCAGAAAGCGAAGACGGCTGAACGGTCGAGCGACTGGGATCAGGCCGTCATCGAGTACCAGAAGGCGCTCGACGTCGATCCGTCCAACAGTCTCTACCGGATCAATCTCTCGCGGGCCAAGCTCGAAGCATCGCGCGTCCACTTCGAAAAGGGCAAGTCTCTTCGCTCGGCGGCGCTCAACGCCCGCGCCGACGACCAGATCCGCCTGACGCAGCTTGCCGCCACGGAGCTGGAACTGGTGGTCAAACTCGATCCGACAAACCAGTTCGCGGCGGTCGAATACGGCAAGGCCGTCTCCTTCCTGCAGGACGCGGCCCGGGCCAACCAACCCGTTTCGATCGACGAGATCAAGCGCCGGGCCAAAGCCAACACCACCAAGTCGCAGCCGCCGCAACTCGTCCCCAGCTCCGACCAGCCCATCTCTCTCTCCTTTCCGAAGGAGACGCCGGTCAAGGAGATCTACAAGGCCCTTGGCAACGCGTTCGGCATCAACATCCTCTTCGATCAGGCGTTGAAGGACGACCGTATCGCCATCGAGCTGAAAGACGTCACCGCGCAGCAGGCGCTCGAGCGCCTCATGCAGACCGCCAACCACTTCTACAAGGCGCTCGACGAGCACACCATCATCGTCGTCCCCGATAACCCACAGGCCCGCCGCGACTACGAAGATCTCGTCATCCGCACGTTCTACCTGTCGAACGGCGACGCCGAACAGGTCACGAACGTGGTCCGGACCATGATCGAAGCGCGGAACGTCTTCCCGCTGAAGGCGCTCAACGCCATCACCATCCGCGACACCGCCGACAAGGTGCGCATCGCCGAGAAGATCATCGAAGCCAACGACAAAGCCAAGGCCGAAGTGGTCGTCGACGTCGAGCTCTTGCAGGTGGATCTCGACAAAGAGAGCGACATCGGCGCCTTCGTCAGCAACCTCTCCGGGCAGCTTACCGCGGCAAGTGTGGCGACGGCGACGACGACGGACACCACCGGCACGGGCGGCACGACCACCTCCGCCCTTCCCGGGAACCTCAATACACTCCGGGGCATCCGCAGCTCAAACCTCAACTTCACGATTCCCACGGTGTCCTACAGCCTGGCCAAGAGCATGGGGAACGCCGAGACGCTGGCCAACCCTGAGCTGCGCATCTCCGAGGGGGAGAAGGCCACCCTGCACATCGGCCAGCGCGTCCCCGTGCCGGTAACGACGTTCACCACCGGTGTGCAGAGCGGAACGATCGGAAGCCTTCCGGCGACGTCGTACCAGTATCAGGACGTCGGCATCAAGGTCTCCATCGAGCCGCGTGTGCATCACAACCAGGAGGTAACGCTCAAACTGACCGTGGAAGTATCCGACGTCGGCAACGCCCCGGCGCAGGGCGCCCCGCCGTCGTTCAACACCCGCACCATCGAAGCCACCATCCGCCTCAAAGACGGCGAGACGAACTTCCTGGCAGGCCTCATTCAGGAGACCACCACCAATACGAACTCCAAGACGCCGTTCCTTGGCGACATCCCCATCCTCGGACGGTTGTTCTCCGAGAACGCAGCCTCACATCGTCGCACGGACCTCATGCTGACGATGACGCCGCACATCATCCGCATGCCGGACATCACCGAGGACGACCTCGCCCCGATGTGGGTGGGCACGCAGAGCAACCTGAGCTTCCGCGGCCTGTCGCCCCGCCTGGAGTCCCAGTCGACGGCCGACCCGTTCACGCCGCGCAGCACGCAGCAGTTCCGTACCGGCAACGTCGACGGCGATGGCAACCCGATTCCTCCCGGCATGGTCGTGACACCTGGAACGCCGCCGAATGACCCGTTCCGCGCCCGTACACCGAATTCACCGCCGGCGAATCCGAATCCAACGAACCCTCAGCCCCCGCCACAGCCGCGTAGTCAGCTCTCGACACCCTCGGCGGGAACGGTCGTTGCTCAGTCGGTGGCGCCCGTCAACAGCAACGCTGACCTTGCACCACGCATCGAGCCCCAGCCGGTTCACCTCACATTCAATCCGGGCGAAGAGAAGATGTGGAACGTCGTGGGGATGGATCTCGACGGTTTGACGGCACAGCAGCTCATTCTTCATTACGATCCGCTGACGATCGACGTGAGCGAAGTCATCTTCGGTCCGGCCCTCGTCGTCGATCCCAAGGCGCCACCGGTGGCCACGATCGACCGCGAGCAAGGCACCGTGCGCATCACATCGTCCGACGGCAAGCCGTTACAGTTCTACAACGGCGGCGGTGACATCGCCTCGCTGCGCGTACGCGGTGGTGCCCCGGGCGGCTCGTACCTCGTACTCGAGAATCCAAACCTCACCAATGGCAATGGCGCGGTCATCAACGCGTCTGTGTCGGGAGGCCAGGTCAAGGTCAACTGATGAAACGGCGCAACAATACAGGCGGGTTCTCCGTCGCGGAGCTGATCACCGTCGTGGCCATCGTAGGAATCCTCGCCTGCGTTGCATTGCCCCTGGCCAACTTCGGCATCCGCCGCCAGAAGGAGATCGAGCTGCACGAGCATCTGCGGAGCATCACCGAGGCCATCGATCGCTACCACGAGCTGCGCATGCAGCCGCCGGGAAATCCGGCCGGCATCAAGGATCTGCCCAGCATCGAACAGGGACCGTGGCCGAAGGATCTCGACGAGCTGGTGAAACCGATCGAGCTCAACAGCGGCCAGAAAATGCGCCTCCTCCGGGCACGGGATCTCATCGATCCCATGACCGGCAAATCGGAGTGGAACACCCTCTCCGCCGACGACGACCCCGATTCATCGTCGAGCAATGGAAAGAACGTCTACGAGATTCATTCGAAATCGACCGCGCTCGCCCTCGATGGGAAGACGCATTACAACGAATGGTGAAAGGAAGTGGATTCGTGGATTAGTAGATAAGGGGATCGAGGTCATTGCCAGCCAGTCTCCTACCCTCCAATCGACGATCCACTGATCCACTGACCCGGGAGTCACCGTGATCCAGCGCTATAGAAAAAAGCAATCCGGCTTCACACTCATCGAGCTGATCGTCGTCGTCACGATCATCGGCATCCTCGCCGCCATCGCCATATCCAACGTCAAATGGGCGCAGCAGAAGGCGCGCGAAGCGGCGTTGCACGACGACCTGTTCGAAATGCGCAAAGCGATCGACAACTACTACGCGGACAAGCAGAAGTACCCCGAGAACCTGCAGGCGCTGCAGCAGGAGCACTACCTCCGCAACGTCCCCAAAGACCCGATCACCGGTAAGCCCGACTGGGAGGAAGTGCAGAACACTCCCGACCCGTCAGACCCGAACTCCATGCCCACGGATCCGTCCGCGCAGAACGACACCTCCGCCCCCGGCATCTACGACGTTCACAGCCAGGCTCCCGGCAATGGACTCGATGGCACCCCGTTCAAGACCTGGTGAGATGCCGCCAACCTGTCTCGATGTAGCACCCGCTCCCGGCGCATCCGACCGCCGCGAGACCCCACATCCGCGCCGGCAGGCCACCGCGGAATCCGGCTTCACGCTGGCCGCCGTCATCGTGATCATGACCGTCATGATGATCTTCGTCGCGTACACCGTCCCTCGGATGTGGTCGACCGTCATGAAGCGCGAGCGCGAGCGCGAGACGATCTTCGCGATGCAGCAGTATGCGAAGGCCATCGCGGAATTCCGGATCAAGAACAACACATACCCGACCTCGCCGCAGCAGCTCAAAGACGCGCGCCTGCCCCGTATGATCCGCGGAGTGAAGGGCGAGTTCCTCGACCCGCTCACCGGCGAAGTGGACTGGCTCGTCATCCCCCAATCGGCCGCCAGCGCTCTGCCGCAACGCAACTTACCGGGCCAGAACAATCCGCCCGGCGTCACCGCCCCACCACCACCGGGCACGACGCCACTACCGGGCACTACGCCATCACCGAGCACTACGCCATCACCGACCACTTCGTCATCACCGACCACAACCGATACGTCCTCCACGAACGGCACGACGTCCACCAGCGGTACAACCTCCACCAGCACGAACCCTAACGCTCCACCAGGCCTCCCCGGCATCCCGATCAAAGACTACGCCGGCGGCCCCTTCATCGGCGTGCGCCCCCCCGTCCACGGCAAGTCACTCGTCACCTTTCTGAACGCCGATACCTACCAGACCTGGGTCTACACCACGGTCGACTACGACGGGGAAAAGCTGCTGCGCCTGAACGCCGCCGGCACGGTCTACCACTAGGACATTACTGCCGGCTCTCGTTGTCTACGGCCCGTCCGCTACGGCGGCAGTTTCGAACAAGCAGTAGTACTGCCCCGACGACGCATGCGCCTCCGGCAAACAGGCTGATTCCCGCGAGCGCGTGTCCGGGCTCCAACAATATCCCGAGCCCGCCAAATATACTGGCTCCGGACGGATACAACATGAGAACCGCGCGCCAGGCGTTACCGCGTCGCGGTGGTAGCAGTGTCGCGCTATACGCAGAAACCGCACCGCTCAAGATGACGAAGAGCCCCAGACCGCCATTTGGAACAACGGCAGCGTGCCCGCTCACAACCTCGACCAGCAGAAACAACTGCGCCGCGACAGCAACGGCCGCGCTGAGTCCCACGCGAATCAAAGCTGCGTCACGCGTCATAGCGATCGGGGCGCCCTTTTCAGCCTCCCGATAACAATTCATTGCGGCGAGCGATATATCTCATACAGGGCCTGGGCCTTGCCGATTTCTGTCCACCGCTGCGTCGGTGTCGAATTTTGCACTAAGGTGTTCCAACTCTGGCAAATTGCGAAATGCTATCCTCAACGCGAGCACGAGAAACGCGAACGCGACGGCTACTGCTATGCCAGCAGTTGCAACGAGGGGCGTGAGGGGCTTGCGCGTGACCATGGCCGTTACTAGGCCTAGGATCGAGACGACGACGAGTGCAGCTAGCCACCGTAACACTCGTCGTATACTGCGAAACCGACCGCTGTAAAACGTTTCTGTCATGGCGATGTTTTACCGCAATAGTGCGCCACTATGGCTGCGCGTCGTTAGCGCGATCGTAGACGACCGGCCTACACGCCGACCGTCCATCTCTTGGGATCGTAAACAGATAAGCTTCACGTTCATTGCTCGTCGCTGCCAAATCCTCCACTCGGTAGGCGCTCATCGATATGCGAAGCGGTATATTCGCGCTTCATCTCAAGTTCGAGCCGACACAGGAACCAATACATGAACACTTTTGACGCCACTGAAGACAACAAGTAAGTATCCGGCAAGCGACCACTTGGTTAGACGTAGGCGGATCACTTTTTCGGTCACCTCGCCCTAATTCCCAACATCGAACCTTATGGCCTTCGCTGACCAGCGTTAAACAAAAACAAAGTCGACAGGATGATTGTATGTACCGCGGCGACTGCAGTGAGCAGGTAGCGAACGTTTATGCTACGTAGCGCGGGGCCAAACGGCAGATGCGATGATCCGAAAAACTGAACGTATCCGACGCTCAACCGTAGCGGAAGCAGCATCGGCACGACTAACGGATGAACGATTGCGACGATACATAGTGATATCCCGACTGCGAGCGCACTCGAGTGAACAGGCCGCCAAAGGTTCAATCTGAGGCCAAACAGAAGACGAACGATGATGACGTACAGGACTACGAGCAACGTCCACACAATTATCCCAATCCAGTCGAGGACAGGTTGACCATGATACCGCAAACTTGGATCAGCGGAAGGTGCGGTGGGCACCCAACGCACCGGATCTATCGGCACTGACGCCAATGCAAGTAATGCTGCGTACATCGCAACCGTGAGCACATATGTCAGCGCTAATAATGATGCGCGTTCCATTTGAAGGCTCATGGACCACCACAAGTCAAACATCCGCGACGGCGATATAGCAACCAACGCCCAAGAATGGTCAGCGCGGCTACTGCCCCCACCGCCGCACCCCCGAGCGCAAAGAGCAAACCGGGCGGGCGCGAGGGCGCGGGCAGGAAGAGAGGTTTAGCAAACCGCCGTCCTGAACCGATTACCCGAAGGTCCTCGACAGCAAGTTCTATCAGCTTGGTCGGGCGACATACACTGGCGGTCAAATACCCGGTCGCGGGATCAACGGCGTCAGCATAAACAAGATAGGTCCGGCCTCTTTCAAAGGTGTAGTCGCAGTCCGACACGCCCGCTATCAATACTCGATTAATCACAACGTCGCCACGCCAAACTCGCCCGACTGTAAAGTGTATTTCCTTCAGCACGACGCTCGCTCGGTCCCGCAACGAGTCAAATCTAACTGCGCGGATGTCGTATACTGTTCCTGCAAAGACCGCTACAGATGTTCCGAGAGCCTCCTTCGGCGAAAGCCGAACGCCACATTGACAAGCGTAGGTCTTTCTGATCACCGCGAGCGTGATTAGCAAAACTATTACGGCGCCTCGGCCCCGCCGTGTCATTGACTTGCCATACTGTCACGGTGCCCCATAGCGCGGCGCATTGGGGTCACGCCAATTGTAGCATTGCTTCTCTAGATATCGGAAATACGCCGCAGCATCTCCCCGCATCCACGGCTCAGCGCCTGTAAAGCATCTATGAATGCTTTCATGGAAGATTGTCTCGCCAGCGCCGACCGGTCCGCCGCCGGGCCCTCCTTGATAACGATTGCCCTCGTTGGGAACCGCGCCGGGGCATCCGGAGTTCCCGGCGCCCATAACTATGCCTCCCGCTATGGTGTTCTGGCCGCAGTGCTGGCAGGCGGGGTCGCATGTGACAGACGCATTGCCATCACAGAGTCCCCGCATGCAACTAGGCAACGCGTCCGGATCGCCAGTGGCTTGCCTGCTAGCGTTCTGCATCGCACGCTGGCATCGCGAGTTAGGCAGTTTTTGTTTGCAAAGAATGTTTAACTGCGAATTGATGGTTTGCTGGTTAAACGGCGGCGTATTGCAGTTCCGCGTGGTATACAGCCCGGTAGGATCGCTATTCGCGACCGGGTCGTTGAGTGCGTAGCCGTAGGTTCGAAACTCGCGGAACGCCGGGTCCTCGCTGAGAAAACGTCCGTGAGTAGCATCGTAATGACGCGCACGGTAGTACCACGACGGGCCCCCAATCTCGCGGCCCGTGTATCCGAATAGCTCTGACGGAGCCGTAATCGTCTCACCCCAGGGTGAATAGCCGGTGGAGCTCAGAACGGCGCCCGTGGGGTCTGTGGCGACGACGATTGACCCGAGGCCATCCGCGGCGTAGTAGGCAGTGCTGCCGTTCGCTGTGCGCTTGGCGAGCGGCTCGTCGATGCCGGGACCGAAGAGGTAGTCGGTCGCCACACCTGTCGCGGTGTTCCTCTCGCTGACGGCGTTGCCCTTCAATCCGATATACCGCGTCGTACTCCCATTTGCGGCCACGGACGCTCGGCCGAAGGCGTCGTAGGTGTACGTTTTCCCACCGTACGATGTCAGGCGATTGGCGTAGTCCCAGACGTAGGCGTTGGAGATCCCCGGCGCCGAAGCCGCGGTCACGTTGCCGGCGGCGTCGTACGTAAAGTCATACGAGCTGTCGTTGCGAAGGCGCTGGGTGTTGCCGCCGGTGGCGTTCGTGTAGTAGGTGTACGGCAAGGTATAGCCGCCACCTGGGACCCGTCTGCTGAGGCGGTTTCCGATGGCATCGTAGGTCCATGCGTCGTAGGTGTTGTTCGGGTAGTCGGCGCGGACGAGCTGGTAGCTGGCGTCGTAGGAGTACTTCGTGAGACCGGCGACGATGTTCGGGGCTCCCGGTGCCGTTACGGACACGCTCGTCCTCTGCCCGCGCATGGAGTAGGCGCCGGCCTGCCAATCGTAATCGTAGGCGTAGTCGAAGGAGGCAACCGTGCCGCCGCCCGGCGCGGTGTTCGTGATGTTCGTCAGACGGTCCTGATTGTCATAGGTGAAGAGCCGCTGCTGTCCGTTCGGAAAGGTCATCCGGCTGTACTGGCCAGTCGGAGTATAGTCGAAGGTGAAGGGGGCATTCGGCGTCCAGCTCCACGTTTCACCGGTGACCTGCCCATTCCCACCGTACGCATAGGAGACGCTTTGCGGTGAGTTGGACGTCCCGGATGGCGGCTGGATGGTGTACGAGCTCAGGAGCGAGCCTGTGCCGGCGTATGTGTACGTCTTCGTCTCCCCGGCGGCGATCGCGTCGGTCACGAGCCGCCAGGAGCTGTCGTAGCTGTAGTTGTGAATGATGATCGCCCCTGGCTGATCGTCCATCTCGATCAGTTTCTGGCCGTCGTACTGATAGAACTGCCCGACGCCGCTGCCGTAATTGTTATAGAGGCCGGCATAGACAGCGGACAGGACACGCCCAAGTCCGTCGTAGTTGTATTGGATGGTCTGGCCTCGGCGGTCCGTGCGTGAGTACAGCACCCCGCCGCTGGTGTTATAGGTTTCCACCGCGCCGTCAGGGTATGTCACGTTCGACAGATCGCGCGTGGCGCTGTGGCCGTAGCTCGTCTCGTTGCCGTTCGCGTCGCGAATCTTCTGAAGAAGATCATGCTGGTACACGAACTGCGTGATATTGCCTGCGGCATCGACGGTCTGCTCCGCGTGGCCGAGCGCGTCGTAGCCTACCTTCGTGATGTGCCCATTGGCGTCGGTCGTATTCGTGAAGGTCAGACCCGTGGACGAGTCGTCGTTGTCGTACGAGTAGTTCGTCACCATGTCGTACGGAGATGTCGCGCTTGGTTTGGGCAGAGTGACGGAAAGGATTCGATCTAAGCCGTCGTAGGTAGTGGTCGTGGTGTGACCGTTCGGGTCGGTCACCGAGAGCGGCCGTCCGAGAGAGTCATACGCGAACTGGGTGACGCTGGGCGCGCCCGAGGTCGTGACCGAGGTCAGGTCGCCGGCAGCGTTGTATCCGTAAGCGGTCACATAACCGTTCTCGTCGGTTGCTGAGAGAAGCCGGCCGTGCGCATTGTACGCGTACGTGGCGATCAGGTCCTTGGTGGTGGTATCCGATCGGACCTGCCAGACTCGCAAGAGCGCGCCCGGAGCCGGAGACGTGGCACCATAGTAG
>DATHRD010000008.1:0-19814 GCA_035482045.1 Thermoanaerobaculia bacterium
CAAGTGAGGCATGGTAAAGAGCTATGCGACTTTGAACACCTTCATCACCTCGTCGCCAAGATGATTGATCACCTTAACGGCAATCCGCCCATTCTTCGGCTTGGCGAACGGACGTGACGTGTCGCTGTTCAGCGTCGCCCATGCTTCGGGGTCGATCTCCGCCTTCAGCGTTGTTTTCAGGGCGCCGTAGGGATCGTTGGCGCCAAGGAAATAGGCGTGGCGAACGAAGAAGCTTTCTTCGTTGTAGTCGGTGTCGATGAACCAGCAGGCGATGCCCTCGGGGCCGTCGCTGCGGACTTCGCCGGTGTTGGGGTGGAAGACGTCGACTCCGTTGATCTTCACCTGGATCTGATCGTTTCCCACCGCAATGAGGTCGATGTCGGGCTCGCCGAAGATGACAAAGAGGTTGCCCTTGCCCGTGTTCTTCAGATCCTCGGACATGTGGAGGTCGGCGTTCATGCGCGCCTTGAGGACTGGTACGCGACCGATCTTCGTCAGCTCGGTGGCGTGGGCGTCGAAATTGAAGGCGCAGGCGATGAGGACGTCGAAGTCGGCGTCGGCCGCTTCGCGTGCTGCTGTGACGAGATCGGGGCGGGAGACCGTGCCGAACTCGGGGCCGATGAAGATCGCGGCGCGCTTCTCGCTACGAGAGCCGTCGTTCCCCTCGAGGTAGCGACCCTCGGCGCAGATGTACCTGCCCGGCCATGGCGTGAGCGACGTGAAGGTAATCTTGTCGTCTTTGTGGGCCTGCTGGACGCCGGCAATGCGGAGGGTCTCGATGATCATCGACGGGAAGTCGCGCTTCGCCCCGTATCCGATCTTTCGATCGGCGATGCTGTCGACCAGCTCGTCGTTCTCATCGACGCCTAGGACCCTGTGGGGCGAGAGACTCTCGACGGTGAACGGGCCAGCGACACGGACCTTCCTGTTGTCCTGGTACGGCTTGTCGTAGAGGTATTCGAACTCCGCCTTTGCGGCGATGGAGGCGTCGATCTCCTTCTGGCGGGCGATGCGCGCATCCCACCAGGCGGCGTGCAGCTTCTTCGCCGCATCGGACCACTTCGACTCGGCGTCGCGCGGGATCTCCCACTCCTGCCAGTGTTGCTTCAGTGCGTCGTTGAGCTGCTCGCGCAACGGTTCGAGCGTCTTCTGCCACTTATCCCAGATGACGTCGATCTCGGCGTTGTTGGCGATCGATTTGAGCGTGATGTGCGGGACGCGCTCGTAGACGAAGCCCTGACGGATGTTGCCGCGCACCGGCTGCGACGACGGGACGGTGCGCGTGACCTCCGCCTCCTTCACCTGCCCTTCGCGCGAGTCGGCGAGGAGGTAGTACGGGTAGCGCGCGCCCATGATGCGGGCGCGCGCGAGCGCAAGAGCGACGCGCGAGGTATCGATCGTGATCCAGCGGCGGCCCCATTGCTCAGCGACCATGGCCGTTGTTCCCGACCCGCATGTCGGATCGATCACCAAATCGCCGGGATCTGAAGCTAACAGGAGGCAGCGTTGAATAATCTTCTCGGTGGTCTGGACAACGTAGACCTTTTGCTCGAGGAATCCGCCCGTCGCTGTGTCAGTCCAAAGGTTGTTCAAAGGCAAGGCAGCGTAGTCTCGCCAAGCTCGAAAGAAGGAAATTGTGTTCCCGCTACCAGCAAGCCTGTTTGCCTTCTTGACCCGGCTCATCCCGAGTTCTGTGGTACCCCACCATCGCCCTCCCGGATTGTATTTGCGCCCCTGAAACTCGACGTCATACTTGCTGCCGGGCCCTGGCTTCGTGATGTTGTCAAGTCGAAACGCGTGTTCGGACTCAGCGACCTCCGCCGAAGATATTCGGCGCGGCACGCCTGCCTCGTCTCTCATGTACCGATACATCACACCGGCGTCCGCATCGATATCTTTCCGCACAACCAACATCCGATACTTCACATGTGGTTTTGCCTTCGCAAACCATAGGATGTAGTCGGTGGAAGAACTCAGGCGATCGGCAGCAGACAGCCCAGATGTCTTGACGACGTTTATCTGGGAAAGGAAGTTCTCTTCCCCAAAGACCTCGTCCAAGACCGAGCGCACCCTGTGAAGGTTCTCGTCTCCAATTTGAACAAAGATCGATCCCGACTCAGTCAATAGTTCGCGCGCTACCGTCAATCGATCACGAAGGTAGGTGAGATAGGAGTGAACCCCATCCCGCCACGTGTCCCGGAATGCCTTCACCTGCTCCGGCTCGCGCGTGATGTGGTCAGCATTGCCATCCTTCACCTCGCGGCTCGTCGTGGACCATTGAAAGTTCGAGTTGAACTTGATCCCGTACGGCGGGTCGATGTAGATGCACTGCACCTTGCCGCGCAGTCCCTCGCGCTCGGCGAGGCTGGCCATCACCTGCAGCGAGTCGCCGAGGATCATCCGGTTCGACCAGTTCTGATCGTGCTGGTAGAACTCAGTCTTCGCCTCAGGGCTTGGGAGGCCGTTGAAGTCGGCGAAAAGGTCGGTCTGCGCCGCAGTCTCGGCGGTGCTCAGCTTGCTGCGTCGGAGAAGGTCGTCGATCAGAACCTTCGGGTGGACCTTCTCCTGGATGTAGAGCGGCGGCGCCGGGACGACGAGGTCGGACCAATCCTGCTCGTCCTTCCCGCGCCAGACGAGCTGCGGATCGAGATCGCGGTTGCGGCGCTCGTACGCGACCTGAACCGGGCTCTGGTCCTCCTTCTCGATCAGCGACTGGTACTCGGCCGTGGGGATGTTCTTCCGTGAAGCCTCATCGTGCTTCAGCGCCTCGACTTGCTTCAACGTTGCCGGTTTTCTCGGTTTCGCCATCAGGCTGGGATCCCTTCTTCCCTCGTTGCGACAGGGGGTGCGCTGACGGTGCCTGCGATGGCCCGATCGATCATCCGATTGAAGTGTTGTTCGACCTTCGCCTCGAAGTCCGAGGCCATCTCATAGACGTCGGCGAACTCGGCGAACGCCCAGCGGCCGTAGCCGCCGAGGTTGTTGACGCCAGGGACCCAGTAGGTGTCCATCGTCGACTTCTTGTCTTTAGCGTCTTCGCCGCGGTAACCCTTGATCTCCACGACGAGGTGCAGCAGATCGTTGGCACCATGACCATCGTCGATGAGGATGATGAAATCAGGCCGATACTTCCGCGCTTCCGAACCATAGCGATAGGGAACCTCGAATCCGAGGCTGTGGTTCTTCACGTAGGCGCGCACGCGAGGATGAGATTCGACGACGCGGCAAAGCTCAGCCTCCCAGTCGCTGTCGAGAATGCACCAGTTGACATGACACTTGTCTGGGCGCGTCTGCCAGCGATCCAGCTTCGACGTGTTGAAGCTCACATGGCGTGTGGACCCGGTCGGGTTGTAGGGATCCAGGACAGCCTTGATCGGTTTTTCGCCCTGATGCTTGCGTGTGATCGCATCTGTGATTCGCTGACAGGCCATATTGGCAAGCGAGAGATACAGGAGCTGAGCTGGGTACGTGCCGCCCTTGCAAACGAGATGGTGGTCGAGCCAGTCGCGGGTGATCCGCTTGAGCTGTCCGAAGAGATAGAGCTCCGGCTCATCGCCGGGGTCACGCCACTTTGTGAAGAGGAGGTGTTTGGTGAGGTTCATCAGCACGGTCGACTGGCGCAAGTCCCCCGTATGCTCCAGCGTCAGGTTGATCCCTTCGCCGATGATTCCTTCGTTGCGCGTGTCTGTGGCACCGACCATGTCCGGCGTCAGCACGAGCGTCGAGTCGTCGTTGAAGTCGGCTTCGAGACGGTCTTCCGGCAGCTCGACCCGGTAACCTTCGACGCGCGGAAAGCGGATCTCGCAGGCATCGCGCTCCGGCGAGATCGCCTTCACCTGAATCGTTACGCGCGGAGGCTGCGGCGGCGCGACCACAGGTTTGGCCGTGAAGTCGAAGGGGATCCCGAGGATGTCGGCGTATTCGACGTTGAAGAGACCACTTTCGTTCAGCTCGTAAGACTGCCGGCGCAGAGCGCGCCCAATGACCTGTTCGCAGAGAAGTTGCGTTCCGAACGCGCGAACGCCGAGGACGTGGGTGACTGTGTTCGCATCCCAACCTTCCGTCAGCATCGCCACTGAGACGACGCAGCGGATCGATTGGCCGAGCGTGCCAGGCTTGCCGACCGTGTTCATGACCTCGCGCAGCAGTTCTTCGTCGGAGAGATCCTCGGTGCGGACGCCGCCGCCCTCGCGTTCTGCCTTCTCCCGCCGAAAGCGCTCGATCTCATCCGCGGCCATGGCGTGGAAGTTGTCGTCGAGACCCTCTCCCGATTCCAGTTGCTCGCTGTCGATGAGGAGTGTTACGGGACGGCCGAGCTGATCACCGTGTTCATTGAAGTTGCGGAAGAGCGGTAGCCGGCCAGGCACGGCAATCGAGGAGCCGTCCTCGTTCGAACGGATGAAGCCGGAGATGTAGTCGTAGACAAGCTTCGATGTCGAAGTGTTGTTGCAGACAACGATGAAGCACGGCGAAACTGTGATCCTGGCCGCCTTCCACAGCTCGTATGTCTTCTCGTAGTGACCGTAGAGCGCTTCGAGTGCCGTTTGCAGCTCGACCGGAATGCTGAGAGGATCGAGCACCGCGGACTTGCCGCGACCCTTCTTCGGCATCTTGCCGCGAATGTGCTCCCAGAGGTTGCGGAACACGGGCATCTCGGTGCCAGGGATGTTGTCCGCAACAGGAACGCGCGGCAGCTTGACGATGCCGCATTCGATCGCATCCATCAACGAGAAGTCGCTCATCGTCCAGGGAAAGAGCGTCCCCTCGGCGTAGCCGGAGCCACGGAGAAAGAACGGCGTCGCGGAGAGGTCGATCACCGGAAGAGAGCCGATCTTGCGCTGTACCGCTTCGAGCCCGGAGATCCAGACGCGAGCCGCTTCCTTGTTCTTCTCTGCCTCCTGCTTCTCGTCGCCCTTCAACTCCTCCTCTTCTTCTCCCGGCGGTTTCTCGCGATAGCAATGATGGGCCTCGTCGTTGATGGCCATAATGCTTTTCAGGCCCATCAGACCGGGCATCACGCGCTGAAGCATTTGACCCTCGGTCTCCAGTGTCATCATCGGAGGATCAGTTCGACCCTCGATGAGCCGCCGGCCTGTCTTCGAGATTTCTATGGTCTCGCGCAGCTTGAAGGCGTGGTAGTTGGTGATGACGATTTTGGCGCGATCGATGTCAGCGAGCATGTCGTTCGGCACGAGCTCTCGGCTGCGGTAGTAGCTGTCGGGATCGTTCGGCTGCAATACGCGAAGGCGATCCTTGATCGTGATCCCAGGCGCAACGATGAGGAAGCCGCGGGTAAAGTTCTTGCTGTTGGGTCGCCGGACTGCGTTGACTGTCTGCCAGGCGATGAGCATCGCCATCACAGTGGTCTTGCCGGCGCCGGTTGCAAGTTTCAACGCCACCCGTTCAAGGCCTGGATTGGACTGAGCGTTGGCTGCCTCGATATGGTCAAGGAACCTGCGCCCTTCTTTGCCGAGCTTTGGCGCGACCTCGGCCAGCCAGATCGCAGTCTCCACAGCTTCGATCTGACAGAAGAACGGACGGATATCGTTGAACTGGTAATCGCGCCAGTGCTGCAAGAGCCGCGCGGTCTCAGGCGTCACGTTCCACTGGCTGGGATTCGGGAGTGCGCGCCAGCGCTCGATTTGCACGCGTAACTCGTTGATGAACGACGAGGTCAGCTCGTACTGCTGCTGTTCGGTGGACAGCCCTTTGCCTTCGTCGAAGACAAAGTCCTTTTGTTCCTTCCCCCGTTTCTTCGCCCTTGGAATGGGAGTGATGAACTGAGCTGGCCGGCGCCTCTCGATGAGCTGATTGGTCGGCTGCCCACTCTCGTCGAGCTCCCAATGCTTCTTCGGGTACTCGTACGGCGAGTTCTGGATCGGCCTTTCGAAGAAGGTCGCTGTCATGCAGCAGGCCTCGAACAGACGGAAATCAGAGAGTGAACGTTGGACAAGCGGTAAGAGAGTAGCACCGCTTCCTCACGGACAGAACTAATGCGCTGACGGCGACAGGACTTGCTGCTCGGTATGTCGCGAGCTCAAACGCGAGATTCAGGATGGAACGATTGTAGCGGTTTGGACGGCCATCGGGGAGCGGATGACGCGGGAGGAGTTGGTGGCGGTGGCGACTCTGAGGTGGGAGCAGTCGGTCATCGAAGAGGCACTCGGGGAGGACGCGGCGCGCGTCCTCCCGGAGGCGATCCGGCTGGTGGAGTTGCGGGCGCGGGTGCCGCGGTATCAGCGGGACATGCTTCGGGAGCTGGCGCGGAGGGAGGGGACGTCGGTCGATGCGGTGTAGGCGCCGGAGCTGGAGGATGTGGCGTCGGCGCTGCCGAGGAGCTGGGTGGGGTACCTGGGCTGTCGATGGCGATGCGGTGGCCGGAGAGCGGAGTGACGGGTGGGCGTTCCGGCGTGCGCGCGAGTCGAATCGGCGGTCGAATCGAGCCCATGGGATCTACCGAAGGGGTTTTTTCGGCCTCGGGATAGATCCTGGGGGCTACCGACAAGGCTTAAAGCCTCGTGGGGTACCCTCGTAGCCTGCTGGAGTCCATGAATTTGCTCCCGGATGCAGTTATTTGCCTAGCAGAGGTCGTTGTTTGACCCTGGGGGGCCGTCGATTGCCTCCCGGAGGCAATTAGTTGACTCTCGGAGGCAATCAATTGGCTCCCGGAGGCAATTAATTGACCCTGAGAGGGACTTTGCACATTTACTCCCTCCTGCACATTTACTCCCGAGGCTGCACATTTACTCCGGGAGGGGGGATGTGATGGCAGGTAGGCAGCTGAGTATACGCAGCGCTGTAGCCGGACGTATCATCGCCGCCTCATGCGTGTGCGCCGCCTTTTCAAGCCGAAGGCTTTCTTCGGTTGGGTTCTGTTCATCTGGAGCGCGTTCGGGTTCATGTCTACGCTTCAGTTCGTAATCAACGCTGGCAAGTGGCTGCTCTCGCTCCTCCCGCCGGTGGTCCCGTGGTTGTCCACGGTATCGGGCCGCCTCACCATGTTTTTCCTCGGGCTCGGTTGGTTGGCCGTCATCGCGTGGGGTCCGGAAGATGTCGGGAAGATGAGCGACGACGATCTCAAGGCTCTGCAAATTCTCGGCTCCAAGTTCAAAAACTTCCGCGCGCGCGAACTGGCGGACGCGATGTCGGAATCACCGCAACAAGCACTCAGCCATATTGACCGGCTCAAAAAGTTGGGGTACGCGTGTCGCAGCGTGAGGGAACTCTTGAAGGGCGATCATGGGTACGCGATCACGGAAGACGGGCGTACAGAATTAAAGAGGCGAAATTGCTCTAACCAATCTGCGGTCACTCCCGCGTGATCTCCACCACCAGCCCGTTAGTTCGCCCTGCGTCTCAACTTCGGGCAGGGAGCCGGGAAGTGGTATGCCGCCCGGAGTCCGGGAACCTTCGCCTCCATGCGATCGACCACAGTCCCGGCGAACTCCAGAAGCTCGCTGGCGAGGTACGCGCTGACCGTCTTCCCGTCCTCGGATGCTGCGGTCTCCAGCGCACAGACGATGAAGGCGGGAAGCCTGACGGTGACCGTGCGGAGCGCCAGAAGCGGCGGCAGAGCCGTCGCCGCGTCCGCTCCGAGCGCATCCACTACTTCTTCGAGTGTCCATCGTGCCTGAAGGGCGATGTTCGCAAGCTGCTTCCAACTGAAGCACCACTTTCCCGCGCGCCGGTACACCTCGTGGATGTCGAACGTCGTCTCTCGTTTCAACGCGGCGGGAGTGATCCCGAGAAGCCGCGCACCTTCGGCAAGGCGGTATGACTCCGACGGCTGGAGGAAGAGCGAACGGATACGGTCGCGTTGCTGAGTAATCATAGTCACGGGACTATAGTCGCCGGACTTTTGCCCGTTGTCAATAGTCGCGTGGTGAGTTCAAATCAATGATGATGGCCCGCGAGTCTGAGATGTTCGGGGAAGCCCTGAGCCGCTGGCGTGCGAAGCGCGGCCTGACTCAGGAAGACCTCGCGCACGAGGCACGCATCACGACCAGCTACTACGGGCAACTTGAGCGCGGCAAGAAGTCGCCGACGCTGACCGTCATCCTGAAGCTCTGCCGCGCCTTCGACTGCTCGCCGGGAGAACTCCTTGCCGACTTCACGCCGTCCGTGGTGAAGCGGCTACGCTTCGACTGAGTTCCGCGCCGTCGCATACGAGAAAGGACGGGAGCGTGACTCTGATCGATCCGACCCGCTGAACCTACTTCAACTTCGACAGTTTCCGTTCGGCGCTTAGGATCAGCAGTTGCGATATTACGCCCGTTTGGAGTCTGTTCGTCTGAAGCTCATACCGTAGTTCCTCAGTAGCGAGAGGGCCACGGCCAGACATGCTGTCGTCATTGATCCCGGTCGTCAGCCGCCCTATCGCCGCAGATATATCGGTTGAGTCTGCGCCGACGCGCCGAGCGGCGTCCACATCAGCCGTTGAGATGGCTCCGGATATGTGGATCGTTCCGAACCTCAATGCGACGGTATAGATGTCGGAGACTTCCCGGATGTCGCGATTCTTGGTTGACTCCGGCAGAGCATCAACCTTGATGCGAGACTCGATCTGATACTTTTTGAAGTCCTCCAGGTTTGCACCGGCGTCGAGCGCGCTTCGGACAGCGCGCAGCGATGCGATGGCATCGGCTCGATGTTGATCCGGGTGAGATGACTTCCGAGTCTGGCCGGACGCAACTGCCGAACCGATCAGCAGCAGCGAGAGGAGACATGCTGAACCGCGCAAAAACCGATATGTGTCCATCGCCAACGATCGCACGCAATTCGCGCGCCGCCATTCCTGAGCGTTACAAAATGTATCAGTTGTGGCATAATGTACCACTTGGAGGCTCTGGATGGACTCGGAAGCAGTGGCCGTTGATTTTGATAGAGGTCTAGACTTCTTCCCCGACACCACGACGTGGACTGTCGAGGAGGAAAACGACATGGCTCTGAGACAACTGATCCGCCTCACCCTCCGGCTTGCGAATGGTGACGATAGACACGTGTTCGTGAAGGTAGCAACGCTGACCAAGGAACAGCGCAAGTTTCTTGATGACAGCGGCGTCAAAGTCGAGGATGGTGTTTTCGACTACACCTTCCCGGCGTTTTACGACAACACCGATGTCAAGCACTTGCAGGAGCAACTGCATGACAGTTGGGTCGAAGCAACTCACACACCATCAGTACGCGGAGTCAAAATACCCGGTCTCTGACGCTCGCGTCGTCCGCTCACCGCTTCCGGTTTGACGTAGGAAGCACTCCAGCCGCGCGGAGCGCCAACTGCCGGAGCCACGCCGAGAGTTCCAGTCCTTCGCGCGCGGCAGCCTCCACCAGCGCGGCCTTTTGCTCTGACGGAATGCGCAACCGCACAACGTCATCCTTGAGAGCCTTCCCCTTCGGTCGGGCCGGTGCTCGTTTGCTCTGTGCCATAGCTCCCACAATGTAGCCACAATTTCATCCAAATGTCAAGCAATGCTGATGCTTGCTTTGTTGCTAGTTTGTGGCTACAATGTTCACTCAGTCAAGGGAGATAGAAACCATGGACGCACGCCAGCAAAAAGGACTCGAAATCGCCGCTACTCTCGTCATTCGACCGAGGGGAGAGAAAGCGTGGAGCGTGCCGTCGCAGAGCAAGAATGGCCGCTACACCGTCACCCGCACCTACGACGGACTGGAGTGTACCTGCCCGGATTACGACAACCGACACACGACCTGCAAGCACGGGTTCGCGGTGGAGTTCTATTTGAAGCGTGAGACCGTCGTGGCGCCCGATGGAGAGACGACGGTCACCGAGACGCGCGCGATGCGCGTGACCTACTCGCAGGACTGGCCAGCGTACAACCGCGCGCAGTGCGCGGAAAAGGAGTTGTTCTGCCATCTGCTCCGCGACCTCTGCGCCGTGCTACCGCAGCCGGTGCGCGTTCCGGGACGCCCGCCTGTTCCGGTATCGGATGCGATCTTCTCGGCGTGTTTCAAAGTCTACTCAAGCGTGAGCAGTCGCCGCTTTCAGACCGACCTTCGCGATGCAAAGACGAAGGGTCATGTGTCGCGCGCGTGGCACTTTAACTCGGTTCTCGGGGTAATCGAGGACGCGAGCATCACGCCGACTCTGCATCAACTGATCGCCGCTAGTTCTGCTCCTCTGGCGTCCGTGGAGAGCGCGTTCGCCGTGGACTCTACCGGGTTCGGAACGCAGTCGTTTTACCGGCACTTCACCGCGAAGTACGGAGTGGGAGAGCAGACCTCCCGGAACTACCTCAAGTTGCACGCGAACGTGGGAACGAAAACAAACATCATCGCCGCCGCGAGCGTGACCGATCGCGACCGGAACGACTACCCTGAGTTTGCTCCGCTCCTCACCGAGGCTGCGAAGTCGTTCACCATCAAGGAAGTCTCAGCCGACAAAGCCTACATCGGCCAGTCCAACCTTGACGCTGCCGCCGCTGTCGGAGCGGAGGCGTACATCCCGTTCAAGAGCAACATGCTCGATCATCCGACCTCGCCGCTATGGACGAAGCTGTATCACCTGTACAACTTCAAACAGGATGAGTTCCTCCCGCACTACCATCTGCGGAGCAACTCGGAGAGCGCTTTCTCAGCTATCAAACGGCTGTTCGGGGAGACGCTCCGGAGCAAGAATGTCCCGGCTCAGGTAAACGAACTGCTTCTGAAGGTGATCGCGTACAACATCACCTGTGTGGTTCATTCGATCTTTGAACTTGGCGTGACGGTGCCGGGGATCTCAGCCTGCACGCAAGCCGCGCTTGTTGCTCGGGGAGCGTGACCGCCGACAAGTCGAGCGTCACGTATACTTTACGTTTGAGGGTTGGCGGTTGCGGCAGGGCGGTAGCCCGGCGTAAACTGTCCGGCTAGACGCATGTTGGAACTGTCGATTCGTACCAGATCAATCTCGGGATACATCCGGTTCGGCAGCGACAAAGGAGCAACCGTGATTGACTGGGACGAAGCCGCGCGAGAAAAGAAAGAACTTAACGAGAAGGCCGACCGTCAGAGGGAACTTGATAAACAAAGGGAAGCCGATTTTAATCGCGAGTACCCAGCATGGTCGAGCGCCCTGCTGGCTAAGTTCGCGTCCGAGGCTGAGCAGTTCAATGCAACACGGGCAGTTATGCCTAGCGAGAAGATTGAAATCAGCCACGGACAAGCTAAGGTCGAACTCCGAAAAGTGTCAGCGCCTAGCGGGTTCTTTCGCGTCAAGGTGTGGCGAGAAACCCATGACCTCGCGAAATTGGAGTGTACTGTCGCCGGAACTGAGCCCGATGGTCGCCAAGGAAAACCCACGGTTTCTACCTACTCGGCCACATGGTCTTCGCTCGGATTCGTGATCCGTAATTCCACAGGACAGCCCGTACACGAGGACGATTTCATCCAGGAAACCATGAGGCCGTTCTCCCGCTACATCTCGGGATGAATCCTGCACATTTACTCCCCATCCTGCACATAAACTAGGGGAGAATGAGGAGTAAATGTGCAAAGCCCCTGAGAGGCAATTAATTGGCCCTCGGAGGCAATCAATTGGCTCCCGGAGGCAATTAATTGGCTCTCGGAGGCAATTAATTGGCTCTCGGAGGCAATTAATTGCCTTTGGGAGGCCCGGCGAATGCTCCTGAATTGGTGGATTTGACGATTTTCTCACGCACGGTGAGGTCGTCGCCGGCGACAGTCCGTTCGGTGGGCTCATCTTCGTCTCCTCCGGGATTCCAGAAACCACCGTCGGGCGAGGACCCTTCGACTACGCTCAGGGCAGGCTCTGCCGGGAGCAGGCAGGGATGCCTGCGCTACCTCTGTCCGGGGAATGCTCCCGAATTGGTGCATTTGACCGGCATTCTCGTGCGCTGGTGAGATTGTCGCCGGCGACAACCCGTTCCGCGTGGCTCACCTTCGTCTCCTCGAGGACCACCGAAACCACCGTCGGGCGAGGACCCTTCGACTACGCTCAGGGCAGGCTCTGCCGGGAGCAGGCAAGGATGCCTGCTCTACGTCCTCCACGAGTCCACGGATCCAAAGTCCTTGCTCCGACAACCGACAACCGACCTCCCCCAACGAGAGGAAACAGCGGAACGTCGCGGCGCTGGGGGCGCTATCCGCCCTCGTGGACACCGGCTCGCGCGCGGGCATATGCTCTGCGCGTCCGACCATCGAAAACGATCGAAAACAGTGAAAAAAGGAAGGTGTCATGAATACTGCCCGGCGTCTTCTCCCCCTCCTCGCCTGTCTCATTGCCACCGCCGTTCTCGCCGCATCGGCCGGTAACCTGCCCAAAACGAACACGCGTGACGCCATCAAGTCTTACGTGGTGAGCGCGGCGACGATCGTCCGGAAGAGCGGACCCTCCTGCGCCACCTTCTCGTCGCCGGAATGGCGGGGCGGCGACTATTACATCTTCGTCCTCGGACCGGACGGCGCGCTGATCTGCCATCCCACGGCCGCCATGATCGGCAAGCCGGCATCCACCATCGTGAACGCCGAGCGAGTCAAAGTCGGCGAGATGGTGGCCGCGAAGGGGAAGGGCACGGGCTCAGGCTGGCTCGAGTACCAATGGCCCCAGCCGGGCCAGACGGTCGAACAACCGAAAAGCACGTACGTCATCGGCGTGACCGGTCCTGACGGGAAGCACTATGTCGTCGGCAGCGGCGGCTGGAACGTGAAGGAGTAGCGGGGGCGGCCAACTCCAATCGTTGCGCAAGCTACTCTCGGGTCAGGATTGAATGAGGGCGGGGAGCATCCCCGCGCTGCGCACCTATTTGACTGTCATCCTGAGGCTGCCGTAGCCGCGCCTCGAATGTTGATGCTTGCCGAGATCAAACGTCGCGGCGGAGGACGCCGAAGGACCCCCTTCCTAAAAGCCGGAAAGGGAGGGGGCTTCCGGACATTTCGCTGATGCTTACCTGTCATCCTCCCCCACCCTTCCCGGTCTGTAGGGAGGGGGTCCTTCGGCGTCCTCCGCCGCGACCGTGACCACCGCAAGCACCGACAGTCGAGGCGCGGCTGCGGCAGCCTCAGGATGACAGAATATTGGGCGCTCCTTCAGCTTCGCGCTTACTGCGCCGTGTATCCCCCGTCGATCACGACCGCCTGTCCTGTGATTCCCCCCGACTGTTCGCTGGCCAGGAAGAGGGCGTAGTGGGAGATCTCGGTCGTCGAGAGGAGGCGGCGGATGGGGACGAGGGGGTAGATGACGTCTTCGAGGACGCGCTCGAGGGGGACGTTGCGCATGCGGGCCAGGTCGGTGAGCTGGTTGCGGACCAGGGGTGTGTCGACGTAGCCGGGGCAGAGGGCGTTGACGGTGATGCCGTGGGGGGCGCCTTCGAGGGCGGAGACTTTGGTGAGGCCGATGGCGCCGTGTTTGGCGCTGTTGTAGGCGGCTTTGCCGGCGAATCCGACCAGGCCGTTGATGGAGGCCATATTAATGATGCGTCCGTAGCCCTCGCGCTTCATGATGGGGAAGACGTGCTTGATGGCCAGGAAGGGGGCGATGAGCATGACGCGCAGGAGGAGCTCGAACTTCTCGGAGGGGAACTCCTCGATCGGCGAGACGAACTGCAGGCCGGCGTTGTTGACGAGGATGTCGATCTTGCCCCAGGCATAGACGGCTTTGTCGATGGCGGCGGTGAGCTGCGCCTCTTTCGCGACATCGCATTGCACGCCGAGGGCCTCACCGCCGCTGGCGTTGATCCCGGCGGCTGCGGCCTCGGCCGCTCCCCCATCGAGGTCGGCCACGCAGACGCGGGCCCCTTCGCGCGCGAAGTCCTCGGCGATCTTCAGGCCGATGCCGCCACCGGCGCCGGTGATGAAGGCGGTGCGTTTGTCGAGAGTGGCGGTCATGGCTTCCTCCTATCGGCTACTGTCGCGTCAAGATTGAAATCATGGGTGGAGCATGCTCGCGCAGAGCTCCACTTTCCCTGTCGTCCTGAGGCTGCCCCTTCGACTCGCTTCGCTCGCTCAGGGCAGGCTCCGCCGCGGTACGAATGTTGATGCTTGCTCCGATCCAGTCCCGCGGCGGAGGACGCCGAAGGACCCCCCGACTACCCGCGGGGAGAGGGTGGGGGTTCTGGATCATCAACATACCACCTCCCTTTCCGGCCTGTAGTCGGGGGGTCCTTCGGCGTCCTCCGCCGCGACGCTTGATCTGAGCAAGCACCAACAGTAGAGGCGCGGCTGCGGCGGCCTCAGGATGACAGTGAAGTTCAAAACGACCGCTTCACCAGCGCTCTAATCTCGCCGACGATGCCGCGCCGGAAGGCGAGGACGCAGAGGATGAAGACGCCGCCGGTGAGGACGGAGACCCAGGAGCCGTAGGAGGCAAGATAGTTCTCAAGAGAGGCGACGAGGAGCGCGCCGACCGAGGGGCCGATCGGCGTTCCCAGGCCGCCGAGGAGGGTCATGAGGACGACAGTCCCCGAGCGGTGCCAGTGAACGTCGGAAAGGGTGGCCGATTGAAAGACGAGGGCCTTCATCGAGCCGGCCAGGCCGGAGAGGCCGGCGGAGATGACGAAGGCCAGGAGCTTGTAGCGGTCGACGTCGTACCCGAGGGAGATGGCGCGGGGCTCGTTCTCGTGGATGGCCCGCAGCACGTGGCCGAAGGGCGAATGGATGGTGCGGTGGATGATCCAGAAGCCTGCCAGGAAGACGGCGTAGACGAAGTAGTACATCGGCAGGTTGCCCTGCAGGCTGATGATGCCGAGAAGCTTGCCGCGGGCCACGCCCTGCAGGCCGTCCTCCCCTCCCGTCCATGGCATCTGCAGGATGAGGAAGTAGACCATCTGCGCGAAGCCGAGAGTGATCATGGCGAAGTAGATTCCGGAGCGGCGGATGGCCAGGACGCCGAAGAGGAGGCCGAGCGTCAGCGCCGCAGCGGTTCCGGCGAGGATCCCCAGCTCGATGGGGAATCCCCACACCCGCATCACCTGCAACGTTATATAGCCGGCCGCTCCCAGAAAGGCGGCATGCCCGAAGGAGAGGAGCCCCGAGTATCCGAGCAGCAGGTTGAACGCGCTGGCGAAGAGGGCCAGGCATAGGACGTTCATGGCGAACACGGGGTAGACGAAGAACGGCGCCGCCAGTCCGACCACGACGAGCAGCGCATATCCCCACTGGAGGCGGCTCAATGCTGTCTCCCGAACAGGCCGGCCGGACGTACGAGCAGCACGAGGGCCATGACGACGAAGACGATCACGTCGGAGGCGGGGGCGTAGAAGAACTTCGTCAGTCCTTCGATCAGCCCCAGTCCGAGGCCGGTGACGATGGAGCCGGCGATCGATCCCATCCCCCCTATCACGACCACGGCGAAGACCACCATGATGACGCCCGAGCCCATCAGCGGCGTGACCTGATAGATCGGCGCGGCCATGACGCCGGCGAAGGCGGCCAGGGCCACGCCGAAGCCGTAGGTGAGCGTGAGCATGAGCGGGACGTTGACGCCGAAGGCCTGCAGCAGGGCCGGGTTCTCCGTTCCGGCGCGCAGGTAGGACCCGAGCCGGGTCTTCTCGATGACGAACCAACTGGAGAAGCAGACGACGATCGAGACGATGACGACCCAGACGCGGTATTTCGGCAGATACATGAAGCCGAGGTTCGTTCCGCCTTGCAGCAGCTCGGGGACGGGATAGGAGTTCCCGGAGATGCCGAAGGCATTCTGGAACACTCCTTCGAGCACGAGGGCGACGCCGAACGTGAGCAGCAGGCCGTAGAGAGGATCGAGGCGGTAGAGGCGGCGCAACATCAGCCGCTCGAGGAGCATGCCGAAGAGACCGACAGCCAGCGGGGTCAGGATGAGCGCCCACCAGTAGTCGATGTGCAGGTACTGCATGGCCATCCAGGCCACGAAGGCGCCCAGCATGTACTGGGCGCCATGAGCAAAATTCACCACGCCGAGCAGACCGAAAATGATGGCCAGCCCCAGACTGAGGAGGGCGTAGAACGAGCCGTTGATCAGGCCGATGAGCAACTGGCCGGTCAGCGCCTGAATCATCGGAAAGATGCCTCCTCTTCGATCGACTGCTAAACCATCGGTTACTTCACGAGTGACTACTTACCTTGACCATTCGAGCAACCCTCTCCCCGCCGCCGCGGGGAGAGGGAGACACGCAGCGAAGCGGAGTGCGGGTGAGGGGTGTAACCGACTGTGCCGCGATGTTGCAAAAGCCCCCTCCAGCGACTACTTCACCAGCGGGCACTTCGGATCCGGCGGCTCGAACGCTTCCGCGGCCGGAATGGTCTTGACGATCTTGTAGTAGTCCCACGGGTACTTGGACTCGGCCGGGGTCTTGACCTGGGCCAGGTACATGTCGTGGCGGTGCAGGCCGTCCGCGCCGATGTGGCCGTTCTTCGCGAAGAAGTCGTTGACCGGAGTCGCTTTCATCTTGGCCATGACCGCGTCGGCGTTATCGGTGCCGGCCGCTTTGATGGCGGCGAAGTAGTGCATCAGCTCGGAATAGACGCCGGCCTGGACCATCGTGGGCATCTTGTGGTGGCGGTCGAAGAAGCGCTTGGACCACTTGCGGCTGGCCTCGTCGCGATCCCAGTAGAAGGCCGTGGTCAGATACATCCCTTTCGCGGTCGGGAGGCCGAGGCTGTGGACGTCGGAGAGGAAGACCAGAAGGCCGGCCAGGCTCTGCTTGGGGGTGATGCCGAATTCGTTGGCCTGTTTGATGGCGTTGATGGTGTCGGCGCCGGCATTGGCGAGGCCGATGATCTGCGCGCCGGAGGACTGGGCTTGGAGAAGGTATGACGAGAAGTCGGTGGTGGGGAACGGTGCCTTGACGCCGCCGAGGATCTTGCCGCCTGACTCGGTCACGACTTTCGACGTGTCGGCTTCGAGCGACTTGCCGAAGACGTAGTCGGCGGTGATGAAGAACCAGGTCTTGCCGCCCTTCTGCACGACGGCACGGCCGGTGCCGGCAGCCATGGCGTAGGTGTTGTAGGTGTAGTGAATGTTGTAGGCGGTGCACTTCTCGCCGGCGATGGGCGTGGAGCCGGGCCCGGAGAGGAGAGTGATGCGCTTCTTCTCCGCGGCCACGGGCATGACAGCCAGGGCGGTGGAGCTGGAGACGAGGTCGGCCACCGCGTCGACCTGCTCCTCGTCGAACCATTTGCGGGCGATGCTCGAAGCGACATCCGCTTTGTTCTGGTGGTCGGCGCTGATGATGACGATGGGTTTGCCGAGGATCTTGCCGCCGAAGTCTTCCGCCGCCATCTGCGCGGCGATGACTGACCCGGGACCGGCCAGATCGGAGTAGGCGCCGGTCATGTCGGTGAGCACACCGACTTTGATGACGTTGTCGGATACCTGTCCGACGGCTGCCGTGGTGCCGATGAGAATCAGCGTGGCGCAAAGAGCGATGTTGATGATGAAGGTACGTCTCATGTCTCTCTCCTATGTGTTGGTTGCTGCGCTCAGAGATTGTGAAGAATCTGTCCCCAATGGCCAAATTGCCCGTTAGCCCACCGTTAGCCCTCCGTTAGCCCGCATTTCTCGCAAAGAGCGTGGATTCGCGGACACTGTGAAACGTCGAGATCCTTCTCCCCCGCGCTTTTCAGCGGGGGAGAAGGTGCCGAAGGCGGATGAGGGGGCGGTGCTCGCGCTGAAGTTGGTTGTTCTCATGAGTTCACCCGACGATTCATGAAAATAGTCGACCTCTCGTCAAGAGCCAAAGCCCCCTCATCCGCCTTCGGCACCTTCTCCCCCCCGCTGAAAAACGCGGTGGGGAGAAGGGCGCTCGATGAACACACAGTGTCCGCGATTTTGCTTAGCGGTGACCAATCCGGGTTCGTGTTTTTCACAAGCTCTCAGACTCCGAGGAAACGGTGGAGGCTCTCCATCCGCGCTCCGACCTCGTCTTTGGTGATCATATCGACGATTCGGCCGTGCTCGATGAGGTAATGCCGGTCGGCCAGGCCGGCCACGAATCGGAAGTTCTGCTCGACGAGGATCATGGTGAGGCCGCGCTCGCCGAGAGCGCGGACGACGTTGCCGAGGGTCTGCACGATGACCGGAGCCAGCCCTTCGGTGATCTCGTCGAGGAGAAGCACGCGCGCGCCGACGCGGAGGATGCGGGCCATGGCAAGCATCTGCTGCTCACCGCCGGAGAGGCGCGTCCCCTGGCTCTTGCGCCGCTCCAGGAGGTTGGGAAACATGGCGTAGATTTCCTCGAGGGACATGCCGCCCGAACCGATCTTTGGCAACAGGGTGAGGTTCTCTTCGGCGGAGAGGCTGGCGAAGATTCCGCGCTCCTCGGGGCAGTAGCCGATGCCGAGGCGCATGATCCTGTGCGGCTGCATGGCGATCGTCTCCCGTCCGTTCATCATCACCGATCCGGTACGGCGCGGAACGAGCCCGAGAATGGACTTGAGCGTGGTGCTGCGCCCGGAGCCGTTGCGGCCGAGGAGCGTCACCACCTCGCTGGTATGGACGTTGAGGTCGATGCCGTGGAGAACGTGCGATTCGCCGTAGAACGCGTGCAGGTCGGTGAGCCGCAGGAGCTCGTGGCGCGGTTCGTTGACGACGGTCATTGTTCCGCTCCGATGTAGGCCTCGAGCACTGCCGGGTCTCGCGAAACCTCTGCATAACTCCCCTCGGCGAGCACGCTGCCGCGGGCCAGGACGGTGATGGTGTCGGAGAGGTCGGCCACGACGGAGAGGTTGTGCTCGACCATCAGGATGGTGCGCCCCGCGGCGATCTTCTGGATGAGCGCGACGACGCGTGCGACGTCCTCGGCGCCCATGCCGGCCGTGGGCTCGTCCATGAGCAGCAGCTCGGGATCGAGGGCCAGCGTCGTGGCCAGCTCGAGGGCGCGCTTTCGTCCGTAGGGAAGCTCGACGGTGACGGTTTGTGCATACCGTTCCAGATCGACGGAGGCGAGCAGCTCCATCGCCCTGCCGTCGAGCGTCTCCAGCGTCTTCTGCGCGCGCCAGAAGTGGAACGAGGTGCCAAGGCTTCGCTGAAGCGCCACGCGCACGTTTTCCAGAACCGTAAGCTTCGGAAAGACGGCCGAGATCTGGAAGGAGCGGACCAGTCCCCGCCGGGCCACGGCCGCGGGACGGAGGTGCGTGATGTCGTCGCCGCGGTAGATGACGGAGCCCGAGGTAGCCGGAAGGAAGCGCGTCAGCAGGTTGAAAACGGTGGTCTTGCCCGCGCCGTTGGGACCGATGAGCGCGTGAACGGCCCCGCGGCGGACGCGCAGGTCGATACCATTGACGGCCACGAACCCCCGAAACTCTTTCGTGAGCCCACGGGTCTCGAGGATCGGCTCGTCCGGCATGCGTGCGGAAGAGTATCGCACGCGAAGATCCTTCGCGCGCCATGGCCTTTGATCACACACGGGAGTGAGCGCGGACACTGCGTCAACGCGAAACCACTTCACAGAGGTTCGCTTGCACAGGGCAATCTGTCATCTTGAGAGGTTGTAAAGAACCGCTTTTACAAGCAATCTGTCATCCTGAGACTGCCGCAGCCGCTGAGCGAGCGCAGCGAGCGAAATGCGGCGGAGGACGGCGAAGGATCTCCAGTGGCAGCGCCTGGGGCAGGATCGAAACTGTGGTTTTTCGTAAGGAAGATCAACGACAAATCCCGTCTGCGCTTCTGCCCCAAGCAGCGCATCTGGAGATCCTTCGCCGTCCTCCGCCGCACTCGCTCGCTGCGCTCGCTCAGCGGCTGCGGCAGTCTCAGGATGACGCATGTTGAAAGCACGCCCCTTCCTATAAGTTTGGAATCGCCAGAAACCAAACGAAAGGAAGGGACGGCTGCCATGAAAAAAAACGAGGCAATCCATTATCTCGGGTTGGATGTCCACCAGGCA
>DATHRD010000009.1:0-59471 GCA_035482045.1 Thermoanaerobaculia bacterium
CGATGCCGGAGAAAAAAGGAGCGATGCCGGAGAAAAAAGGAGCGATGCCGGAGGAAAAAGGAGCGATGCCGGAGAAAAAAGGAGCGATGCCGGAGAAAAAAGGTGCGGTGCCGGAGAAAAAAGGAGCGATGCCGAAGAAAAACGGAGCGATGCCGGAGAAAAACGGAGCGATGCCGAAGAAAAACGGAGCGATGCCGGAGGAAAACGGGGCGATGCCGGAGAAAACGTTATCGAATCTCTACTGTGCCTCTTGCGTGTCGAAACGGCAAAGCAGATGGCGCGGGCTGCAATGGGAGCGTATTAGTCCACATAGGAGGAAACTCATGCGACTCATACTTCTTCTCATGCTGCTGAGCACCTTCATCGTCACCGCCAGGAGTGGCGGCGGGATGGATCCGAACGGCGGTTTTTCCGGTATCACCAGGGTCCACAGCGACCAGGGTGGAGGCACCGATCCCGACGGCACCCTGCGCAGGGCTGTCACGATCCATAGCGACGGCGCCGGCGGCGCCGATCCCAACGGCTGATCGGCGGACTTCATCGTTCAACAGAGAACGCCAGACGTAGCCGTCTACCGGTCCAGACGTAGTAGTGGATACCGCCGCCAACTTCATTGCGCGCGCCAGTCACCACGAGCAGGCGGCTGTCGGCACGGTAATCGATCCCGATGGGGTCACTCTGGGACTCCGTCGAATACTCGCAAGCAACGTAGAACGGTGGAAAGTAGACGACACCCGTCCGGAGATTGATGATTGCGAACTCGGAGCAGCACGTTCCGCATCCCCATCGCGCCACCTTGTACTCACCGGCGAAATCCGGCCCTTCCGCGGCCGACTGGCGCAGGACCGTTCGGTACCGGTGTGCCTTGCCGTGCGCCACGTTCGGTTTCACCGCCCGGAAGGTGTGAATCGGCACCGGGAACGATTCGAACGCCGGCGGTGAGGGGATGGGCGCCGATGCGCCGAGGATTGAGAAGAGGACGGTCGCGATGAGCATGGCGGATTGATCGAGCGAGACGTCTGAAATTGTAGTCGCTCGTGCATCCACTCGGGATTACTTGGAGACGTTCGTTCGTGCTGAACACAGAGTGAATGTGCCGGCCGCCGCGTGTCGATGGCATACCGAACCGTCCGCGAACCCTGTCGGGGTCGGACCTCGAACATCCGCGTTGACGGAGAGCGGGCATCCTGCCTGCTACCGCCGGGCGTCCTCGCCCGGCGGGGGTTTCTGTGCAACTCGCGGGGCCTTCGCGGAAACCCCCGTCGGGCGAGGACGCCCGCCGGCTGCAGGCGAGGACGCCTGCTCTACGAGATCGGGAGTCCTGGCGGGCATCTGCCATCGTTAGATAATCGCTCCACTCACGAGGAGGCCCGCCATGACATTCGCACGCTCGATCCGTTTCATTCCTATCCTCGCCATCGGCATCTGTCTGGCCGTCACGCCTCGTGCCGTGGCAGATGAGAAGAGTCTCACGCTGGCTGATGCCCTCAGGGTCATCCAGAGCCGGGAGCTCGTCGACCTGACGCACAGCTTTGGTCCGCTCACGCCGGTGTGGGGCGGGTTTGGGCAGGCCACGATGAGCGCGGCGTGCGACCCGAGGACGCACCGGCCGTTCACCATCGAGCAGGACGGCTTCCGGACGATCTTCTATTCGCTGGTGGGCCAGTACGGCACGCACGTCGATCCGCCGGCGCATTTCCGGGCCGACGGGATGACGATGGATGAGATTCCGCTGAAGGACATGATCCTTCCGCTGGTGGTGTTCGACATCACTCCGATGCTGGCGAAGGATCCGAACCACGCGCTCAGCGTCGACGACATCAAGGTGTGGGAGAAGGAGCATGGCCGGATTCCGGCCGGATCGTTCGCCGCGCTGCGTACGGACATGAGCAAGGACTGGGACAGTCATCCCGAGCGCTTCAAGCGCAATCCGTTTCCGGCATGGTCGCTGGCCGCGATCAAATTCCTCTTCGAAGAGCGGAAGGTGACGGCCATCGGCCACGAGTCGCTCGACACGGACACCACTGAGTCGATGGATTCCGAGACCTGGATCCTCAAGCAGAATCATTTCCAGATCGAGGCCATGGCCAACCTCGACAAGGTGCCGCCCATCGGAGCGGTCATCGTCGTGACTTGGCCGAAGGTGGACCACGGCTTCGGATTCCCGGCACGGGCGTTTGCGATCCTGCCGTGAGTGACGCGGGGGTCGGGAGTCGGGAGTCGGGGGTCGGAGTAGAGGCGTGCGAGACGGTCCGGTTTGCGTTCCATCTGCGGCATCTGGATTGACGCGGGGTCGGGAGTCGGGGGTCGGGGGTCGGAGTAAAGGTGCGCAAGACGGTCCTATCTGCGTTTCATCTGCGCCATCTGCGGATTGACGGTCCCACGGCTGAGTGCGGCGCGCATCGTGCATTGGAGAGCGATTGCGAGCCTCTTGCCCGAGGACGCCATGCAGTGCTGAGCATCAATCCGTGTTCCGTCGGGATATTCGGATTCTCGCCCTTGCAGCCGCACGAACGATCAGCATCGATCAGAAGGAGTATCCGATGAGAAGCATCCCGAGAACCATTGCCCTGGCGCTGGGCTTGTCCACAGCGTTGCTTGTAGCGCCGATCACACAGGCGTTTGCGCAGGACGCGCAACAGAGCGATCAGCAGAAGAAAAAGGACGAACAGGACAAGAAGAAGGCCGAGCAAGACCAGAAAAAGGCACCGAAGGACCAACCGCCACCGCCGCCACCGAACGCGGGGAGGGGAAGGGCGGTACAGCCCCAGCCGCAACCACAGCCACAACCACAACCGCAGCCACAACCGCAACCGCAGCCCAAACAGCACACGCCCCAGCCGCAACCGCAACCGCAACCGCAGCCACAACCTCAGCCGGAGTTTAAGAAACGCACGCCGCAGCCCCAACCGCAACCCCAACCGCAACCCCAACCGCAGCCGCAGCCGCAACCGCAGCCCCAACCGCAACCGAAGTTTAGAGAGAAGCTTCAGCCACAACCGCAGCCGCAACCGCAACCGCAACCGAAGTTTAGAGAGAAGCTTCAGCCGCAGCCGCAGCCGCAACCGCAGCCCCAACCCCAACCACAGCCGCAACCGAAGTTTCGAGAGAAGCTTCAGCCGCAACCCCAGCCGCAAACCCAACCACAACCGCAACCGAAGTTTCGAGAGAAGCTTCAGCCCCAGCCGCAGCCCCAACCGCAGCCCATCGTGCAACTGCCTCCGCAGCAACCGGGGAGAGTGGTCCCGTTACCGGCCACACGGCCGCAACGTCTCGCGCCGAATCGTCAGCAAGAGCTCATCACGCAGCAACGACAGCAGGCGGCGCAGTACAGCCAGCACCTTCAGCAACAGCAGAGCGTTCTGCAGCAGCGCGCAACGAGCCTGCAGAAGCAGAAGCGTACGGCGCAATACCGCTTTCAGCTCCAGTACCAGCAGCACCTCCGCCAGCAGCAGCTCGCCCTTCAGCAGACGTACGACTACAACCAGGATCCGTACTACTACACCGCTCCGAGCTATCGCTATGCGCGCGCGGGACACTACTACGAGGTCAATCGATACGCCGCGGAGCTCCTCCAGGACGCGGTGAACTATGGCTATGACGAGGGCTTCGATGCCGGACAGGCGGACCGCGCGGATCATTGGCGGTTCGACTATGAGAGCTCGTACGTCTACCAGGACGCCGACTACGGGTACAACGGCCGTTACGTCGGCCGGGACGACTACAACTACTACTTCCGGCAGGGTTTCCGCCGCGGATACGAGGACGGCTACTGCAGCCGTTATCGATATGGGATCAGGGTGACCGGCGGCATGCGGATCCTTGGCAACGTCCTGAAGGTGATCATCGACGTGCGGCCGCTGGATTGAGCGAGTAAGGACTCGCTGCCCGTTTCGTATCCAATATATATTTGACCGAACTGGTCAGTCAGCCGGCCGCGGTCGAGGGAGGAGAACACCCTTCGCCGAGGCCGGGGTCGAACCCGAAGAATGGATAGGGGAGGAGACTCAATGATCCGCACGATTCATCGCCTTCTAATCACCGCCGCGCTGCTTCTGCTCGGTGTTTCCGCCGTCGCGGAGCAGTTGGACAGCAACGCGATTCTCGCGAAACAGACAGCCGGGGCCTCGGCCGATGCGCTGCTCGCGGCTGTCAACGATCCGGCGAATACGCTGGCGGTCAAAGCCGAGGACATCGCCGCGCTGAGGAGCGGCGGAGTGCCGGAAACGGTGATCGCCGCGATCCAGCAGAGGATCGCCTCCCAGGCGGCCGCCCCCACGGCTGCCCCTCCTGCCCCGGTTGCACCGGATGACACGCGCCTCGCGGATATCGTCAGGATCGTCAAGTCGGGGATCTCCGAATCGCTCATCGCGGAACAGATCAAGCAGTCCGGCAACACATACAAGCTCTCGATGAACGATCTCCTCTACCTCAAGCAGAATGGCGTGCAGGACTCGGTCATCTCCGCCCTCCTGGCCACGAAGGATCTCGAAGCGAAGAGGGCAGCCGCACCCGCGGAGACCGCCTTCAACGAACTGCTCATGGTTCACGGCTGGGGTCCGATGCGGCGGGAACGGCCCGGCCGTCTGATGCTGAAGGGTGACACCTTCTCCTGGATCGATGGAGCGGATCCGAAGGAGAACGTCGACTTCCAGATCGGTGGTCTCGAGAAGGTCTGGTTCACCTGCCAGGCGCAGACGTCAGGGGACGTCTGCTACCAGATCAACTTCCAGATCGTGAAGGGACCGCGCTACTCATTCGCGGACGTGAGCCGGGCCACGGGGTCGAACGCGACCGTCAAGGCGGTCATGGAAACGCTTCGCAGGGACTTTCCGCGAGCGCCCTTCGGCGCGCCGGACCATTGATCGGAGCCTGAGTCAAAGCAACGTTCAGCGGCTGATCTGCATCAGGTGCAGCGACGCTCTTGATTGGGCGGCCGGCATGGGCCGGTCGCCTTTCATCATCAGCCAGAGGATCTGGTTGAAGAGCGCGTCGTCGACGCGGTCGGGCGCGCTGAAGTCTAGGCCCTCGGACAATCTCGAGGCCGCGGTCTTGGCGGGGTTCATCTCCTCGAGGCTCTGTTCGGGCGTGAGCGCCGCGTACGGCGTGAGGTCGGGCGTTGCGGCGAAGATGTCCGCGAGCGAGCGGCTGAAGTAGTCGTATTTCGAGAGACGGTCGAGGCCGAGGATATCTTCGATCGCCGCCACGACGTCGGTGGTGTTGGCGAAGCGGTGGATCGTTCCGGGGCGGTTGTAGGCGGAGATGACGAGGAGCGGTCCGCGATGCGAGTCGACGTGATCGGGACCGGCCTGGGAATCGTCCTCGAGGACGAACACGACGGTGTCGCGCCAGTAGGGCGACTTCGTCAGGGCCTCGACGATGCGGCCGAGGGCCAGGTCGTTGTCGGCCATGTAGGCGCGCGGCGAGTGGAACTTCGGATTGCCGCCGGCAGTGTGGTCGGAGGGGAGGTGCATCACTTCGAGCGCGGGCATGTTGCCGTCTTCGACGAAGTGGCGATGCTCTTCGATCCAGGCGTCGGCGCGCTTCTGGTCGGGGATCTGTACATTGAACGGAGAGTACGTCGGGCTGATATCGCTGCCGAGGTCTGCCTGCGTCTTCGGCCAGCCTTCGGGCCCGCTCACCATCTCGCCGTAGTCGCGGAACGAACGGCCGGCCTTCTTCGCCAGCGTCCAGAGGAAGCCGCGCTCGGGCTCGTCGATCTCCTCGCCGTCGACGGCGGCGCGTCGGTTCGCGTACATCGACGGAACCGTCTTCTCTCCATAGTCGGTGACATACGCGGCGGTCGACCAGATGTGACCCTGAGAGCTGACCTCGGCGTTGGTGAAGAAGCGATCGAAGAGGCCGAAGCGACGGGCCAGCGCGCGGTGGTTCGGCGTCGAAGTCCTGTCGAAGAAGACGAGGCTCGGATCGCCGTCGCCTTCCGGCAGGTCGCCAAAGAGCTGATCGTAGGTCCGGTTCTCCTTGATGATGTAAATGACGTGCTTGAACGGCGGATAGCGGCGCGTGGAGCGGGCCACGTTCCAGTTGTTCGCGGCGTTGACGCGGCGCGAGTAGTCCGCGAGCGAGGCGTTGCCCGACGCGTTCGCGATGATGCGCAGCGTCCCGTTGAGCTGTCCGAGGTCGTAGCCGAGCGGGCGCTGGATCCCCAGGCCAGGCGTCGGGCCGGCGGGGTTGACGTTGGCGTGACTGCCGTGCCCTTTGCCATTCAACACGAGCAGCTCATGTCCGGCGCCGATGACGGCCGTCGGGTACCAGTCGGTGGGGATGCGCCCTGACAGTTTGCCCGTGGCCAGGTCGAAGACGGCCACGGCGTTGTTGTCGCCTTCGGCGACGTAGAGTCTCGTTTCATCGAGCGCAAGCGCGTTCGGCGTGCTTCCCTCGGCCGGTCCGCCCGGCGCGGCGTCGGACAGCATCCGGACGATCCGGCGGGAGCGGGTGTCGATCATTGCCACGCGATCGCTCCCGGCCAGCGCGACGAAAAGCCGCGAGCCCGACTTGTTCGTCAGCAGCGCCGAGGGATGACGCCCGACCTGCAGGCGCGACTTCGCGAAGAGCGTGCCGTTGGCGCGCGCGTAAAAGATCGAGATCGTGTCGCCGCCCCATGCCGAAACGTAGACATTGCCGTCCGCGGCCACCTCGACCGCGTAGGGGTAATGATCGGTGGGAAGCCTCTCGATGTCCGACGTGGACAGATCGACGACGGCGAGCGCGTCGCCGACATTCTCGGCGACGTAGAGGTAGCGGCCGTTCTTCGACACGGCCAGCCCGGCGGGATAGCGCGAGCCGGTCTTGTCCTCTTTCTGCTTGCCGAGGACGATCTTTCGCTCCAGCGCGGCCGCGCCGTCTTTCCACGTGTAGCAGTAGATCGAGTCATCGTTGCCGCCCGAGACGTAGAGGTGCGCGCCGTCAGGCGCGAACGCCACACCGTAGAACGCGGCGTCCTGCGTGATCGTCTGCGTGACGGAGCGCGTCTTGAGGTCGACGATCTGCAGACCCTGTTCGCGCCATCCGCTCAACACGACGGCCAGCCTCGCGCCACCCGGCGCGAGCGCCATCCCCAACGGCATGCTTCCGAGGTCGACGGACGCGCCGGCAGGATCGAGGCGCACGCCGGTCGCCAGCGGCGTGGTGAACTGCGCATGCGCTGAGAGGGCGGCGCAGAGGAGGAGGATGGCTGATTTCATGGAGTTGAGCAGCCTACACCGCGTGATGATTCGAAGTCAGGGCAGAATCGTTACTCTTCGGAAAGAGACGGGCGGCCTGTTATTACTGTCATCCTTATAGGCCGCCGCAGCCGCGCCTCAAATGTTGGATTTTCGCTCAAATCAGACGTCGCGGCGGAGGACGCCGAAGGACCCCCCCGGGGGGGGCCTTCGGCGCGCTTTGCCCCTCCGGGGCGCCGCCGCCTCAGGATGACAGGTTCTTGCCTTTACTATTGGCTCACATGACCAGCGCCATCACCGCACCGCGGATGTTCCTGCTATCGCTCGCGGTCTCCCTCGCCGCGTCCTCCGCGTTCGGCGACCCGCTCTCCGATCTTCGCGAGGTTCTGCGGCGATATCCAGCGAAGTCTTCGTTTTCGGCGACGGTGCAGGTCATCGGCGATACGCAGGGCGTGTCGGGTGCGCGGAATGGCTCGACCTCGTTCGATGTCGAAGACGGGCCCGGCGGATTGACGATTCACGTATCAGCCAACTCGCTCGCAGCAGCGGAAGCGGAGGCTGACAAGAAGAAACGGGACCCGGACAGCCTCACGCCCACGCGCAGCGCGATGGTGGCCCTGACGGTCTTCGACGTGATCGACGCGCTGGATTCCGCTGCGATGCTTCTCGACGATCTCAACGGCGCGACGCTGCTCGAACAGAAGCCCGCCGTCCGTGATGGCAAGACGGCCACGCTGCTGCGGATCAAGGTCAAGCCGACGCTTGCCACGGCACGCGGCAGGTTCGTGAACGAGCCGACGGTCGAGCTTCGCGTCTGGATCGACGCCAACGGCCTCCCGGTCGCGGCGGAGCGCGATTCGAACTACTCCGCCTCGATTCTCTTCCTCAAGGCGGGCAATGTCCGGAAGGAGCAGTGGAAGTTCGCCGTCCTGGGCGATCGTCTGTACGCGTCGCGCAACGACCAGGACGATCAGGCCACCGCGCTCGGGAAGAGCATCGTCACCTCTCGGTCGGCGACGTATGTACCGAGGTAAGCGGGAGTCGGGAGTCGGGAGTCGGGGGTCGGGAGTCGGAGACCCCTCAACCAATCTGCCGGCTCCGACCCCCGACTCTAACAACCGACGAGTGCAATTGCCCGCATCCTGTCTGCCGAAAGTGCGGAGTGGTGCCGGTGAGCAGGACCGATGTGGCACAGACACTCTTGTCTGTGCGGGGTCTCGCCCGACTTGAGAGACTGCAAGCGCTCACGGCACGCGGCTTCGGCCGGAGCACAGACAAGAGTGTTGTGCCGTCTGTGCCACATCGGTCCCTGGCTTGCGGCGGCGGGCCGGGAGGCTCAATCACGTTGTGAGAAAGGCAGGCTAACCGAAGACAAAACGAAGGCCAACCGTAGGTAACCGCGAAGCGCGACGGAACGTTGACCCCGTCCATCTTGACATTCGGCGAGCGTGGGGTCATAACGCGCACGTTTCACCCTCGTTCTTTTCGCCTTCCCCTTTTCCAACACGCTCGCGGCATGGAGGGACAGGTCATGATTCCGGCGTCGTTCGAGTATTCCTCACCGTCGACTCTCGCCGAGGCAATCGCGCTTCTTCAGCAGCATGGAGAAGATGCGAAGATCCTGGCGGGAGGGCAGAGCCTCATCCCGCTGATGAAGCTGCGGATGGCAGCGCCGAAGCACCTCATCGACATCAATGGCATCGGCGATCTGTCGTACATCCGCGAGTCCGGCGGCTATCTGACGATCGGCGCGCTCACGCGCGAGTCGGACGTCGATGGCTCGCAGTTGATCCGCGATAAGTACCCGATTCTCTCCGACACGGCGGGCGTGATCGCCGATCCGATCGTGCGCAACATGGCCACGGTCGGCGGCAATCTGGCGCACGCCGATCCCGCAAATGATCATCCCGCCACGATGCTGGCCCTCGGCGCCGAGGTCGTGGCCACGGGTCCGGGCGGCCAGCGCACGATCGCGCTCACCGACTTCTTCACCGGCCTCTTCACGACCGCGCTGAATGCGGATGAGATTCTGACCGAGATCCGCATTCCCACGCCGGCCGCGGGAAGCGGCGGCGCCTACCTGAAGGTGGAGCGCAAAGTCGGAGACTTTGCCACCGCCGGTGTGGCCGCGCAGGTGACGCTCGATGGCGACACCGTCCGCGGCGCGGGCATCGGCCTGACGAACGTCGGTCCGATGCCGATCAAGGCCACGCGCGCTGAGCAGGCGCTCGTGGGCAAGCCGGCGAATGACGCCAACATCAAGGAAGCGGCACGTCTTGCCGCCGAGGATTCCGAGCCCTCGGACGATCTCCGCGGCTCGGCCGACTACAAGCGCTCGCTCGTCCGCGTGCTCACCACGCGCGCGCTGCGGCAGGCAATCAGCCGTGCCAGGGGAGGTCACTGATGAAGATCAGCGTGAACGTCAACGGTACCCCGCGCGAGGCCGACGTCGAGCCGCGCCTGCTCCTCGTGCACTTCATCCGCGAAGTGCTGAACATGACCGGCACTCACATCGGCTGCGACACGACCAGTTGCGGCGCCTGCACGGTGCTGCTGGACGGCAGGCCGGTCAAGTCGTGCACCGTGTTCGCCGTCATGGCCAATGGACGCGACGTGATGACGGTCGAAGGCCTGGAGAAGGACGGAAAGCTCGATCGCATCCAGGACGGCTTCCATGAGGAGCACGGCCTCCAGTGCGGCTTCTGCACACCCGGCATGATGATGACCGGATACTCGCTCCTGAAGAACAACCCCTCTCCGAGCGAAGCCGACATCCGTTGGGCGATCTCCGGCAACCTCTGTCGCTGCACCGGCTACGTGAACATCGTGAAGTCGATTCAACACGCCTCGCAGAAGCCGGCGCAGTAGCGCGGCACGAACAGGAGCATGACCATGTTACCACGCACCTCTCCTGAAGTCGGCGGCATGGGCCACTCGATGAAGCGGAAGGAAGACGCCCGTTTCATACGCGGGCAGGGCAAGTACGTCGACGACGTCAAACTGCCCGGCATGCTCTACCTCGACATCGTGCGCAGCCCCTACGCGCACGCGAAGATCAAGAGCATCGATACATCGAAGGCGATGGCCATCCCCGGCGTGCTGGCCGTGGTCACCGGCGAGCTGCTCAAGCAGTACAACCTGCACTGGATGCCGACGCTGATGTCGGACACACAGATGGTCCTGCCGGTGGAGAAAGTGATGCACCAGGGGCAGGAGGTCGCTGCCGTTCTGGCCACCAGCCGTTACGTGGCCGCCGACGGCGTGCAGGCCGTCGATGTCGAGTACGAGCCGCTCCCGGTCGTGGTCGATCCGTTCAAGGCGCTCGAGCCGGGTGCCCCGGTTCTGCGCGACGACAAACCGGGCCGCACGGACAATCACATCTGGCATTGGGAGGCGGGCGATAAGGCCGGGACCGAGAAGTGTTTCAAAGAGGCGGAGGTTACGGTCAAGCAGGACATCTACCTGCCGCGCATCAACGTGGCCTCGATCGAGACGTGCGGTTGCGTCGCGCATTTCGACAAGACCGACGGCAAGCTCACGGTCTGGATGACCACGCAGGCCCCGCACGCGATCCGCACGGTGTTCGCTCTCGTGGCCGGACACGTCGGACTGTCCGAGGAGAAGATCCGCATCATCTCGCCCGACATCGGCGGCGGGTTCGGCGGCAAGGTGCCGGTGTACCCGGGATACGTCATCGCTGTCGCTGCCTCGGTTCTGACCGGAGCGCCGGTGAAATGGATCGAAGACCGGATGGAGAATTTGTCCGCCGCGTCGTTCGCACGCGATTACCACATCACCGCGGAGCTGGCCGGGAAGAAGGACGGCACGCTGCAGGCGCTGCGCTTCAAGACGGTGGCCGATCACGGCTACACCGACGCGGCCGCGAATCCGTCGAAGTTCCCGGCCGGCCTCTTCCACATTGCAACGGGCTCGTACGACTTCAAGAGTGCCTTCATCGAAGTCGACGCCGCGTACACGAACAAGCCGCCGGGCGGGATCGCTTATCGCTGCTCGTTCCGTGTCACCGAGGCCGTGCACGCCATCGAGCGGATGGTCGACATCTTCGCCCACGAGTTGAAGATGGATCCGGCGGATCTGCGAAAGAAGAACTTCATCAAGCCGGAGGCGTTCCCATACAAGTCGCCGTTCGGTTTCGAGTACGACAGCGGCAACTACGCGGGCGCGCTCGACCTGGCGAAGAAGCGCATCGGCTATGACGAGCTGCGGAAGGAGCAGGCGGAGAAGCGTGCCCGCGGCGAGTTGATGGGCATCGGCATCTCCAGCTTCACCGAGATCGTGGGCGCCGGACCGTCGAAGCATTACGACATCCTGGGCATCAAGATGTTCGACAGTTGCGAGCTGCGCATCCATCCGACCGGGAAGGCCATCGCGCGGTTCGGCACGAAGTCACAGGGACAGGGGCACGAGACGACCTACGCGCAGATCATCGCCGAGGAGCTCGGCATCCCCGCGGCGCACGTGGCGGTGGAGGAAGGCGATACCGACACGGCGCCGTATGGCCTCGGGACGTATGCAAGCCGCAGCACGCCTGTGGCAGGCGCCGCCGGTGCCATGGCCGCGCGCAAGGTGCGCGACAAGGCGCGGAAGATTGCCGCATATCTGCTCGAGGTGAGCGAAGAGGATCTCGAGTGGGAGGTTGGGAAGTTCTCCGTAAAAGGCTCGCCGTCGAAGTCGAAGACCATTCAGGAGATCGCCTTTGCCGCGTACACGAATCATCCCCAGGGGATGGAGGCGGGACTGGAAGCGGTGAATTACTACGATCCGCCAAACCTCACCTTCCCGTTCGGGAGTTACATCTGTGTCGTCGACATCGACAAAGGCACCGGGCAGGTCAAGATCCGCCGCTTCGTCGCCGTCGACGATTGCGGCAACATCATCAATCCAATGATCGTCGATGGTCAGATCCACGGCGGCCTGACGATGGGCCTGGCACCGGCGATGTACGAAGAGATCAACTACGACGCCGACGGCAACATCCAGGGCGGCAGCCTGATGGATTACCTCGTGCCGACGTCGATGGAGACGCCGGCGTGGGAGACCGACAAGACCTGCACGCCGTCCCCGCACCACCCCCTCGGAGCGAAAGGAGTCGGCGAGTCGGCTACGGTCGGCGCGCCCGCCGCGATCGCGAATGCGGTCGTCGACGCCATGTGGCATCTCGGCGTCCGCCATATCGATATCCCGATCACGCCGCCCAAGGTCTGGAAGATCCTGATGGAGAAAGGGGTCGCCGAGTGAGCTCGCGCAGCGGAGCGCCGGCATGCCGGCGCTCCGTGTTCCTATGATCTCCGCCATCGTCCTTGCGGCGGGCCAGGCCACACGATTCGGCCGGTGCAAGCAACTCATGCCTGTTGGCGGGAAGGCGTTGCTCGATCGCGTCCTCGACAATCTCCGGGCTTCAAAGATCGATGACGTCGTCGTCGTTCTCGGCGCGCACGCGGAGGAGATTCGGGAGCGGATCTCGTTCGATGGCGCGCGCGTCGTCATGAACCCTGACTATGCCCAGGGGATGAGCACATCGATCCAGGCCGGGCTACGGGCTCTGCCGGAGAGTGCAGAGGCAGCGATGATCGTGCTGGCCGACCAGCCGTTCGTCATGCCGCGTACGCTCGACAGGCTCGCCGACGAATACCGCCGCGTCCGGCCGAAGGTCCTCGTCCCGACCTACGACGACGCCCGCGGCAATCCGGTGATCGTCAGCCGGTCTCTGTTCGGTGAGATGATGAACATCCGCGGCGACATCGGCTGTCGCGCCATCTTTGGCGGGCACGAGGTGATGACGCTGCCGGTCGACGATCGCGGCGTGACGATGGACATCGACACCATGGAAGACCTCGAGACGACGCCGTATGTCGTGGCCACGGTCGTTCGCGCCGAGCGTCCCACCTCGGCCAAGGCTGGCGACAAGGCCATCATCGCTCCCGACGGCACGCTCACCGGATGGATCGGCGGAAGCTGCGCGCACGACATCGTCGTCAGGAATGCGCTCGAAGCGCTGCGGGAAGGGACGCCGCGTTTTCTGAGTCTCAGCTCCACGACGCCCGGGCCGCGGCGCGAGGGAGCGACGGAGGTTCCGATGCAGTGTTACAGCGGCGGCGCGCTCGACATCTTCATCGATCCGCAACTGCCGCGACCGCGGATCGTCGTCGTCGGCTCCGAGCCGGTGGCGCGGGCGCTGACCCGCCTGGCCGCGGTGATGCAGTTTCAGGTGACGGCCGTGGAGGAGGCGCGGCTGCCCTCCCTTCCCGAGGGAGAAACATCCATCGTCATCGCCACACACGGACGGTATGACGAAGAAGCAATCGAGCAGGCCGTGAAGACTGACGCCTCGTACATCGCGCTCGTGGCCAGCCGCAAACGCGCGGGCACGATGCTCGAGATTCTGCGCCAGCGCGGGGTCGACGTCGATCGCGTGAAGGCGCCGGCGGGACTCGACATCGGCGCAAAGACCGCGGAAGAGATCGCGCTGAGCATCCTGGCGGAGATCGTCCAGCAGCGCCGCGCGGCAAAGGCGTACGATCCGCCGGTTCCATCCGAGCCGCAAGCAGACGCTGAGGCGATCGACCCGATCTGCGGCATGACGGTCTCCATCGAGGAGGCGCGCCATTCGTCGGAGCACGATGGGCGGCGATTCTATTTCTGCTGCGCGCACTGCCAGCGAACGTTCGAGCAGGACCCTCATCGCTACGCCCATGTCGCATGAGACGTTCGACCTGATCGATCGCCTGCGGCATGCCCAGGGGCGCGCCACGATGGCCACCCTCGTGCGCACCGTCGGTACTACGCCTCGCAAAGAGGGGACGAAGATGTTCGTCGGGGAAGCCGGCGACATCTTCGGCTCGGTGACGATCGGGGGTTGCGTCGACGCACGCGTCCTCGAGCACTCCGGCACGTCGTCGGCGGAGCTTCTCAACCTGCAGCTCGGCGACGAGGAAGCGTGGGAGATCGGACTGACGTGCGGCGGCGCTGTCGACGTCTTCCTCGAGCCGGTCACGGACGACGTGATGCGTAGCTACGAAGCCGCGCGCCGCGAGTGGGATGCCGGCCGGGCCGTCGCTCTGGCAACCGTGATCTCCGGCGAACAGACCGGCTCGCGGATGTTGATCCACGCCGACGGTACCGCGCTGGGCAACGCACCGGCCGGGATTGCGGAGATGCTGTCCCGCGACGTGCCGCCGTTGCTGCGATCGGCCTCCGGCTCGCGCACGATCGCGCACGACGGCGCCGACATCTACATCGAGGTCCTTCGCCCTCCAGCCAGATTGCTGATCTTCGGCGCGAGCGCGGTGGCCATCCCGCTCGTGGCGTTCACGAAGATCCTCGGCTTTCAGACGACCATCGTCGACGGCCGTCCGCGCTTCGCTACCCGCCTGCGCTTCCCGGATGCCGGCGAGATCCGGATCGGCATCGTCTCGGAGATCGCTGAAACGATGCAGTTCGGGCCGGCCACCCCGGTGGTCCTCGTCGCGCACGATTACAAGATCGACCTACCGGTGCTGAAGAAGGCGCTGGCCAGCGACGTGCCCTACATCGGTCTGCTGGGCAGCCGGAGACGTGGCGCGACGATTCTGCAGATGCTGCGCGACGACGGCGCCGTCGAAGAACAGCTGGCGCGCATCCACGTCCCCATCGGGCTCGACCTCGGGGGCGACACCGCCGCGGAGATCGCGCTGAGCATCGTCTCGGAGGTCGTCGCTGTGATGCACGGCCGGAACGGCGGCTTGCTGAGTAAACGATCATGAGAGCGATCGCAGCCAGGCGCGATGCAAAGGAACACGACCTCGTCGGTCGAGTCCTCTGTCACGACATTCGAGGACTCTTTCATAAAGGGCACGCTGTTCGCGTCGAGGATCTGCCGAACCTCTTCGACGCCGTGTGGGACGAGCTCCATCTGATCGAGCTCGCTCCCGAAGACGTGGGCCAGCGCGAGGCCGGCCAGCGGCTGGCCAGTGCCCTGGCCACGGCGGGATTGCAAAGCGCACCTTCGGGTCATCGTCACGTGCTCAAGGCAATGCACGACGGTCTGCTCGAGATCGACATCGCTGCTCTGCAGCACCTCAACAGCATCGCCGGCATGGCTGTGTTCACGTTGTGCAACGGCGAAGTGGTGTCGGCGGGACAGGTCGTTCTCGAGGCCCAGATCACGCCGCTGGCCATCGACCGGCGGTCGATCGAACGAGCGGAGCGGATTGCCGGCGACATCATCCGGCTGCTGCCGTTCCCGCCGCGCGACGTCATCGTCTGGCGACGCGACGATCGGATCGTCGTGCCGCTAAGGGAGAAGCTCCGTCGTTTCGGGAGCGGGATTTCCGAAGTCCGTGACCTGCCCTTCGACCTGCCGGCCGCGCCGCCTGGCCCATCCCTGCACATCGTCTCCGGCTCGAACGCCCTCGATCCTCTCGACCCGACGTTCGTAGCGCTCGAGCGCATCGGCGCGACGATGCGGCGCGTCGGAGTGCCGGTCCACCCCGGCACGCTTTTCTGGATCGCGACACGCGGCGAGATGACGATCGTGGGACTTCCGGCCTGCGGCCTCGGCCCCCGAATCACGGCATTCGATCTCATCCTTCCGAAGCTGCTGGCCCGCGGCAACGTGCGCGATGACGAGCTGTCGGCACTCGGTCACGGCGGGCTTCTGCGATGAATCCCTATGGCGACGTCATTCAGGAGCACTTTCGCCATCCTCGCAACTACGGCTCGCTGGAGGCGCCCGACATCCGCCACGAGGGTGACAATCCGTTCTGTGGCGATCGCGTTCGCATCGAGCTGGCCCTCGGTGAGCACGATACGATCCGCGCCGCCGTATTTCAGGGAGACCTCTGCATGATCGCGAAGGCCTCGGCGTCGCTGCTCACCGGGATGATCCAGGGCCTGACCCTGGAAAGCATCGAGCAATTTCCGGAGCGGCAACTGCTCGATGCCCTCGACGCGGAGATCCGGCCGGCGCGCCTCGGCTGCGTACGCCTGCCGCTTCAGGTACTGCAATCGGGCATCAAGGCGTATCGGAGGCAGTGATGAATTTCAAAGGGACCGTATCGATCAACGCCCCGCGCGAGAAAGTCTGGAAGTTCCTGACGAACCCGGAGGAGCTGACTCAGTGCGCCCCGGGAATCGAGTCGTTCGAGGTGGTCACGCCGAACGAGCGCTTCCGCGTCGTCGCCTCGATCGGCTTCGGGGCCGTGAAGGTGACGTTCAAGGCGGACGCGGTCTGGATGGATCTTGATCCGCCGAACCGCGCCCGGATGAAGGTGAGCGGGAAGGCGCCTGGCAGCATGGTCGACGCTATGAGCGAGATGGTGCTGAGCGACGGCGCTGACGGCGCCACGGTGCTGAACTGGTCGTCCGACGTCACGGTCGTCGGCGCCATCGCCAGCCTGGCCGCGCGTCTGATGGGGACGGTTACGCAGAAGCTGACCACCGCTTTCTTCCAGTGCGTTCGGCAGAAGATCGAGGAGCATTGATCCGTGAATTCGCCCGTGAATTCGATTGATGAACTGCAGGAAGGTCTTCGCGCACAACGCTACTTCGCCAGCCGCGGACTGGCCACGACCATCTTCCTGGCGCTGAAGCTCGGCAAGCCGCTGTTTCTGGAAGGCGAGGCGGGCGTCGGGAAAACCGAGGTTGCGAAAGTGCTGGCTGCCCTCCTGGAGACGGAGCTGGTTCGCTTGCAATGCTACGAGGGGCTCGACGTCCATCACGCCGTGTACGAGTGGAACTACACGCGGCAGATGATGCATATCCGCCTCCTCGAATCGCAGGGGCAGCGTGCCGTCGAGAGCGAGCTCTTCGGACCGGACTTCCTCCTGCAACGCCCGCTGCTGCGGGCCATCGACGCCTCGCTCACGAAACCGCCGGTGCTGCTGATCGACGAGATCGACCGCAGCGATGAAGAGTTCGAGGCCTTCCTGCTCGAGATCCTCTCCGATTTTCAGATCACGATTCCGGAGATCGGGACCATCAAGGCGGAGCGGCCGCCGGTCGTCATCGTGACGTCGAACCGCACGCGCGAAGTACACGACGCCCTGAAACGCCGCTGCCTCTATTCGTGGATCGACTATCCGTCATTCGCCGATGAGCTGCAGATCGTCCTCGCGAAAGTGCCCGAAGCGCCGGCTCAGCTCGCCCGGCAGGTGACGGCGTTCGTGCAGGAGCTGCGTCAGGCCGAGCTCTACAAAGTGCCTGGCATCGCCGAGACGCTGGAGTGGACCGCCGCCCTCGTCGCCCTCGATCGCGACGCGCTCGACGAGGCGGTCGTCGACGCCACTCTCGGAGTCATCCTCAAGTATCGCGAGGATGTGGAGAAGGTGCAGGGAGAGATGACGTCGACGATCGTCGGCCGCGTCCGCTCGGGGGTGTGAAGATGCACATTCGTCACCTCGGTGCAATATGATTTCCGGCATGATCCTCGGCTGTGAAGGAGGCCCTCCTTGAAACAAAACATACGATTCCGGCTCAACGGGAAACCCGTTGCTCTCGACACGGAAGATGACCGGACGCTGCTCTGGGTATTGCGCGGCGATCTCGATCTCACCGGCCCGAAGTTCGGTTGCGGCGAAGGGTTCTGCGGCGCCTGTACGGTCGCTGTCGACGACGTGGCCGTCCGCTCGTGCCAGACGCCGCTCAAAGCCGTGCAGGGAAAGAACGTTGTCACCGTGGAAGGCCTCGAACATGACGGCCATCTTCATCCGCTGCAGCGGGCATTCATGGAACACGGCGGATTCCAGTGCGGCTACTGCACGTCGGGGATGCTGATGAACGCCTGGGCGTTTCTGCAGAAACAGCCACACCCTTCGCGCGACGCCATCGTGCAGGAGATGGACGGCAACCTTTGCCGCTGCGGCGCCCATCAGCGGATCATCGCCGCAATCCAGGACGCGGCCGCGAAGGGAGGTGCGCGATGAGACGACGCAATGTGGACGTTGAGACAGACGATCTTCATCGCGCGGCGCTCTTTGCTGTGCCCGAGGCCATGGATACTCCGGCACGCCAGGGGAACGGATTCTCGCGCCGCTCGTTCTGCAAGCTCCTCGGCGGTGGGATCGTCGTACTGATCACGACAAAACCGGGCAGGCTGTTCGCGCAGCGGCGCGCCTACCCGGAGGATCTGAACGCCTACCTGCGCATCGACGAGAACGGGGGCGTGACGCTCTTCTCCGGAAAGATCGAGATGGGCCAGGGTATCCATACCTCGCTGGCGCAGATGGCAGCCGAGGAGCTCGGCGTCTCGCTCGACTCGGTGTCGATGGTCATGGGCGACACGGACCAATGTCCGTGGGATCAGGGGACGTGGGGATCGCAATCGACGCGGATGTTCGGTCCGGCCGTGCGCGCTGCCGCGGCCGAGGCGCGCACGGTACTGATGAACCTCGCGGCGAAGAAGCTCGAGGTGGGGCGCGACAAACTCGTCGTCGAGAACGGCGTCGTCTCCGTCGCCGGCAACAGCGCGCGCAAGGTGACCTACGGCGAGCTGGCGAAGGGAAAGCAGATCGCCCGGCTCGTCGATGAGAAGGCGGCCCTCCGTTCGCTCAAAGAATTCAAGGTGATCGGGCGGCCGACCAAACGCATGGACGGACACGACAAGGTGACCGGCCGTGCGAAATACGCCGGCGACGTGCGCCGGCCGGGAATGCTCTACGCGCGCATCCTGCGCCCGCCCTCGCACGGCGCGACGCGGAAGTCTCTCGATACCTCCAAGGCAAAGAGTATGTCCGGCGCCACGGTGGTGGAGAAGGACGATCTCATCGCCGTCCTGCACACTGACCCGCAAGCGGCCGGTCATGCGCTCGCCCTCATCAAGGCCGATTGGGACCAGCCGGCAGCCGCGTTCGACACCGAATCGGTCGGCGATTACTTCCTGGCGAACGGTGGTGCACCGGAGGTCCGCGCATCGCACGGCGACGTCACCAGTGTCACAGCGAACGTGATCCATTCAACCTTCCGCACGGGCTATCTCGCGCACGCGCCGATGGAACCGCACACCGCGATCGCGGAGCTCAAAGACGGAAAGATGACAGTGTGGGCGGGTACGCAGAGCCCCTTCGGCGCCCGGGCGGTCATCGCCAAGACGCTGGGTATGGACGAGAAGAACGTTCGCGTGATCACGCCGTTTGTCGGCGGCGGATTCGGTGGGAAGAGCTCCGCCAATCAGGCCGTCGAGGCAGCGCAGTTGGCGCAGATCGCCGGCAAGCCGGTGATGGTGGCCTGGACGCGCGGCGAGGAGTTCTTCTTCGATACGTTCGGTCCCGCGGCGGTGGTGAAGATCGCCTCGGCCGTCGACGACCAGGGAAAGATCACGACCTGGGATTACCACGTCTGGGCCGCGGGTGACCGTTCGGCCGAGATGTTCTACGACACGCCGAACGTCAGCTTGAAGACGTACATCGGCCGCGGCGGACCGAAGGTGCATCCGTTCGGCACCGGCCCCTGGCGCGCTCCAGGCGCGGGGACGAACGTCTTCGGACGCGAGTCCCAGATCGACATCATGGCCGCCGCGGCGAAGATCGATCCGCTGGAGTTCCGCCTGAAGAACACGTCGGATGCACGTTTGCGCCGCGCGTTGAAGGCGGCCGCCGATGCCTTCGGTTGGAAGGCTGGAGCGGGACCGTCAGGACAGGGTCGCGCCATCGCGGCCTGCACCGACGCGGGAGCGTACTGTGCGCTGGCCGCCGAGGTGGCCGTCGACCGCGCCACCGGCGTCATCACGGTCAAACGCGTGGTCGCCGCGCAGGACATGGGCGTCGTCATCAACCCCGAGGGGGCCAAGATGCAGATGGAAGGCTGCATCAACATGGGACTCGGCTACGTGCTGAGCGAGGAGCTGAACTTTAAAGGCGGCGCCATCGCCGACAAGAACTTCGACACCTACGAGCTGCCGCGTTTCGCGGCGGTCCCGCGCATCGAGACGCTGCTCATCCCTAACGACGACCTGCCGCCGCAGGGAGGCGGCGAGCCGGCCATCGTGCCCATGGGTGCCGTCATCGCCAACGCCGTATTCGACGCCACCGGCGTGCGGATGTTCCGCTTGCCGATGACGCCGGCGAGAGTGAAGGCGGCGATGAAAACGTAAGCACCCATGAACGGCGCCCTGCTTCATAACCTTCTCCTCTTCGGACGAGTCCTCCGCGGAGTGGGGATCGATGTCAATCCCGGGCGCATGATCGATCTCGTCAGCGCGTTCGGTCTGATCGACATCGGCCGCCGCTCGGACTTCTATCACGCGGCGCGCAGCCTGCTCGTACACCGGCGCGACGATCTGGCGCGGTTCGACATCGCCTTCGATCTCTTCTGGCAGCGACGCGATCCGCTGGCACGTCCCTCGGCGCGTGTGATCGGCGAGGTCCCGGCCCGGCCACAAATGTTCGCGCCGCCGCTGCCCGGCCATCCATCCACGGAGACAAAGGAAGGCGAATCAGACAAGCCGCCCTCGATCGAGGCGCGGATGACCTATAGCGACGACGAGATCCTCCGGCACAAAGACTTCGGCGACATGACCCCAGCCGAGCTCACGGCGGTGCGTTCAATGATGGAGCAGATCGTCTGGCGCGTGAACGAGCGGCGGACGCGCCGTCTGCGGCCGGGACGGGGCGCGCTCGTCGATCTGCGACGCACCGTGCGCCGCAATCTGCGATACGGGGGCGAGGTGCTCGACTGGGCCCAGCGCGAGCCGAAGGTCAAGCCGCGTCCTCTGGTCATCATCGCCGATGTCAGCGGCTCGATGGAGCGTTACACGCGGCTTTTGCTGCTCTTCACCTACGGCCTGGCGCAGACGTTCGGACAGAAGGTCGAAGCATTCGTCTTCAGCACCCGTCTCACGCGCATCACGCGACAGCTCGAGCAGCGCAACCTCGACCACGCCCTGACCGATGTCGCCAGAGCGGTGCCCGACTGGTCGGGCGGAACGCGCATCGGCGAGGCGCTGCACTCGTTCAACTTCGACTGGGGCCGCCGCGTCCTCGGCCACGGCGCGCTGACACTGGTCATCAGCGACGGCTGGGACCGCGGGGACATCTCCATGCTCCGCGAAGAGATCGCCCGGCTGCAGCGGAACAGCCGCCGTCTCATCTGGCTCAACCCGCTCCTCGGCGCGCCTGACTACGAGCCGCTCACGCGCGGCATCCAGGCCGCACTCCCCTTCATCGACGACTTCCTTCCCGTACACAATCTCGACAGCCTCGACGCGCTCGCCAAACACCTGGCCAGGCTCAGCGAGCGCCGTCCGGAACGAAAACAACAGACGTCGATGCTGCGCGGTGCTCTCAGAACTTGATCTCCTGGCTGGCCGCTCTCACATTGCACGTTTCGCACAGCCAGCCGTGGGAGGTGAGCTTGAACGGGCCCTCGCTCTCGTCGCGGAAAAGCGTTCGGGTCTCACGGCACCAGTCGCAGCGGACCACGTGAGGGTTGCCGTAATGGGGATTCGCCAGGAGGATGCCGGCGGCCACCTCTTTCTCATCGGCGATCAAATCGTCGCTGCGAAGTATTTTTCCTGCTGTCGTTCGAACGGCCTGTCTGCTCAAGAAAGCCTCCATTCATCCAGTTTCTATGCAGTTCTTCCGCCGATATGGCCGTTCCGAGGCATGCTCTTCGCAGGTTCAGCTCGTCATGAGCAAAGAAAACAAGGAAAACGACGTAAACCAGGATGGCTCCCGCGAACATGACCATCCTCACGGCCAATCGCTCCCCCACGCTCCACTCCCCTCGGCCAGTACACAGCAGCGTCAGAAGAGGCAAGGAAGGACCGGGCAGTCGAATTTCATCCCCGGCGAAGCGCCGGTAGGTTGGCCCGGACGATCGAGTCCGTCCAAGAAGCCCACGAAGTAGCGCGAACAAACGCTTGCCCGCGGTGGCCGGCCGGTGTGAAATGGTTGCGATTCATCACACAACCGCATGGCGCCGCCGGAAACGAACGGTCATCACGAGCATTCCCTGCTTGCGTTCGCTCGCGAGCACCGATGGAAGATCATGGCGCGGTTTCGTGGTGTTTCGCCGCGAGACCCCGAAACCGCGGGACCCCTCGGACCGCACTCAGAAGTCCTCGGCCATCTCCCGCCTCCGCTCCTCGATCGTCCTCTGCTCCTCCTGTGTTAGATAGCGCTTCCGGAGGTCCTCGAGCTCAGGTGCGCCGTCGCGCTGAAAGAGAATGTCACCGAGCCGCTGCACCCAGCGATCGAGTGCCGCGTCGGAGTAGCGGTAGTCGTCGAACGAGAAACAGAGCCATTCGTGCCCGTGCCGCGCCGCATACTCCTCGGGCGGCATCGCGAGCGGAAAGAGCTCGCCAGCGTCTTTCTCGCGCCCGGCGTCCGCCATCGGAAGCTCATCGATGCGCATGAGGTTGTCCGAAACTGCTCGATCCATCGTAACGCCGCGATGGCGTCGGAGCGAAGCAGACGGGCGGCATAAGGAGTCACGTCGCGCCCAGCCTTCATCTGCGTCACCTGCGGATGAATGAGGCCTTCACCGCCGGAAGGTCGACGCATCCGAGCGCGGCTCAGTCGTACGTGACCAGGTTGATGTGATCGAACCGCATCACGTCCTTCAGGTCAGTCTTCTCCGTCCAGCTCATGATCAACGGAACCACCGTAATGTGGATCTCCGAGCTTTTCGCCGCGGCCTGTTTGATTGCCTCGGTGGCGATGACCACTTTCCGGAGCGGTTCGAGCGGGTGCGATGGGCGGCGATCGAAGGCATCCTGCTTCTGCGGGATGTCACAATGCCCGAGGTCGCCGAAGCAGCCGCCGTGTCCGAAGATGTAATAGGAGCCGGCGTAACCGTTCGCCAACGTCGTCTGGGTATCGGCGTTCGCCTTCGGGTTGTTCACATACACACGGGCTTCATACGTGGCGCCGGAGTGGTCGATGCCGATGAACTCCAGATCAGCACGGCCGAACTGGGCCGGCAACTGCGAGACGGGGAGCGCTCGCGGTGCCTTATAGATCGTCGAGGCGCGGTACATCCCGGGCCGAGCGGAACCCTTGGCCGGTTTCGGCGTCTTGTGTCCGGTGCTTCCAGAGGTTGCTTTTGCTTTGCTTGCCATGTCGTAATCCTCCCGATATTGATCGGAAACCGCTACCTCTTACAGCGTCACGAACGAGACGGCGTACTCATAACCCAGGGCGTTGATGCTGAGCACATCCTGGACCTTCATGTTGAACGGCGTGAGAACCAGCGGCAGCAGAGAGGCCGGTATGTTGTTGATGCCGTGCTTCGATTGCCACACGTACCAGAGCCGGTCGATCATGCAATGGTGCGAATAGAAGATCGGATCCCAGGCTGCCGTCGCCAGGGAGCTCATGTCGCCGCCGATGCTTCCGTTGTTTCCGCCCGTCCAGCCGTGGATGAAATCGTGGATGTTCTCGAGTTGATTGGAGAAGTCGTTGAAGGTACCGAGATTCAGTAAGTTCGTGATCTTCGCCGCGGTCGGCAGTTGAGCCGGATTCCCTGGGAAGCGGCGCGTTTGTCGGTCGATGGGCGGCGTTGCTGTCGGCGCGAAAATGCGCGCCCGCAGCAGCGGGTTGGCCTTGCCTCCCGCGGTGGCGTCGGAGAACGCTTTCGGTACACCGTTCGAATGCGACGTTGCCGAGCTCCAGTCCCACCAGGGCAAGCCGACCTTGGGCGTGGCCGGACTCTGATCCCGGATCGCTCTTTCAAAAGAAAGGAGGTAGGCGCGGTGCCAGGGCAGGAACAGATTGGCGTTCACGGTCGAGCCCGTGGTGTGGTCGTGATGCCAGCAATACCAGTTGGGGATGCCATGAAGTCCCGCGAAATGGTTGTAGCCGCGGTTGTCCATGATGGCCTGCGCCTTCGTGTAGCCGGTGCGCAGAGCAGCCAACTCCGCGGCGTCCAGGTTGTCCACGTTCTTTCGAACGATCAAGCTAGCCATACTGGCCTCCTCTTCGGTTGAAGGGTTGACTCGATTTCGCCTGCCTCGAGAGATTTCTCCGGTGAACATGCCGCGCACGTGTCGCTCGTCTTGCGCCGCGGCAGGGAGCTCCAAAGGGAACTGGCGAACAGAGCGATGGCGCCCGCGTAAAATCCGGCGTCGTAATCGAAGCGGAACCTGCACAGGTAGATCGACGTCGCCGCCAGCACCCCCAGCAGAAACGGGCCGTAGAAGGAGCGCCGCCTGGCGCGAACGAACAACGACAGGATGGAGGCCAACAGGAGAGAGATGGCCATCGGCTGCAGCCATTCCGAACGGATCACCGATACGGCTCCCATGCTGCTCATGAGGGCCAACCAGCAAAGGGGGCACTTGGGGCTCACCGCGATCAGGAATGACGTGATCGCTGAGATGCCGACATCACGCGGTTGATACCTGGCAGCCGTCTGTTTCACGCGCACCTGCTCTTGGGATCGAGAAATGAGAATCATTCGCCCGGTGGGCGTCATCCCAACAACACAACAGTGAATTTGTGACGGCAGCGTACAGCATCACCTGAATGATGTCAAGAATGCTGGAGGGCAGCGACTTCGGCGATTCCGACTAAGCCTTCGGCGAGAGAATGCGTGCTTTCGCCTCGTGCACGCTGGCCTCTCGAAACTGACCCGGACCTAGCGCGACCGGTTCTTCCAACCGCAGGAGCAACTGGCCGTTGTCCTTACCGATCACCGTGCCGCGATAGATCCGTGCCGGATCGTTCAGGATGTAATCCTGCGTGTCTCCGGTGACCTCGACGTTGTCTCCGATTTCGATCTCTCGCATGCTCGCTCTTGATGTTGCCACTCCTGTGCCGATCCGCTACGCCAGGAAGCACAGACAGGAGTGTCTGTGCCACATCGGTCGCTGGTACTTGCGGAAGTTGTGAAGTAATGTGGCACAGACACTCTTGTCTGTGCTCGTGCGCCAGCACGAATCGTTGCCTGCCCTCAGGCCATCACCCGATTCCGGATCCGTTCGAGCTCCTCGATACAGTCCTGGATGTGTTGCAGGACGGTATCGCCGCGAAACTCATCGTTCACCGAGTCCTGAATCATTCGCAGCGCGGCGATGGATTCGTCGTCAGTCATCTCATCGACCTGTGCCGTCAGTTCCTCCAGCTCCTCCAGCACGCCCGCCAGAAAGGCCGCTCGCGCCGGGTCGTTCGCCTCGTGCCTCTCGTCGACGATGTATTCGACGAGCAGGCCGAGCATCTCGTGGGAATCAGACCAGTTGATGAAGGTCACTTGGCCTCCGTTTAAAGCGACGCGGTGATCCGATAAACAAGGCTCTCCCAGCCTCGGCTGTCGGGCCGTGACCCGATTCGTACCGCGCCGATCTTCTCGACAGCCCTCTGCGAGCGAAGGTTTTCGGGGCCGATGACAAAGATGACGTTCCTCACGAATTGGAACGCGTGCCGGAGCATGAGCGTCTTCATTTCCCCGTTGTAGTTCCCGCCCCAATGGGACCGGGCCAGGAACGTCCAGCCGATCTCGATCTCGCTCGTGGTTTCGTCATATCCGTGGAATCGCGACGACCCGATGACGCGGCCGGACTGCGGATCGATGACGATCAGCGCTCCCCCCGATTCCAGCGCCTCGCGGAAGAAGCCCTTGAAGACGTCTTCCTTGTAGCGGTCTCGGACCGGATGCTGCTCCCAGATGAGCGGATCGGAAGCGACGGCATAGAGGTCGTCAAAGTCCTCCGGCCGAAGAGGCCTGAGGCTGATGAGCTTTCCCTGCAGGGTGGGCTGGAGATCGAACGACGTTCGTGCTTCGGCAGTCACTTCCCGGATTGTACGACTCGAGCGATATTGACCGGCATCGCGCGTGATACAACATCCGGATGCCTGCTCTCGATCACCTGTTCGCGAACAATCGCACCTGGGCGGCGGAGATGTCTCGCCAGGATCCGGACTTCTTCACCCGCCTTTCCCGCCAACAGGCTCCCGACTACCTCTGGATCGGATGCTCGGACAGCCGCGTGCCGGCCAACCAGATCGTCGGCCTGCTCCCCGGGCAGATGTTCGTCCATCGCAACGTCGCCAACGTGGTCGTTCACACCGATCTGAACTGTCTCTCCACCATCCAGTTCGCCGTGGAAGTCCTGCGGGTCCGCCACATCATCGTCTGCGGCCACTACGGTTGCGCGGGAGTGCTGGCCGTTCTGCGCGGCGACAAGATCGGCCTCGCCGACAACTGGCTGTGCCACGTCCGTGATGTCCGCCGCAAACACCAGCAGCAGATCGACGCGCTGGGAACGGCGACCGAGCGCGAGAATGCCCTGTGCGAATGGAACGTGATCGAGCAAGTGATGAACGTCAGCCAGACCACGGTCGTGCGCGATGCCTGGGCGCACGGCAACGAACTATCGATCCACGGCTGGGTCTACGACCTCCGAGACGGGCTTCTGCGAGACCTCGGGACCTCCATCTCCGCCCCGTCGGACCACTACGGTCAAACGACACCGATGGTCTAGCCCAAGTCTGCAGCGACGCCTTCCAGGGTAGCCAACCACTGATCGAAATGCGGACACTCCGCACGAATCCGTTCGAGCCCGATGCGTCCCGCTGCCATCGGCCCGTGCAACACTTTCCGGTAAGATGGGAAGAGCTTCTGGATGCGCTTTGACGGTACCCAATCCGGATCGTCGTTGATCTCCTCGGGAGTGTCCACGCTGTCACGGATCGCTTCGATGTCGGCCTGCTTGGCCGGATCATTCATGACGCCGGGCAGTGCGTCCGGTGAGGCGAAGAGCCATGCTTCGTACTCGTGGAGCGCAAGAAAAGGAACGAAGTTGCCGGGCGATCCGAAGTATGCGCTGATCGACTGCTCCACATGCTCCACGCGTTGCCGGCGGCGTGCCGTTCGGGCGAGTGTTCATGCCTGGAAAATCATCTGGCAGTCCGTAGTAGTCGAGCATCGTCGTGACTACAGCGCCGCCGGCATTCATCAGCCTCCGCAGATCGTTCTCGAATTGAGCGAATCTCGTCACGCCGCCTTTGAAGTTCGGGCCGTCCTTGACGCGCTTGGTCACGAGGATGGTCGGAGACAGGTAGAGACTGCGGGGCCAGAAGGCGGGAGCCAGAACATCTTTGACGAACCGCTCCTCGGTCTGCCCTTCAACGAGGACCAGCGCGCGCTTGCTCATGGTCGGCTATGGACGAGCGCCCAGGACGTTCTTCTCCCACAACTCGCCGAGGGCGTAATCATCGAGCCAGCCGCTCATGTCGGCGCGGCTCAGATGGCGAAACACGCTCTGCCGATCCTCACGATCGACCGCCCAGACCTGCTCCGGCTCGAACTGATTGACAAGGGTCACCGACTGCGTGGCCACGAGGACCTGCGTGCGGGTGGATGCTGATGAGAGCAGGCTGGCCAGAAGCGTCACGGCCGCCGGGTGCAAGCCGAGCTCCGGCTCGTCGAGCAGAATCAGCGGCGGCAGGTCGGGCTGGAGCAGCAGTGTGGCCAGGCATATGAATCGGAGCGTGCCGTCGGAGAGGGAGGAGGCGTTGAAGTACATGTCGCTCCCCTTCTCTTTCCACTCCAGGCGGATCTTCGATGGATTCAGGCGCAGCGGCGCGAGTCGGAACTCATCGAAGAACGGCGCGATCTGGCGAAGGGCGTCCTGAATGTTGGCCATGTGCTCCGGCCGCATCTCCTGCAGCCAGTAGAGGAACGCTGCCAGGTTCTCGGCCTGCGGCCGCAGAAAGCGGTTGTCGTCGACATCGCTCGTTCCCTTCATGGCCGCGACGTCGCTCGTGTCATGGAAGTGGTGGACGCGGTAGCTTTCCATGTCGACCAAGACGCGGGGAGAGGATTTGTCTTCTTTCAGTTGCGATTCTTTGCTGAACACCGACACAGGCTGGGTCAACGGCCGAACATATCGGGTCTTGTCATGGTAGAAGACTCGCTCCTCGGTAATCACAAGCGCGTCGTCATCGGCGGCCGTCAGCTTGATCTCATATCGGTGCGACGTTTTCTTTTCCCCAAACTCAAGCGAAAAAGACATATCCGGCGATTGCCTTCGCCCAAAGTAGAGCAGCGAGTCGGCTCCACCTTTGATCGCCGTGTACTTGGCGAGCCCCTGATCGACGATTTCGTGCAGAAAACGGAACACCTCGATCAGGTTCGACTTCCCCGAGCCGTTCCCGCCGATGAAGACGTTCAGTGGTCCCAGACTCAGGGTCTGGTCCCGAATCGACTTGAAGTTCCGAATCGTCAGCGTTTCGAGCGTGCGCATGAGTGTCTACGCTGAGTATAAGCGCGCGCGGAAACCCTCCCAACGACGACGAAGGCCTGCACTCCAGCTACCGGCCGCTCAACTGGCTTCGAGCAGGATCTCGCCGGGATGTTGGGCTTTCTGCGGCTCTTCATGGTTATGCGGCAACATGAACAACGACGCGTTCGGCGGTGGAGGTAGGAGCGGGAACTTCTTCACCCGCTTCTCGAAGATTCTCGATGTGCAGTTCGATCGCCTCGCGGATGAGGGCGAGCGTTTCATCTCGGGTCTCGGCTGCTGCCACGCATCCTGGCAGGTCCGGAGCGTACGCACCAAAACCGCTCTCACTTTTCTCGACCACAACCACATATTCGCTCATCGTTTCGGTCCTGCCTGCTTGAGGATGCTATTCAAGTTGCCCGGCGGGATTCCACTTCCCCTACCCCCTCCCGTGCGAATCCAACCACCCCAGAATCTCGCGAATGCTCCCGGTAGCCATGGCGATGCAGGTATCCGCAGCTCCGTAGTACAGGTTCAGCGTATCCCCGTCCGGGGCGATCGTGTAGCCGCAGGGGAAGGTGACGTTGTTCACGTCGCCGTGGGTCTCGTAGGGGGCTTCCGGGCCGAAGATCCATTCGTCGCCGCGCAACAGGAGCTCGGCGGGGTTGTCGAGGTCGAAGAGGGCGGCCCCTAAACGATAGAGGCTGCCGGCGGCGTTGGAGCGGACGCCGTGGTAGAGCATCAGCCAGCCGCGTTTCGTCTCGATCAACGGAGGGGAGAGGCCGACTTTGTTGGCGTCCCACCAGCCGCCGCGGCGGGCCGGCAGCATCATCCGGTGGCCGCCCCAGTTTCTCAAGTCGGGCGAATAGGAGATCCAGACGTGAGCTCCTCCCTCGGCGATGGGACGGTGGACGAGCGCGAACTTGCCGTCGATGCGGTGCGGCAGGAGGGCGGCGTCTTTGTCGTCGGGCTGCATCACCAGGCCGCATCGCTCGAAGCGGATGAAATCCTCGGTGAGCGCGAGTGAGACGCCGGGGCCGCCTTTGCCGAAGGCGGTGTAGGCGATGGCGTACCGGCCGAGCTCCTCGACCCAGGTGATGCGCGGGTCTTCGACGCCCCACAGCTCCTCGGGATGGTTCTCCGGATCAGCGGGGAAGGTTGGATGAGTATCGACGACCCAGCCGCCGACGCCGTCCTTCGACCGGGCCGCGCAAAGGTGGGAGCGTCCGGTGCGGTCTTCGACGCGGCAGAGCAGGAGCGTGGTCCCGTCGCGAAGAAGGGTTGCGCCGGCGTTGAAGACGGTGTGGATGGGGTAGGGCCAGTCGGCGGCGGTGAGGATGGGGTTGGTTTTGGTGCGGAAGAAGAGGGTTTCGTAGGTTGCCGGCATTGCTCAGAATTCCTTACGTGACGGTTAGCCGAAGGCCGGCGTGTCTGCTGCTCCTGCGCTCCCGCGTTGGGTTGATTCGGCATTCGAGAAACTCAACGTCCGCGATTCCATTCGGATCGCGAGAGAACTGGATGGGTCAAGGAATCGTCAAATGACTCCCGCTCAAGGTACTTACACCGACATCAAGCACGCTGACGTTGAGATGAAAGATGTTGAATTCAAGACAAAAGATCTTGATATCGAGGTCGACAACCTCGATATCAAGGTCGACAACCTCGATATCAAGATCGAAAACCTTGTTATCGAGGTAAAAGATGCCGATGTCGAGATCCAACTTGACGACGGAGAAATGCGCTGCGTCGCCGTCACGGTGTGGCTCCCACGGATACCTCGGCCTGTGCGCTCAACGGGAGCTGCACCGCGTTCCTGCGCACTTCGTCGGCGCGCATCTCCATCAGCGCCAGGAGGAAGGAGAGCGTTGACTCGGCGCCTTCGTTCTCGTTCACGCGATCGGCGTGGAGTGCGTCGCGGCAGCCGCCGGAGAGGGGGTCGTAGAGGGGCTGGTGCAATTGGTTCTGGCCGAGGAACCAGGTGAAGGCGCGGCGCGCGTGGTCGGCCCAGCGATGGTCGCCGGTCGTTCGGAAGGCGTGCATGCAGGCGGCCACCGAGGCACAGGCTTCGACCGGCTGTTGATCGAACACCGCCGCGGTCATGCCGCGCTCGAAGAAGCCATTCGTTCCGACGGGGGCGAAGTAACCGTCCGCAGTGCGCTGGATCGACATCAGCCAGGCCAGCGAGCGGGTGCCGGTGGCCATCATCTCCTCGTCGCCGCTCCATGATGCGGTGGCGATCAGGGCCTGAGGGAGCCGGCCGTTGCAGTAGGTGACGCGCTCTTCGAACCACGGCCAGTCCGGCTGATCCGTCCGGCGGAAGAGGCTCAGCAGGCGCTCGCCGATCTCTCGGCCGGCCGCCTGCACGTTGCGATCGCCTTCGAATGCGTGCAGGTATTGCTCGATGCCGAGCAGCGCGAAGGCCCAGGCGCGCGGGCTGCTGAAGCCTGACACGGCGGGAAGCGCGTCATGGAAGAGCGCGCCGGCCAGGCTGTAGCGGCCCGGATCGACAGAGCATCCGACCACCGTGCCGAGGGCCCACAGCGCGCGCCCATGGCTATCCTCGGAACCCTGCTCTTCGCACCACACGCGGGAGTGGGACATGAAGTTGCGGAACCGCCCCAGCGGACGGTTGAAAGCGTTGCTGAGGAATGCCAGGTAGCGTGTGGCCAGCCTGCGCACGACTTTCGGATCGCATGATCCCGCGTCCTCGATGAGCGTCATCAGCAGGAGCGCGCGGGCGTTGTCGTCGACGCAGTAGCCCTCGTCGTAGCGCGGCACGTTGAACGTGGCGTGTTGCAGCATCCCGGTGTCGTCGGTCATGACGGTGACGTGATCGAGGTTGACCTGCGGCAGTTCGGCGGGCCGCGTGGCCAGGGTGCCGGCCCGGAACGCTGTCCGCAGCCGCTGCGCGTGCTCGGTGCGGGCGCGCGCGAATGTCTTTAGATAGGAATTGGCGACGGCTGGCCACAGCATCTCCCGGCCGTGTTCGGCGGCGCGCAAGCAAAGGCCGAAGCGTTTGTCGGGATCGTCCAGCAGTCCGACGATCTCCGAGGCGATGGCGGGAGCGTCCTTCCACGGCACGAGAATCCCGCGGCCGTCGGCGAGCAGCTCTTTGGCGTAGGGATACGGCGTGGAGATGACGGCCTTTCCGGCTCCGAGCGCGTAAGCGAGCGTCCCCGAGGTGATCTGCTGGGGATTCAGATACGGGGTGATGTAGATGTCGGCCGCAGCGAGGAACTCGCACAGCTCCGCCTGGCTGACGAAGCGGTTGTGGAAGATGACATTGCCGTCGACGCCGAGCCGTTTGGCCCGCTCCTCGAGCATGAGCCGGTAGGTCTCGCCGTGGCGCTCGATGATGTGCGGATGGGTTGCGCCGAGGACGATGTAGACCGCGTCGGGAAAGTGGGAGAGGATCGTCGGCAGGGCGTCGATGACGTATTCGATTCCCTTGTCGGGCGAGAGAAGGCCGAAGGTGAGGATCAGCGGCCGCCCTTCCACGCCGATTCGGTCTTTGCTGCCGGAGAACGGCACCTCGGGGATGCCATGCGGGATGACGTCGATCTTCTGCAGCGGTACGCCGTGAACTTCGTGGAGCATCTCCGCGCTGCCGGCGGTCATGACCACCAGGCGATCGGAGAGCGCGGTGAGCTCGTCCATCACGCGGCGCTGGTGAGGATTCGGTGCGCCGAGGATGGTGTGAAGCGTCGTCACGATGGGCATGCGCAGCTCGCGAAGCAGCGTCAGAAGATGGCTGCCCGCTTTTCCGCCGAAGATGCCGTACTCGTGCTGCACGGAGATGACGTCGACGGCGTTGACGTTCAGGAAATCAGCCGCGCGCGTGTAGGCGCCGATGTCGTTGTCGGCCAGCTCGAAGCGGACGCGTGCCGGATAGGCGTGCTGGTGCAGGCCGTCGTTCATGGCCAGGACGAAGGTGTCCAGATCGGGGGCGACGCCGGCGATGGCCTCGCTCAGATGGGTGGTGAATGTGGCAATGCCGCACTGGCGCGGCAGGTGATTGCCGAGCATCGCCACGCGGCGGATGGTCGTTTCGTCAGGCATGCTTGTTCCCTTCGGGTTTCACGCGGCCGGCGCGACGACCGCCGGTTCCATGGCGCGGCGCGGGGGCATCATCATGTGCCAGCGCGCCACCACGTCATTCGGGATCACGAACTCGAACATCTGGCTGAAGCAGCGCAGGCGCAGAACTTTGCCGTCTTTGACTCGGGCGCCGGTGGCCAGTTGCGTGTCGTATTCGATTTCGCGAACCCATTGCAGGTCGAGCGAGGCCTGCATGTCGGCGTTTTCATAGAAGAACATCGACTGTGTCACGGCGAGAGCGACCGGTAAGTGCCGGTTTCCGTCGACGAACTCGCCGGGGCTGACCATGCGCGATGTGGCCCGGCGCTTGTCATTGAGCTGCGCGATCCGATCGCGCCCGAGCCGGGTGTAGAGATTCCATCCGAGGATGGCAACAGCGACAAACGCTGCAATCGATAGGTACGTCGTCATGAGAGTGCTCTCCTCGTATGGGAGTGCGGCAGCAACGCCGCCGCACTCCCGACTGCAAGACCGCGATCAGACGCGGGGCTTGGCCTCGTTGACCTTCAGCGCCTGGCCGTTGACGTCGCGGCCGTTGAGACCGGTAATGGCCGCGCGGGCCTCGTCGTCATTGCCGTATTCGAGGAAGCCGAAGCCTTTCGACTCCCCGCCTTTGCGCTCGGTGGCCACGTTGGCCGAGATGAGTTTCCCGAACGGAATGGCGAGATCGTTGAGCTGTGCATCGGTGATCTGCTTGGAAAGATTTCCTACATACAGTTTCATTTGGAGCTCCTGACCGGCCGGAGCCGGCAGTTCTCTCGTCGCAGCGAAAAGGGAGTGATCGCGCTTCGAGGGAATGGGAAGCTAAGAGGGGTGAGTCCAGAGGTTCTGACTTAGTTCAGAAGGACTGAAGGGCCGAGGAAGTTTCCTCGACGAGTGGCTACCATACGCGCATTGTCCGAGGGTGTCACGGAGCAATATGCGCGAGAGGAAACGGGTTACGGCGGGAACTTTCGCGGTGTGGATCAGTGCTCGCCGGCCTGGGTTGGGAGCAGAACCAGCGCTGTCATCCTGAGGCTGCCGCAGCCGCGCCTCGAATGTTTGTGCTTGCGCAGAGCAAATGTCGCGGCGGAGGACGCCGAAGGACCCCCTGCGAGCTTGCATCGACCAAGTACCACCACCCGACCCGGCAAGCACGTGGGGGGTCCTTCGGCGTCCTCCGCCGCGGGAATCAGATTGGCCCCAAGCATCAACATTCGTACCGCGGCTGCGGCAGCCTCAGGATGACAGGTCAACTCTCACCCGCACGTGTGAGAAATGCGGTCTCTCTCGCTTCGCCGGGCGTGAGTAGCGGCGGCGGCCTCCACGCGTCGAACTCGGGTGGGAGGATCTGCAGGATCTCGTCGGCGCGCATGCCGTAGAGGTCGAAGTTGAAATCGAGCTGCTGGATGACGGCGATCAGGCGGCGGAGGTTGCCGGGGCGGCTGGGGGTCGTGGCACCGCGCTTGGGGCGGTTGCGTTTCGTGTCCCAGTAGAGGAGGTCGATCGCTTCGATGAGCCCTTTGTTCGTGATGAGGTCGCGGCGAAAGCCGAGGTCGTAGATGAACGCCCCGTGCTGATGAACGGGTGGATGGAGGAGCAGTCGCGCGTTCCGGCGGTGCAGCGTGTAGAGCTTGTACGGGCCGGCCAACAGATGGCGGCCATGCTGCCAGCCTCCGGACTCGGTGGAGGGGATGTAGTGATAGTCCTCGCGCGGGCGGCGCTTTCCGCCGGCGTCGATGGGTGAGAGCTGATCGAAGTAAAAGAGCGCGAGCCAGCTCCAGAGCCCTACGTCGTCGTCCGGCGCCGGCACGTCCGCGAGGACGCCGGCGAGATACTCGGCGGCCTCGAACTTGTTGGCGAACGCACGCGGTTCGATCTCGATCGCTCGCGGAAGACGCTGGGAGTAGTCGTCGAGGTAGAGTATGGCCGGATTGGCCTGGAACTCCTCGCCGTCGCGGATGCGCTGCAGGAATCCGCGGAGCTCATCGATTCCCTTTTCATTGAGGCTGCGCAGTCGCGTCATCCGCTCTCTCTCCGCGCCGCACGCCAGCGATCGATGGGCGTCTGCTGATTGCAGAAAGCGTCGACGACGTCGTCGATCCACAGCGGCGCCTCGTCGGCGTCATCGGGCAACGGCGAGCTGGCGAATCGCGCCGCCCAGCGCAGCCAGAGGTTCCACCACTCTTCGCCCTCCTCGTGCGCATCGTGCTCGTCGACGAGCAGGATCTGCGTGAGCACCTGCCGCACGGCGGCCGGATAGACGAGGGCGAAGAACGCGGCGTCGCTTTTGGCTACCTCTTTGATGTCGTGGAGGCGATTGTTCAGCTCGAGCACGGGACCGTTTGGCTCGAAGGCGATCCGCCACGCCTGCTGGCCGAGCGCGTCGGTGAAATTCACCGGCAGCAGCGGCATCCGTCCGGCCCTCTCCGGCTTCTCCTCCGAAACGACGATGTCATCGGCGACCGCGACGACGCGATGCTCGTTCCCTTCGTTGTCGACGAGCTTGACCCGGAAGTGGACGAGGCTGGTGCCGTCGATGTCGGTCAGCCTGCGGTCCTCGGGCGGCGTGAAATGCCCGATCGACCCGCAGTCGAAGCGCATGAACGATGTCCGGTAGTACGCCTCGATGAAGACGCGCGTGGAGGGAACGGCGTCGATGCCGTCGAAGGAAAGGCGCGGATCGAACAGCAGCGTGCCGTCCGCGTCGCGCCGCAGCGTGACCCGCACGTTGGCGCGGGGGATCCGGGCGCGCTCAGTGAAGTTCAGTTTCCGCAGCATGATCAACATCGACGACGCGGACGACGAGGTCGCGCCGCGGATCGAATCCTTTCATCGAGACCTGGAACTTCGAGGACGACGGGACCAGCTCGAAGGCATTGACCGCGGTCGGCCGCAGACGCGCCCCGTCCGCCTGCACGGTAATGAGGCCGTCCGACATCAGGTCGAAATCGAATGGGCTGTGTTTGCGGAAGGGATTGCCTGCCCGAACGCGATAGGCGATCTCGCCGCGCAACGGACGGCCGACGAGGGTGGTGTCCGACGCCTTGATGGTGAAGCCGCCGGCGATCCTGGCGATGGTGACTCCGCTGGTTCCTGCTGTCGCTCCGGCGGCGGCAGCGCCGGCATTGCTCTCCCCGGCGGCGGCGTGGATCGGAGCACGCGCGGGGGCCTCGGGGCTCTGAGTCTCCTCCGGCACGTCGATGGAGAAGAGATCGGCCAGGAAATCGCGGACACGGCCGGCCGGTGGACGGGCCAGGAGTGAGGCCAGAAAGCCGGCGCTGTTCTTCACGAAGCGCAGGGTGAATGCGCCGTGATCGTAGAGCGTACGGATCTTGTCGGCGCGTTCGGACCAGTCGGCATGGGCCGGATTCTCGGCATCGCCGAGGAATGTGGAGAGGGCCTGATCGTCGATGACGATGAGAGCGCGCGCGGCCTTATCGCCGGTCGTGCGCACGTCCGGGATGGTGATGCCGCGGCGGATGAAGTGATGCTCGCCTTTGCGCAGTGCGTCATCGTGCTCGAGGTAGACGTCGAACCATGAGCCGGCCGGGCGGGCGCGCTTGCGCTTCACGAGAATCGGCACGCGGAAGGCGAGCCGCTGGCCGGAGGCAAACCGCTCGCGGAGGGCCGCCAACTCGGCCGCGTCGAGGATGTTGTCGTCCCACCGCAGTGCTGCCACGCCGCGCTCGGGCAGGACGATGCGTGTCTCGTCGTTCTGCGCCAGCGACCACCGTGTCAGAGCGCAGAGGCTGGCGGTGTTCGCGTCGGCCGCGGAGAGGCTGTCGATGGTCTCGGCGTCGATTCTCTGGGTGCGGACTCCTTCGACGACGTCGACGATCAGATCGCCGCGCAGGATCGGATAGAAGTACTGCCGCACGGCCGAGGCGAGGATGCGGTCTAGCGACAGCTCATCGTCGCGGTAATAGGGGACGACGATGGAGAGTCCCGGATCGATGCGGTGGACGCCGAAGTCGTCGGCGAAACGGTTGAGCAGGATCGGATCCTCGATCGGCAGCGGCAGGCCGTTGCGGGTTTCGAATCGGGCCAGAAAGCCGTAGGGATAGATCCGCCGGCCGTCGAGAACGTGGGTCTTCAGAACCGATTGGCCCAGAAGCAGCGCGCGGTTGTCGTCGAAGCGGCGGGTAATGCCCAAGACGGTGCGGGCGCGCGAAGCCACGGTGAAGACCGCTTTTCCGAGTCCCCACCGGCCGCGATCGACGTCTCCCTTGCTGGAGCGGCCCACGTTGCGCCAGAAGTAGAAGAAATCGTTCTTCCGATCCTCGCCGGGAGTGTCGATCTCCGGGTCAGTGTGCGGGTCTCCGGTGAGGCCGCGCGTCCCGAAATCCTCGATCAGAAGATACGGAACCGCCTCGTCGTCCCTCGGCAGGACGGTGTGAATGGTCTTCGCCGCCGCGCGCAGGTGCGGTTCCAGTCCATCGAAGTATTCGCGCACGGCCTCGGCGGGAAGAGCATGCGCCCCCGAGGCGAACCGGAAGCGAACGCGTACCGGTGAGCGGCTGCGCGGAAGCCGTGCGTCGAGCGAGTTCTGGATGGACTCGCGCACGACGGCGTCGGCGAGATCCTGCGCCTTGAAGAACTCGTCGTGAACCGGATCGACCTGCACCTCGCCGGGATCCATCGTCCGAAAATGCCAGGAGGGAAAGCGGGACATAGGGGTGGTTGAGGTTACACCGGGTCGAGCTCTCGCGGTTGCTGGTCTCGGGTTGCGCGTCTCGGGGTCTCGGGGTAGTACCTCTGAAATACAGGCGGTTATCAATTACCGCTCTCCCAAGCTCCGGTCGGACTGAGAGTCCGACCTACGTTAGCCGCGTGACCGCGTGACCCCGCTTCCGCGGTTGAGTCCGTCAGGTCACGGACCGCGGTCGCTCGTGTGCCGCGTGAGTCACGTAACGGGAAAGGCGGCTATCCATGGAGGCTTTACGACGTATTACTCCACATAAGGAGGAAGCAATGTCCACCATCCGCTTTGCAGTGGTTCTCTCGCTTCTCTACGGGTTCGCGGTGATCGCCTACGAAGGCCCGATCATCGATCCGAACGGCGGCCGGCGACGGGCAGCGGTCAGCTCCGACCAGGGCGGCGGCCTCGACCCGGACGGTGCAGTCCGCAAGTCCAGCATCGCCGGCGACAAAGGTCTCGGCGTAGATCCAAACGGTTGATAGGAGGAGGAAACCATGCGATTCATTCTTTTTCTCACGCTTCTGAGCACGTTCATCGTCACCACCAGGGGACGCTCGATCATCGATCCGATCGGCGGCAGCCTGCGCGTCAGGGTCAGTTCGGATCAGGGTGGTGGCACCGATCCGGACGGGCGCAACAGGTCTGTCAACGGCAGCACGAGCGTCACGCCCGACGCCGGACCGCGCATCGATCCGGAAGGCTGATGGCACGTCCGGGGTGCCGCCCGTCGGGCGGCACCCCGGCAGTTACGCGGTCGCGAGGTTTCGAGGTCTCGTGGTCGCGCGGTAGGGCCCTCACGAACCCAGCAACTCAGCAACCCAGCACCCCCGAGACCCCACAACCGCGCGACCACAACCCCCCCACTATTGCTCCAGCCGCCCCACCAGCGTCCGCAGCTCCACTGCCGAGAACGCGGGCCGCGAGCAGCGGTTGCTGCTGCAGACGAACGCCGCGGCTCGTGTCATCTTCGGATATTCGACCTTCGATCCCGGCAACGGCCCCTCGGCGCGATCGAGCCACTCGACCTGTTTGTAGATTTGCGGCAGCGCGTCGGCGGCGCTGAAGAGCGCACGGGCGTTCGCGTCGCCTTTTCCGCCGACGACGGTCACGTGCAACGGCTCCTGCCGGAGCTCGAGGTCGGTGAGCAGCACGTTGCCGACGGGAGCCGGTGCGGCCACTTCCGGCGCGGCTAGGTAGCGCATGGCGTTCCTGGATATGGCCTCGTGTTTCCTGTCGCCGTCGTAGTGCTGGAGCAGGTTCGCGAAACGGGCCAGCTCGCAGTTCTCGTCGCGTTCCCAGGTTCCGTGCGGAGCGGTGACATAACCGGGATTGAAGCGGAATGTCGTCTCGACGAATGCCGCCGACTCCTGCGCGCGGCGCAGCCAGATGCGCTCGCCGGTGGCGGCGTAGAGCGAAAGAAAGGCCCGGCCCATGGACAGCGTGTCGCCAAGGTAAGGGCCGCCGGCGTTCGAAGCAGGTTGGACGCCGTGATTGAAACCGCCGCCGGCGCGGTGCAGGTGGGCGATGACCCACTCGGCGGCCGTGCGCGCCTCGGTGAGCGCGGACACGTCGCCCGTGCAGGCAGCCAGCGTAGCCAGCGCCTCGATGGCCAGGCCGTTTTCTCGGGCGTAAAGATGCTTGTCGACGCGCGGGATTCCCTTCATCCGGCGCTGCGCATCGCCGAGGGCGAAGTAATCGCCGGCGTGCCGGCCGTCGATGAGATCGGCGTTCTGGCTCGTATAGAACGCTCCCTCGGGCGAACGGAGGAACGTGACCAGATAGCGATGGATGGCCTGGGCCATCTCCAGGTCGCGCTTCTCGTGCCACAGCGCGTAGGCCAGCGAGGCCACGCGCAGGTTGCCGGCCTGCATGGACATGATCTTCTCGAAGTGCGGCTCGCTCCAGACGCCGCCGGTCGAGTACTGATAGACGCCGCCCCAGGCCGGATCGAGCAGGTTGCGCTCGCCGTCGATCGTCTGGCGCGCCATCTTCGCCGCGGCGGCATCGCCGCGCCGTGCGCGGACCAGCGCGTACTCGACGCTGGGCGCGTCGAGGTACTTGTGAACGAAGCCCCAGCCGCCATGCTGCGCGTCGTAGCGCTCGATATACGTTTTCTCCAGCGTGGCCCGGCTCGCGGGAGCGAGCGTCGCATCGCTGCCGAACGTCGGCGGTATCTCCTTGACGACCGAGGGGCCCGGCGACGGATCGTCGATGATGGCCTGGAGCATCGACACCATCGGCATCGGCGGGATGTAGCCGGAGCGCTTCACGATCTCGCTCCGGTCGGCGGCAAAGACGATCGTGGCCGGCCAGCCGTAGTCCTCGTAGCGGTTTGACAGATCGGGCCGCGCGTCCTGATCGACGCGCACGGCGATGTAACGCTGGTTCATCAGCGCGATCACGCGGTCGTCGCTGTACGTCATCTCGTCCATGACGTGGCACCAGTGACACCACACTGCCTCGAGGTCGAGAAGTACGAAGCGATGCTCGCGCTGGGCCCGGGCGAACACGTCGTCGGACCACGACTGCCATTGGATGGCGGGCTTGGCGGAAAGGGGGAGGGCGACGCTGAGAGCGACGACGAGAAGGAGCAAGCGCTTCATGTTCGATCTACGCTGGGAGAGTCCGGACAGATTGGCGGCATGTCACTACCTTCCGTTACTCCGTCCGCTGTCGGTTCGTCCGTGTGTTAGCCTCCTGGCTCGATCTCGCTACGCGTAACTGCGCAACGCCGAGAGTCGATCGCAGCGCCCGAGCCCCTTGAGGGGCGATGTTCCGGACGCGCATCGAGAGCGTTGCTTGCAGTGGGCGCGGGATCTTCGTCATCCGCAAGAATCCGAGTCTTCGGATGGACGCAGTTTCACCTGGAGGTGTCATGGCAAGAGAACGCAGTGATTCGCGATCTGTAAACGGCAGGCGTGCGGTGCGAAATATCATGCTCGCGCTGCTGATCCTGGCTTGTTCGAGCGCGGCGCTGGCAGCGCCGGTGCTCATCTACAACGGCATTCCCGCTCCCCTTCCGCCGAACGTGCCGAGCGAACCGTTTCAAGCCGGTCATGCCGCCGAGTTCGGCTTTGGGGTCCAGTTTGCAGGAACCATTCGCGACCTGACGCACGTGACGCTGGTGATGAGCGACTGGGCCGCGGCGGCGGATTACCCATCGTTCCCCGGCTCCTCGGGTCCGACTTGGAGCTATCCACTCACGCTCAACCTGTACAACGTCGACAACAGCGGCGGGAACCCGCCCCAGCCGGGCACGCTGATCGCCACGCGAACGCAGACCTTCGCCATTCCGTGGAGACCGCCAAACGACCCGACGTGCCCCACCAAGACCAACTATCGGGCCAGCGACGGGAACTGCTACGGCGGATTGGCGTTCCTGGTCACCTTCGACTTCACCGGAACGACCGTGCCGAACCAGGTCATTTTCGGCTTGGCGTTCAATACATCGACCTTTGGGGCCAATCCAGTGGGATCACCAGGGCCGTACGACTCGCTGAATGCCGGGGTGGCGCAGGTTTCGCCAACGATTGGGACCAATCCCTTTCCGGGCAACGCATTTCTGAACTCGCCGGACAACTCTGGCTATAACGATGGGGGCAGCGGGGGGACGGGAACGTTCCGGAGAGATCCTTCGACGACGCCGACGCCGTCTACCACCTGGGCTCCGTACAGCGGGGCCATCAGCTTCGAGGTGGCCGTGGCCGACGTCGCGGTGACCAAGAGCGGCCCGGCCATCGTGCCCGCGGGCAGCAACATCTCGTACAGCGTAACGGTCACGAACAACGGCGGGAGCGACGCGCAGAGCGTGACGCTAACGGACCCGCTCCCGGCCGGAACGACCTTCGTTTCCGAGTCCCAGGGCTCCGGCCCCGCATTCATCTGCACAAACCCCTCGGTTGGCGCAACCGGATCGGTGAGTTGCACCATCGCCACACTCGCCAGCGGCGCCTCGGCCGCCTTCACATTGGTCTTCAACGTAAACGCAAACGCCGCCGGCACGACCCTCAACAACACGGCCACCGTGTCGTCCCCGACGAACGATCCCGTCCCGGGCAACAACAGCGCGACGTCAACCGCTAACGTGATCCCCGCGTCGCAGGTACCAACGTTCTCGACGCTCTCGCTGATGATGCTCGCTCTTGCCGTCAGTCTTATCGCGGTGATGAAGCTTCGGTTGTAGAGGTTGCAGGGTTACTGGGTTGCCAGGTTGCAACCCAGTAACCCGCACGTAGGTCGGACTCTCAGTCCGACCGGAGCTCGCGCGACTGCCGGGGTCTTGCGCGGAAGAGCGCTGGCGATGAGGAAAATCTCGACGATCACGCGGTGAATCGGCCGGATTGGCAAGGCGAATCGCCCGCACGCGCTGTAAATCAGCCAGCGCGGAAGGTGAATCGTCCAGTCCGGGCGGTGACTCTCCGATGCCGGACGGTGACGCTGCCAGGCTACGCGGTGACGCTGGCATGCTGCGCGGTGACGCTGCCAGGCTACGCGGTAACTCTCCCAGGCTAGGCGGTGACGCTGCCAAGCTACGCGGTGACGCTACCGGGCTACGCGGTAACTCTCCCAGGCTACGCGGTGACTCTCCCAGGCTAGGCGGTGACGCTGCTAAGCTACGCGGTGACGCTGCCAGGCCACGCGGTGACTCTCCCGGCTCGGGCGGTGACGCGGTTGGCGTGCGCGGAAAGTCGTCGGGCGTGCGAGGGAATTCATCGAGCGTGCGCGGAAAGTCGTCGAGCGTGCGCGGAAAGTCGTCGAGCGTGCGCGGAGAGTCATCGAGCGTGCACGGAGAGTCGTCGGGCGTGCACGGAAAGTCATCGGGCGTGCGCGGAAAGTCATCGGGTCTGCACGGAAAGTCATCGGGCGTGCGCTGTGAGTCATCGAGCGTGCGCTGTGAGCCGGCGGCTCCCGCGATGAGTCGGGCGGTTGCACCGCGGAAAGCAGGGCGGGACGCCCGCTCTCCATGAAGGGGCAGACGGATCTTGAGCGGAAGATCAAGGAGAGATAAAGGATTTCCAAGGGGTAGCGATGGAGTGCCCGTCGGTTGCGTCGCCGCCTATTCGGTCGTAGTCTTGGATTTTTGGAGCGTTCGATGACGCAGACAATCGAGGCCATCTACACCGACGGCGTTCTGAAGCCTACGACCGAGTTGCCCCTTCGGGACAACCAGCGTGTTCGCCTGAGCATCGAGACCATAGCCGAGACCATCGACGAGACCAGGATGGATCGCGAGGCTGCCGTCACACGCCTGAAGGCAGGGATCGCGAGCATGCGTTTCTTCTCGGAGGGGCCGCTTCCCAGCCGAGAGGAACTGCATGATCGCCGTTGACACGAACGCCTTATCTACGCGTGCGATAAGTCGGAGCCTCACCGACAGACGATCGCGCTCGATCTCATTGCCTCCTCCACCGATGGTGTCCTTCTCTGGCAGGTGGCGTGCGAATTCCTGGCAGCGTCTCGCAAGCTGAGCAAACAAGGATTTACACCTATCCAGGCATGGAACCGTCTCGCTGAATTCCGGGATCTGTTTCCGCTCGTATTGCCGACCGCGGCCAACCTGACGCACGCGCGGGAGTTGCACGCATCGCATGCCGTTTCGTTGTGGGACGCCCTTATTCTGGCGGCCTGCGTCGCAGCAGGCGTGGACGTTCTCTACTCGGAGGATGTGCCGGGACTGGAAGCCTTCGAGACCGTGCGTGTGATCAACCCGTTTAGGTGAGCGACCCGCAAGGAGTTTGATTCAACCGCGAGACCGCGAGACCTACTTCTCCGCGATCCGCTTCGCGTAATCTGCGGCCCGATCGAGGAAGCCTTCGATCGCCCGTCCCAGCGCCAGTTTCTCGTTCAGCTCCGTGGCTTTCTCGAAATCGGCGCGCAGGCGTTCGGCCTCGGCGAGGTAATAGTCGCGCAGGCCGCTCTCGATCTTGAACTCCGGGTACTTCTCCGCCAGCGTGCGCATCCACTCTTCGACCTGCCGGCGGCGGTCCTTGTCGCCGGCGCCGTTCTTCAGGTCGTCGAGCAGTGTGGTTACGACCCCCGACAGGATTTGCGTGCGCTGGTCCTGCAACGTCTCCTCGGTCATGGGCGGGGATGTTAGCAGCGAATACAATGCGCCGCGATGAAAGTCCTGGTCGCGAATCGCGGCGAGATCGCGGTCCGCGTCATGCGGGCCTGCCGCGAGCTCGGCTATGCCACAGTGGCTGTCTACTCCGAGCCGGACCGCGCCGCGCTGCACGTCGTCTACGCCGACGAGGCCATGCCCATCGGACCGGCGACGTCGCGCGAGAGCTATCTGCGCATCGACCGCATCATCGACGCCGCGAAGAAGACCGGCGCCGAGGCCATCCATCCCGGCTACGGGTTCCTCGCGGAGAACGCTGGGTTCGCGCGGGCTTGTGCCGACGCCGGCATCATCTTCATCGGCCCGTCGCCGGAATCGATGGAGGCCATGGGATCGAAGACGGAGTCGCGGCAGCGGATGCAGGCTGCCGGCGTGCCGGTCGTGCCCGGTCTCACCGAGGCGGTGAAGTCGTTCGACGAGATCGCCGCTTTCGCGCGCGAGGCAGGCTTTCCGATCATGATCAAGGCCTCGGCCGGCGGCGGCGGAAAGGGGATGCGGCTCGTCGAGCGCGAGGAGGATCTCCATCCCGCCTTCGAGCGCGTCACCAGTGAAGCGCAGTCGTTCTTCGGCGATGACGCCGTCTACGCCGAGAAGTTCATCGCCTCGCCGCGGCACATCGAGGTGCAGGTTCTCGGCGATCAGCACGGCAACATCGTCCACGTCGGCGAGCGTGAGTGCACGCTGCAGCGGCGGCATCAGAAAGTCGTCGAAGAGTGTCCGTCGCCCGTGGTCGACGGCGACTTGCGCGAGCGCCTCGGCGCGATGGCGGTCAAAGCCGCCGCGGCGGTGAACTACTACTCCGCGGGCACGATCGAGTGCCTCATGGGGCCGGACAAGCAGTTTTACTTCCTGGAGATGAACACGCGCCTGCAGGTCGAGCACCCGGTCACGGAGATGGTCTGGGGCATCGATTTGGTCAAAGCGCAGCTCCGCATCGCGCGGGGGGAAACACTCGGTTTCGTGCAGAAGGACCTCGCGCCGAGCGGACATGCGGTCGAGTGCCGCATCTACGCCGAGGATCCGGCGCGCAACTTCGCGCCGTCGCCCGGCCTGATCCGCACTCTGAACCTCCCGCAGGGGCCGGGTGTGCGCAACGACAACGGCGTTTACGGCGGCTACACCGTGCCCGTGTACTACGATCCGATGCTCTCGAAGCTGATCTGCCATGGCGGCACACGCGCCGAGGCCATCGACCGGATGCTGCGCGCGTTGCAGGAGTACCGCGTCGACGGGATCCGGACTTCGATCCCGTTCTTCACCTTCCTGATGCAGCATCGCGACTTCCGCTCCGCGAACTTCGACACCGGCTTCATCGACCGCATCCTGCCGGAGCTCGACCTCCAGCATCGGCCGCCGGACGACGACACACGCGACGCCGCGCTCGTCGCCGCGGCGATCATGGCCTTCGAGGATGCGCAGAACGTCCGTCTGCCTGAAGAGATCGATTCGCGATGGAGACAGGCCGGCCGCCTCGAGGCGTTGCGGGGGCGCGATTGAAACTGATCGCCCGCTATCGGGACGAGGACATTCCGCTCGAGGTCGAGCGTCATGGCGGCATCTATCGCGTGAAGCTCGGCGACCGGTGGATCGAGGCAGATCTCGTCGCCGCCGGCGGACTCCGGTCGCTGCGGCTCGCCGATGGGACGCAGGTCCCGCTCGCGCACCACCGGGAAGGGATCACACACGAGATCACGATCGGCGCGTACCGGATGGATGTCGACATCGTCGATCCGCTGGCGTTGCGCCGGAAGAGCGGCGACGACCACCTCGGCGACAGCGGCATCATCAAGGCGCTCATGCCCGGCCGCATCGCGCGCGTGCTCGTGGAGAAGGGGCAGTCCGTCAGCCGCGGAGCCGGGCTCCTCGTGCTCGAGGCGATGAAGATGGAGAACGAGATCCCCGCTCCGGCCGACGGCGTCATCGACGAGATTTTCGTCAAGCCCGGCGATACGGTGGAGGGCGGCGCGGACCTTTTGCATTTGAGTCCTACGTAGGGCGGGAGTCGGATCGTTAGCAATTTGTCATCCTGAGGCGGCGGCGCCCCGGAGGGGCAAAGCGCGCCGAAGGACCCCCCGCGAGCTTGCATCGAGCGATGACCGCCGCCCGACCCGGCAAGCACGCGGGGGGTCCTTCGGCGTCCTCCGCCGCGGGACAAGAGTTGGAGCAAGCACCATCATTCGTAGCCGCGGCTGCGGCAGCCTCAGGATGACAGTCAGGCTTATCGAAGCCGATGCGCGCGAAAGAACGCCCACATCTGATTCGTTGCGTCGACGCCGTGGCTGGTGGGGCCGACCATCCACTCCGGCAGCGGTCCGCCGCCAGGCCAGGAATGTCCGCCTCCTCGGATTGTGTAGAGCACGACGGCGGCGCTGTCAGCACAATTCGTGTATTCGCGGCGGGTGACGTCAGCCGCCACCGCCGATTCGACGGGGGCGGGAGCGCACCGGTTTCGCCGGGCCCAATTCGCAGTCCAGGCCGGTATGTTCGGGAACAGGTCGGAAGCGATCAGCGACCGGCCGCCGTTGTACGGGGCCATTCGATCCGCGGTCCCGTGAAACGCAATCATCGGTACCGGCCGAGGGTCGGTACACCAGGTCCACGGGAGCGTCTGCGCGGCTCCGACCATCCCGACCGCCGCGATGCGATCGGACAGCGTGCACGAAAGAACGAAGGACATGCCGCCGCCATTGGAGAATCCGTTTGCGTAGATCCGCGCCGGGTCGATGTTGTAGGCCGCTTCCAGTTTGTCGATCAACTCGGAGATGAACCGGACATCGCTCTCTCGGCCCACGTGCCAGACTCTGGGTCCAGCGCTGTCGATCCCCGACGGGTAGACGACGATGAACCCCTGACTCTCGGCCAGCCGGTTCCACTCGCTCAGCTCCATTTGCTGGACCGGCCATCCCCCCGCACCGTGCATGCTGATGACGAGCGGCGCCGGTTTGGTGCGGGCGTAGCTGCGAGGGACGTAGAGCAGGTACTCCCGCTTCTGTCCCGAGGAGACGATGGAACCGTTGTTGTGGTTGCGGGCGTGGAAAGACACGGCGTCGATCAGCGCCAACATCGCGGGCAGACCCAGAAGAACCAGGACAGCGCAGATGACTATCGTCCTTCTGCTCACCGATGTCGATTCCATGCGAGCGCCAGCGGCGCCGCGGAAAGTCGCGCCAGGGGAACTGCCAGGATGGCCACAAGTGCGAGAAAGTAGCTCCGGAAGAGGATTGATGGAAGAAGCCACACGAGCAGGCTGTACAGCGCGAAGACCTCGACATCCCAACAAGCCGCGCCCAGGAGAATCGCGCGATCGCTGACCAGCCGGCTGTCATGGAGGCGCATGGCAATCCATGCAGCGGCGGATAACTTGAAGCAGACCAGAAGCGCGGCGATCCAGGGCAACGCGTTCCACAACACGCCGATCAGGAATCTGTTGCCAAAGACCCAATGGGCGAGCGGCACGATGACCGCGAGGATCGACAGCGCAACAAACACGCTCGCTCTGACGACCCACTCGCGGCCGCTCAGGCCGATGTACAGACTCTGCACGAGTTGCTTCCATGTCGACGCCATCAGTCCCACGAACCCAAGCAGAACGATCACGATCGCGCGGGGTGTCCCTACGGCTTCGACCAAGTCATGCGTCCATTCGATCACCAGCGGGAAAGTGCCCGAGAGTTTCAGTGCGACGGGGATGGCGACGATCACCAGCATCCAGGCGGCGAGCGTGCTGCGGATCGTCGCCTTCAGCTTGGCGGCGATGAGCGAAGCGCTGGTCAGCGGCCGAGTGGCCATGAACGGCGTCAGACCGTAGGAATCGCTCCCATGCGGATTCGACTTGCTGACCGTCGCGGCGGCGAACGCGGCCATGGAGGGTGGCGTGAGCACGACGCCGGCAAGTATCTCGAAGACGATCACCGGCGTATCGCGGAAGACGAAAAGCAACGCCAGCTCGAACGGCAGCAGGATACTCACCAACGCCGGCAGCGACCGGCCATGCCGCCGCCACTCGAACCACGCCTGAGCGCGGGCGGGCGATGAAAAATAGTCTCGCCGCCGCAGGACATCCGGGATCCGTCCCAGCCGGGCGAACACTCCCCGCCAATCGGGCACGTCGCCGCGGCGAGCCCGTGCAACCGCGAAGCGGGCGGCGAGATATGCGAGGGGAACGTGCGGCGCCAGGATGGCCAGCATCAAGGACTCGGGCGCTTTGTAACGGAGCGCCAGGAGTATGACTGCGTCGATCACGGCCAGCCACAGCACGGTGACGATTACACGCAGCCCTGGCATCGGGTACGGCATCCACGTCAGCGCCTGCGCCCAGGCCAGAAGCGACGCGGCCAGCAGCGCCGGCCAGATCATGGGTACGCCGACGCCGGACGGCCACACCGCGAGAAACCTCGTGGCCAGCCACAGGATGGCCATCGCTGCCGTGCCGTAAAGCATCGGCCAGCCCGCGAGCGCGGCGGTCGTCAGCGGCAGCGTGAACATGCGGGCGGGATACATCGATTGGCGCGCGGCCAGGTCGCCGGAGAGGCCGAAGCTGAACACCGCCAGGAAGTATAGGAACGTCGCGGTCAGAGGGACGACCACCACCAACGCAAAGCTCTCATCATCAAAGTCGAGGCTCCGACCAGGCTGGCGGATCAGGAGCTTGATCGTCGCGAGAACGAGCAGGTAAGCAGCCAGGGCGATCAGCCCCCAGCGGTGCCTTTGGCGAAACTCCCAGGCGATTGCGGCAGCGGGGGAACGCATGATCTACGAATCCGCGGGCCTCCCGACGTGCGCGACGAAGATCTCATCGAGCGAAGGGACGCGTTCTCCCACGCGGTGCGATTCCCTGATCACATCCAGCGACTCGCTCAGAGCGATCCGGCCCTGGCTGATCATCGTCACATGATCCGCGACCTGCTCCACTTCTTCCAGCAAGTGCGACGAAAAGAGCACCGTGCGGCCTTCATCGGCGATCGTGCGAATGACAGCACCGAGAATGTCGCGGCGAACGATGGGATCGAGGCCGGACGACGGTTCGTCCAGCACGAGTAATTCGGGCCGATACGCCAGTGCGATGAGCAAGCCGGCACGCGCTTTCTGCCCCTTGGAGAGGCTCTTGATCTTCGCCTCGGGGTCGAGCGCGAACATCTGCCGCAGCTCTTCCGCGTATGTGTCATCCCAGGCGGGATAGAACGCTCGCGAGTAGCGAATGAGCTCGTGAACGCGCATCCATCCGGGGAGGTCGTTCTCCTCGGAGAGATAGCCGATCCGCGAGAGGACAGCGACCGGATCGGCGACAGGATCGAGGCCGAAGACGCGCACCGAGCCGCTTTCCGCGCGCAGCAGACCCAGAATGTGTTTGATGAGCGTCGTTTTGCCCGCTCCGTTGACGCCGACGAGGCCGTAGACCGCACCGCGTGGCATGGACAAGCTCACCGAATCCAGTGCTGTCCTTGCACCGAAGCGGCGCGTCAGCTCCGACACGTTGATGATCGACTCACTCACCCTCGAACCACCTATCGATCTCTCGATAACAGCAAGGCTACCAGTTCCCGCTTTCCTTCGACCCCCAACCCCCGACTCCCGACCCCGTCTTCATTGCACCTATATAATTCACCCACATGTCCTCAACCGATCCGTTTGTCGCCGGGGAGAGCATCCTTTCGTTCCGGCTCCTCGAACGTGTGAGCGCCTCGGTCTGGCGCGCGGAAGACACGCGCAGCGGCAAGACCGTCGCGGTCAAGGTCCTGACGAAACAACTGCCTCGTGATCCAGCTAAGCGCGAGGAGGTCATCCGCGCCATCCGGCAGGGAGCGGCGCTCTTCCACGCCTCGCTGGTCACCATCATCGAAGTCACGCCGGCCGACGATTCGCTGCTTCTCGTCATGGAGTGGTTCGATGGCCTTCCTGTGTCCACCGCGTACCGAGGGCATGCCGCCGGCCGAACGGAGTTCTTTCGCGTCGCCTATCAGCTCGCGGACGCCGTCAAGCTGATGCACGGAAAGAACATGCTCCACCTCAACATCGCCGGCGATTCAGTTCTGGTCGGCGCGAACGGGCAGGTGAAGCTGGCCGGCCTCAACGCGGCAACGTTCCTGCCGCGACGGGAGGGGCAGGGCTCGGCGTTTTCGCTGAAGGGGAGCGATCTGAACGCCGCCAGCTACATGGCCCCGGAGCAGATCACGAATCAGCCCGTAACGACGCAGACCGACGTGTTTTCGCTGGGCATCGTCATGTACGAGGTGGCCACAGGGCGACGCCCCTACCTTTCGGCGACCGCGGCGGATGTCGCGCGCAAGATCGTCGACGAACAGCCGCCCTCCCCGAAAGCCGCGAATCCGGCGATCGAAGGCGTCGTGCTCACCGTGATCGGGAAGTGTTTCTTCAAGGATCCCTATCGCCGGCAAAAGGACGCGAAAGCGATCATCGACGACATCATCAAAGTCGAGAGCGACGTCGTGGCCTGGGCGAACGAGATCGCGCGATCTTCTCTCAACGCCGTGGCCACCGCGCGCCATGCCGTGCAGGCGCGGCAATCGGTCATGCTCGTCGCCGACATCGCCGACTACGATCAGGTGAACGCCGTCGATCCCGCAGCCGCCGGCAAGGCCGCTGCGCGGATGCAGCAGATCCTTGGTGAGGCCATCTATCTCTTCGACGGGCAAGTCACCGATCCCTTCGGTCCGCGGTTCGTCGGAGAGCTCGCCTCGCTCGACAATGCGCTCGAGGCGGGGCGCAAGGGGGAGTTCGACTTTTCACCCGAGCAGCAGGATGGCACGGTCATTCCCGTTCGTCTTCTTCTGCACTACGGCGAGGTGGAAACGCGCGACGGCGCTCCGGCCGGCTCCGCGGTCGACAAGGCGTTCGAGATCCTCAAACAGATCGAGCCAGCCAGGCTCTACATCACGGAAGCCTTTGTGAAAAAGGGCCGCGTGGCGGTGCGCCTACGCGACGCGGGCGCGCGTGCGGGGGTGAAGCTCTTCGCCATCGCGCCGGACGGCGAGGCGGCGGAGGCGGCGGCGCGCGCTGCCGAGGAAGCGGAAGAAGCGGCTCGCCTGGCCGCCGCGGCCGAGGTGGAGGTGACCGCGTCTCGGATCGCCCAGAAGAAGAAACGTACACGCCTCTCGGCAATCGCGGCTGTGGCGGCGGTGGTCGTCATCGGCGGCGTATCGGCGTTTCTCTTGTTCGGGAGACAACGGTCCGAGCCCGAGCCGGCCGCGGCAGTCAAGCGCCCCGCGGGGTTGCAGCCGGCCACGGCAGCGACGCCGCGCAAGGTTGCCATCGAGCCGTTTACGACGGAGCCGCCCGATCCGGCGCTCCAGCAGCGCGGAGATGCGATCCGGCTCGCCGCGATCGAAGTCCTGCGCTCACTCCCCGAGGTGCGCGTCGTCGATGCGAAAGCGCCCGATGGCACTGCCTACACCGCAAAGCTCACCGGGGGCCTGGCCGCGCCGCAGATCGTTCCCGTGACTGACGGGAAGAAACCGGTGGAGGGGCAGGCCGCGGCATTGATCGATGCGTCGAGCGGGATTCAGGCGGTCGTCTCGTGGATCGCCGGCGATTTGAAGATTCAAACCCGAGGCGCCGCTAGTGCGGACGCGTACAACGCGTTCGCCGACGCGGTGACCGCGAACGCGGTGAAGGACGACGCCAAGACGGAGTCGTCGCTTCAAAACGCGATCAAAGCGGACAAGAACTTTCTCCCGACGGAGCTCCTGGCGCTCCGGTTTTTCGATTCGAAAGGGAAAGAGGCCGACGCCGTCGCTGCCGCCCGGCAGATCGTGGCGCTCGATCCGTCCAACATGGATGCCGCGCGTCGTGTGGCCCGCGCCAGCCTCGCCAGCGGCGATCTGAGCTCCGCGTTCAGCGCGTATGGAGCCGTGTTGCAGCACGAGCGGACCGATGCGGAGGCGCTCAATACTCTTGGCCACTACGCCCTCGCGGCTGGCGATAACGCTCTCTTCGCATCGGCGATCACCCGCCTCGGTGCCTCGGATGCGGCGGCCCTGCACGCGCCCGACCTCCTCGTCGCCTCCGGCCGCATCGACAACGCCGCCGACAAGTACTACGACGTCGAGCTGAAGATGCCGCGCAATGCCTCGCTGGCGCTGAAGATCGGGAGGATTGCCGTGCTGCGGCATTCGACGGAAATCGCTGATCTCGAACTGAAGAAGCTCGAGAAGCTGGACCCGGCCTACGGTGCGCACGTCCTGAAGGCCTATCTGGCCGCGCAGTCCGGCAACAAGGCGGCGGTCGCGGACGAGCTGAAGGCTGCCGAGGCGGCTTCCAGGCCCGGCGACGACTACTGGACAAACATCGCCGAGATCGCGGCGATGGGCGGCGACACCCGCGGCGTGAACGATGCGCTCGATCATGCCGCCACGCGCAAGGAGCCCACGGCGAGCTACGTCCTCGCCAATCCGCTCTTCGGTTTCATGCAGAGCGACACCCGCTTCCTGAAGATCCGCGAGAAGCTAGCGGCGCAACAGAACGAGATCCGCTCGGCGCTGGCCGGCGTCCGGATGTAGATTCCCTATCCATGATCGTCACCGCCAGGCTCACCTTCTCCGCCGCGCACCGGTTGCACAACCCGAACTACGACGCCGACTGGAACCGGCGCACGTACGGCAAGTGCGACAACCCGAAGGGTCACGGCCACAACTACGCCATTCATGTCAGCGTGAAAGGGAGGATCGATCCCGAGACCGGCATGGTGATCGACCTGAAGACGCTGAAGGACATCGTTCGCCGGCGAGTCATCGACCGGGTCGATCACACCAACCTGAACGAGGACGTGGACTTCCTTCGCGGCGTCATCCCCACGGCCGAGAATCTGGCGCGATCCTTCTGGCAGCAACTGTCGCCGGCCATGGCCGAGGGAACGCTTTACGAGATCGTGCTGCAGGAGACGGAGAAGAACTCCGTCGTCTATCGAGGAGAGGACGAGGAATGAATTACGACCTGGCCATGATGGCGCTCGATGGACTGATGCGCACGCCACTCACCGTCCGTGCGGACGACACCGGCGTGACGTTTACCGGCGAGCCGGCAGCCTTCAAGGAGCTGGCCCGCCTCTGCCTTCTCCTCGGCGGTGCCAGCGAGACCGACGATGCATTCGAGCTGCAGCCGAATGTACATGTGACGCCGGGGTCACCGATGGTGGCGTTGCGGTTGGAGGGGTAGTCGCTGAGTTGCTGGGTTACTTGGTTGCTGGGTTTCGCGGTCTCGTGGCGCGAGCTCGGATCAATCAGCGTCACGTGGTTGTATCCAGATCCGCGAGACTCCGCAACCGCGAGACCGCTCGCTGCTACGTCTCGTAATCCAACGAATACGTGACCAGCTCCCGCAGAAAGGTTGCCTTGGCGCGGTTGGCATCATCGTCCACCTTGAGCAGATCGCGGATCGAGACCATGCCGAGTAGCTTGCCGTCCTCGACGATCGGCAGGTGCCGGCAGTTGTGAGCGTGCATCTTCTGCAATCCTGCGATGACGTCGTCGGATGGACTGGCCACGGCGATGTCTTTCGACATGACGCTGGCGACGAGGGTGGAATCGGGATCGCGTCCGTCGGCCACGACGCGCGAGAGGACGTCGCGCTCCGAGAAGACTCCGACGAGCTTTCCCGAATCGAGCACGGCGATCGCGCCGATGTTGCGCTCGCTCATCGTGCGCGCCGCCTCGCGGACGCTCGCCGTCGAGGGCAGGTGAAAGAGGGTATGCCCGTCGATGATCTCGCCGATCTTCTTCATAGCTCCTGCTCGAGTGTTCTCTTGCGGTTGAGGGAACCTAGGCCGTCGTACGCCGCGTACTTGTATGCCTCGCTCACGGTCGGGAAGTTGAAGACGCAGTCGATGAAGGCGTTGATCGTTCCGCCGAACTGCATGACGATCATGCCGATGTGCAGCAGCTCGGAGGCGCTCTCGCCGATGATGTGAACGCCGAGCAGCGTCAGCGACTCGGGCTCGAAGACGAGCTTGATCAGCCCTTTGAGGTCACCGATGATCTCTCCCCGCGCGTTGTCGCGGTAGAAGGCGCGCCCCACCGCGCACGGCGTCCCGTTCTTCCGGCAGTCGTCTTCGTTGAGCCCGACGGTGGCGACCTCGGGGATAGTGTAAATGGCGTACGGCAGGATCGACGCCACGCGCGTCTTGTACTTCAGATTGAACGCGTGAACCATGGCCACGCGGGCCTGCTCCATCGACGTCGACGCCAGAGCGGGGAAGCCGATGACGTCGCCGGCCGCGTAGATGTTTGGCACCGAGGTCTGGTAATCGTCGTTGACCGTGATCAGTCCGCGCGCGGCGGTGGCCACGCCGATGCCGTCGAGGTTCAAACCTTCGACGTTGCTCGAACGGCCCGCCGCGTAGAGGACGTTGTCGACGACCATGCATTCGCCGTCCTTCAGTGTCAGGGAGGCTTGGCGGTCGCAGCGTTCGATAGCGGCGACGTCCTGGCCGAGGTGCATGGTGATGCCGAGCCGGTTCTGGAACTCGCCGAGAAGGATGCGCACGATCTCGCGGTCGATATTCGGCAGCAGCGAGGTGCGTCCGTCGATCAGATGGACCTCGACGCCGAGGGCGGCGAAGATGGACGCGTACTCGACCCCGATGATCCCCGCGCCGACGACGGCCAGCTTCTCCGGGATTTTGTCGATGCCGAGGATGGAGTCGCTGTCGCAGATCACCTCACCGTCGAAGGTCACGTGATCGGGGCGGTGCGGAGAGGAGCCGGTGGCGATGAGGACGACGCTGCCGTCGATGACCTGCTCGCCGACGGCGTTCGTGATCGCCACCCTAGTCGGTGAGACGAAGCGGGCCGTACCTTCATAACGATCGACTTTGTGCCGGCGTAGGTTGTCCCCGATCCGCTTCCATTCGTGCGCGACGACGCGGTCCTTGCGATACATGAAGTCGGCGATGGTGATGCAGTTGATCGTCACCTCGATGGAGCCTTCACGGAAGCCCCGCTGCCGGAAGCCGGACAGATGAAGGGCGGACTCGCGCAACGTCTTCGAGGGGATCGTGCCGGTGTTGACGCAGGCCCCGCCCAGGACGGGCTCCCGCTCGATGAGGGCCACACTCTTGCCGAAGTAGGCCGCCTGCGCGGCGCCCTTCTCGCCCGCCGGTCCGGAACCGATCACGATGAGGTCGTACATGTTACGAAGAGTGAAGAGTGAAGGGTGAAGGGTGAAGGGTGAAGAGTGAAGAGTGAAGAGTGAAATGTTACGAAGAGTGAAGGGTGAAGAGTGAAAGGTGCGTCTCGCCAGTTTCACTCTTCACTCTTCACCCTTCACTCTTCACCCTTCACCCTTCACCCTTCACCCTTCACCCTTCACCCTTCACTCTTCACTCTTCCTCCCTCAATAGTCGAGCAACGCGTGAATGGGAACGCCGTCGAGTTTCCTCCGTCCGTCGAGGAAGGTCAACTCGATCACGAAGCCGGCGGCGACGACGGTTGCTCCGCTCTCTCGCGCGAGTGTGATGGAGCACGCTGCCGTTCCGCCTGTGGCCAACAGATCGTCGATGATGAGAACGCGGTCATCTGCGGTGAGGGCGTCGTCGTGGATCTCGAGAACGCCGCTGCCGTACTCAAGGGTGTACTCGCCGCGGCGGGTCTTCCACGGCAGTTTGCCTGGCTTACGGATCGGCACGAAACCGGCGCCGAGGACGCGCGCTACGCCACTGCCGAAGATGAAGCCGCGCGATTCGATCGCCGCCACGGCTGTCACACCGGCGTCCTGGAACGGCTCCGCCAGCGCGTGCGAGATGTAATCGAGCGCCTTGTGCGAACGGAGCAGTGGCGTGATGTCCTTGAAGATGATGCCGGGTTTTGGAAAGTCGGGAACGTCGCGGATGAAGGGTCGCAGGTCCATCAGAACTTTACGTCGAAGTCACCGAGGCGTCCGGTGTAGTCCTTCGTCTCCTGTTCGATATTCGTGACCTCGGCGTAGCGCGGCCCTTCCTTCAGTTCTTCGATCCACTCGTCGATGACGTTCTTTTCTCCCTCGACGATGGCTTCGACGTAGCCGTCGCGGATGTTCTCGATCGAACCTTTCAGCCCGAGGCGGCGCGCCACGCGCGTGGCGAAGAAGCGATACCCGACGCCCTGGACCTTCCCGTGGATCTTGATGATGCGCTGTTCCCTGGCCATGTGCGCGCGATTGTACGCAATTACCGGCATGGGGGAGTTACTGAGTTGCTGGGTTGCAAGGTTGCTCGGTTTGCGACTTAGCAACCCTGTAACGAAGCAACATCCACGGAGCTCACTCCTTCCAGCCGAACTTCCCTACTAGAGGCACGAACTCCGCGGTGCCGCAGTCCTCGACCTGCAGCCGGGTGCCGACGCGCATGACGCGGGCCAGGCGTTGGTTGCCTTCCGGGCCGATAGGGATGACGAGCTTTCCCTTGCGGGAGAGTTGCTGGAGCAGCGGCTCGGGCACTTCGGGCGCGGCGGCGGCGACGATGATGCGATCGAACGGGGCCTGGTCGGACCAGCCGTAGGTGCCGTCGAATACCTTCACGGTGGCGTTGTAGATCTTGAGGGTGCGGATCAGCTCGGCCGCACGCAATGCCAGTTCGTTGACCCGTTCGATGGAGAAGACTTTGGCGCAGAGCTTCGAGAGGACAACGGCCTGGTAGCCGGTTCCGGTTCCGATCTCGAGGACCTTCTCTTTGCCGGTGAGCTCGAGCAGCTCGATCATCTTTGCGACGATGTACGGCTGCGAGATGGTCTGCTTCGCGCCGATTGGGAGCGCGCCCGCGCCGTAGGCTTGCGCGGCGACGAGTGTCGGCACGAACAGGTGCCGCGGCACCTCGCGCATGGCCTGCAGCACACGCTCGTCTTTGATGCCGCGCTTGGCGACATGTTCCTGCACCATGCGTGCGCGAAGGTGCGCGAAGTCGGGCTGCTGAGGATTATCCTTCCGCGTCGTTGCCAAGGATCTCCTCGAGCGGCTTGAGCCGCGGAATCGATTCGTGGTGGGTCAGGTCGAGGTGAAGGGGGGTGATGGCGACGCAGCCTTCCTCCACCGCTTCGAAGTCCGTCCCTTCGCCGGGATGCCAGGTCGGTTTGCCACCGCCGATCCAGTAGTACTTGCGGCCCCGGGGATCTTTCCGCTCCAGGATGTCCCCGGCGTAGATGCGGTTGCCGAGCCGCGTGACGCGCACGCCGCTGAACTCGACCGGGAAGTTGACGTTCAGGATGATGTGCGGGTCGCGATGTTCGGTCAGAGCCCAGCGGATGAGCTTCTCCGCGAAGACGGCGCTGCGGTCGAAGGAGAAGTTCTCCCCGACGAGCGTGGAGAAGGCGATGGAAGGGATGTCCAGGAGCGCTCCTTCGAACGCGGCCGAGATCGTGCCGGAGTAGGTGACGTCGTCGCCGAGGTTCGGCCCGAAGTTGATGCCGGAAACGACCAGGTCGGGCCGGTTTTCCCGCATCAGGCTGAGGATGGCCAGATTGACGCAGTCGGCCGGGGTGCCGTCGATGATGTATTCGTTTTCGCGGAGCTTCATCATCCGCAGAGGACGGTTCAGGGTGAGGGCATGCGAGGCCGCGCTCTGCTCCCGGTCCGGCGCGACGACCATGACCTCGACGCCGTCGATGCGCCGGCAGGCGTCCGCAAGTTTGCGGAGTCCTTCGCTGTAGATGCCGTCGTCGTTGGTGACGAGGATGCGGGGCATGGCGCGCGCATGGTAGCGCGGAAAACCCGTTCAACCACAGAGACACAAAGGACGCGGAGGTTCTCTCTGCGATCTCTGTGTCTCCGTGGTAAACCGCCTTCTAAACCCCCGGTCCTACTGCACGTTCGCGTTCGCCCGGATGAACTCGTCCACGTCCTTTTTCAGCCGCGCCTGGGCCTTTCGGTCGATGTAGACCATGTGACCCGTCTCGAAGTAGTCCATCGACACGTTCTTTCGCAGGTCGAGATCGAGCTGCATGCGGGCGAAGGTGTAGCGGGTGGCGGCGAAGGGGGTGGCCAGGTCGTAGTAGCCGTTGGCGACAAAGACCTTCATGAACGGATTCTCAGTCATCGCTCCGCGCAGCGTCTCGGCCACGTCGACGTAGCGATTCTGGGCGCGGTCGTAGCTCCATGGGCGCACCTTGCCGGTGAGAATCTCGTACGGCAGGTCGCTGTCGAATTTCAGCTCGCGGCGGACGTAGTCGTTCACGACCGCGGTGTACTCGCCGAAGATGGCCGCGTAGGAGGGATCGAAATCGGTCGACTCGCCGGCGGCGTCTTTGTCGATGCCGATGAAGCGTGCGTCGAGCCGGCCGACCGTCCGGCGCTGCGCGCGCAGGAGCTCCTTATCGAAGCGGTCGATACGCACGCGGAGGTTGGTCTGTTCGATGTATGCGGGTGAGAGGCCTGTGAGCCGCGCCAGCTTCGCGGTCACGTCGCGCCGGTCCTGATCGCTGAGGCGGTCCCCCTGCATCAGCGCGTGTGTGTAATCGCCGAGGGCGAATTGCTCCGACTCCGCGACGGCGTGCTCCAGCGTGCCGGTCTGTAAATCCGGAGACAACCGCTTGTGGTACCAGGCGATGGCGGTGTAGGTGGGGAGAAAGAGCTCATAGGCGAGGTCGTTGCCGCTGTCGAACTCCGCGGTCTCGAAGTTGAGGATCGACGAGATGAGCACGATGCCGTTGAGGTAGAAGCCCTGCTGGCCGAGCCAGCCCGACAGGCCGGCCGCGCGCGTCGTGCCATAGCTTTCTCCGGCCAGGAACTTGGGCGAGGACCAGCGGCTGTAGCGCGTCGTCCAGAGGCGGATGAACTCGCCGACGGACTGGATGTCGGAGTCGACGCCGTGGAACTTGCCGGCGTCGGCGAAGGGAATGGCCCGGCTGTAGCCGGTCGTGACCGGGTCGATGAAGACCAGATCGGTTACGTCGAGGATGCTTCCCTCGTTGTCGACCGTCCGATAGGGCGGCTTGGCGGCGTGACCTTCATCGTCGGCGTAGACCACGCGCTTCGGCCCGAACGCTCCCATGTGCAGCCAGACCGACGACGATCCGGGGCCGCCGTTGAAGGTGTACGTCACCGGCCGCCGCGAGGGGTCGGCGCCGTCTTTTGTGTAGGAGGTGAAGAAGAAGCTGGCGCGCGGCTTTCCTTCCTCGTCGCGCAGGATCATGGTCCCCGCGCGGGCGGTGTAGCTGATGGTCTGGCCGCCGATGGTGACGGTGTGCTGGGTCGTGGAGATCTTGTCCTTCGCGTCAGCGGGAGGACGGGCATCGGCGTGCTTGTCGTCGCCCTGGCGAGGACCATTCGCGCGATCCTCACTGTCCGGCGCCGGCGTCTCGCGCCGCGCTCCGGCGGGAGCGGGCTGCCGGTTCGGCGCGGGCTCCGGCGACTGCGCGAAAAGCGAGGGAACAAGCAGCATCAGCACGACGGCAAGGAGCGGTTTTCTCATTTGCGGCGAATTGTATGGCACCGCTTGGGCGGGGTATCGTGAGGGCATGATCAAGAAAGCGACGCCGGTTCTGATCGTCGATCGCATCGAGCCGCTGCTTCCGCTATGGGATGCTCTCGGTTTCGCGCGCGCTGCCGAGGTACCGCACGGTGACGCCCTCGGATTCGTCATTCTGGCGCGTGACGGCGTGGAGGTCATGTACCAGACCTTCGACAGCGTCCGCGGCGATGAGGCCAAAGTGCTGGAGGGTCCGCGCGCGATCGGCGCGTCCGCGGTGTTCATCGAAGTCGACGACCTCGATGGCCTCGCCTCACTGATCCCGGGCGGAACGGATGTCATCGTGGCGCGGCGTCAGACCTTCTACGGATCGACCGAGACGGTGATCCGCGATGCCGCCGGAAACGTGATCACCTTCGCGCAGTTTGCCGCCACGTGAGGTTGATGGGCGCATTCATCAACTCACAAGTGGAACCCGCGGGTCCACTAGTCGACCCTGCGAGTCCACCTGGTGGCCTCCACGACCTCACTAATGGAACCCGCGAGTCCACTAGTCGACTCCCCGATCCCACCTGGTGGCCTCCACGAGGTCACTAGGTGGCCAAAAAAGGTCACTAGGTGGACTCCGCGAGGTCACTAGGTGGCCAAAAAAGGTCACTAGGTGGACTCCGCGAGGTCACTAGGTGGCTAAAAAAGGTCACTAGGTGGACTCCGCGAGGCCACTAGGTGGCCAAAAAAGGTCACTAGGTGGACTCCACGAGGCCACTAGGTGGACTCCAAAAGCTCACTAGGTGGACTCCACGAGGTCACTAGGTGGCCAAAAAAGGTCACTAGGTGGACTC
>DATHRD010000010.1:0-93471 GCA_035482045.1 Thermoanaerobaculia bacterium
CTGTCGAGCGGTTCAGCAGACGACGAAGCTCAGCTTCTTGTTCGACCGATACGATCAATGGGCGTGCGGATCGAGCCATGCCGCCAGACTAACAGCTCTCACTTTCCGTGTATAGCTATTTGCGAGACACTACACTAGCGCACCGTTCCTGCTCCCGTCGATCGGCGACCAGAGAAGTGCCGGCGGCGATGCGGCACTTTCTGTTTTCGGCAGAAAGGCGGAGAGTAGGACGAGGCACGCACCGCCCGGTTACGCATAGGTCATCCACGCGCCGTACGCGTAGCCTCAGCATTGCGACCGGGCGGTGCGCTTCGGTCGAGACGCATACTCAGAAGCCGTCTTTCCAAGAGTGACTATAAGGCCTGCGCAGTACCGAAGCCAGCGTGCCCCGAGAACGGTGAGGAGGGGGAAGCGATGGAATGGGTGGCATGTGTAGGGATCGATTGGGGAGACAAGCAGCACGCGTGCATGATTCAGACTCGACAAGGAACCAAGCAGGCCAGCACGTTCGGCAACTCGCCGGAAAAGGTACATGAGTGGGTACGATCACTGCACGAGCGCTTTCCGGACGGGACGATCGTGGTGGGTGTTGAGCAGGGTCAGTGGAGCTTGATCTACGCGTTGATGGCGTACGAGTTTCTGGCCCTGGTGCCGATCAACCCACGGGCCTCGAAGGCCTATCGAACCTCGTTGCGGCTGAGCGGAGCAAGCGACGATCCAGCCGACGCCGCTCTGATTTGTGATTTCGTTTTGAAGCATTTTGCCGAGTTGCGCGTGTGGCACCCCGACGATGTGCGAACGCGGAAGATGCGCCTGCTCTGTGAGCAACGCCGCTCACTGGTGGATCAGCGGACAGCCTTGACGCACACGCTGGCGGCTACCTTGAAAGAGTACTTTCCTCAAGTGCTGGAATGGTTTGGAGAGACTTCACGATATCTGCGTGCGTTTCTGGCTCACTGGCCAACCCTGGAGCAAGCGCGCCAGGCAAGCGCCGATGAGCTGACCGGTATGCTGAAGGCGAACCGGCGGCGCAAGCCAGCGGCTGTGGCCCATGAGTTGATCGAGAAGATTCGCGTGGCAGTTCCGCTCACGCACGACTCGGCCATCATCGAAGCCCACTCGCTGTATGCGCTCTCGTTGACGACACTGATCGATCCACTGGATCAGCAGATCACGAAATATGACGGAGCGATTGCTGCCGCGTGGGCCAGTCATCCTGATCGCAAAATCTTCAGCTCTCTGCCTGGCGCGGGAGCAGTGATCGCTCCGCGGCTCGCGGTCGCTTTCGGTCTCGATCGAAGCCGTTATGACGAGGCCCGAGAGGTACAGCAATACTCAGGGATCGCTCCCGTCACCGAGAAGAGTGGCAAGCACATCTGGATTCACGCACGATGGGGCTTTCCCACGTTCCTTCACCAGACCTTCCACGAATTCGCGCAGGCTTCTCTTCCGAAATGTGAATGGGCCAGAGCCTTCTACCAGCAGCAACGGAACGGCGGCGCCGGTCATCACCAAGCCATCCGCACACTCGCCTTCCGATGGATTCGTATTCTCTTTCGTCTTTGGAAAACGGGTGAGGAGTACGATGAAAATCGATACATCGAGGCGCTCCGACAAAAGCAATCACCAATCGTACGCCGCCTTGCCGCCGCCTGACTTCGACTTCGGACCTTGACTTAGAACCTCAGAAGGCTGAGGCTGCCGGAGCCGCGGTACGAGTCGTGGTGCTTGCTCAAATCTGATCCCGCAGCGTAGGACGCCGAAGGACCCCCTCCGCGCTTGCCGGTCGGGTGGTGGTACTTCTCGGTGCAAGCTCGCGGGGGGTCCTTCGGCGTCCTACGCCGCGACCGTGATCTGAGCAAGCACGAACCCTAGAGGCGCGGCTCCGGCAGCCTCAGGATGACAGTGAAGTGAGAGGCGCTTAACCACCGAAATCAGTGAGGAGGTTCCTGATGCCGGAGTCCCGGCTCACCGTCATGGGGAGCTTTGTTGCCGATCTCGCATTCCGGTCTCCGCATCTGCCGGCGTGGGGTGAGACCGTCATGGGTTCCGAGTTCCGGCTCGGGCCTGGTGGGAAGGGATCGAATCAGGCGGTGGCGGCGGCGCGCCTCGGGGCAAACGTCACCTTCATCAGCAAGCTTGGACGTGATCCATTCGGCGAACTGGCGCGCCGGACATATCGCGATGAGGGAATCGACACCGGCTTTGTCTTCGAGGCACTCGATCACCCGACCGGCGCCGCGACGGTCATGGTCGATCAGGCGACCGGGGAGAACGCGATCATCGTCGTGCCCGGCGCCGGCTTTCACCTTACCTGCCGCGACATCGATCAGGCGCGCGCCGCGATCGGGCGGTCGGCCGTGTTCATGACGCAACTCGAGGTCTCGCTCGACGCCGTCGAATACGGTCTCCAGGTTGCCAGGTCTCTGGGCGTTCCGACGATCCTCAATCCCGCGCCGGCGTTGTCGCTTCCCGATCGCATCTATCCGTTTTGCGACTACCTCACGCCGAATGAGAGCGAAGCGGCGATTCTCGTTGGACAGCCGGTGACCGACCTGGCCGGCGCCGAGCGTGCCGCGGAAATCCTGCTGTCCCGCGGTGTCGGCAATGTCGTGGTGACGCTCGGCGGGCAGGGGGCGCTTGTCAAGACGCCGCTGGTGACGCGGCATGTACCTGCCGTCGACGCCGGCCCTGTCGTCGAAACCACGGGCGCGGGAGATGCGTTCAATGGCGGCTTCGCCGTCGCATTGGCGGAAGGTCTCGACATCGTCGCGGCGACGCGATTCGGTTGCGCCGTGGCCGGTATCTCGGTCACGAGACACGGCACGGCACTCTCGATGCCGGCGCGCTCGGAGGTCGAGACGCTGTTGGGCAAGGACTCCTGATTCTCATCGGCGCTACAATGCACCCAGCGCTTGGGGCGCATCCAGTCCGCGGAAAGGGCCGTGCCCACCCATCGAATCATCAGCGAAGGCGACGAACCTTCTTTCAGCCTGACCGTGCGGACTCCAGGCATGCGATGAAAGGAGCTTCGTATGTCCGATGCTGTCCCTCTCCCGCGCCATCCTCACCTCGGCTACTACCGGAAACTGGCGAAGGATCTGCTCAGGGCCTGCCTCTCCGCCGATCCCGCGGCGCTGCGCGCATGGGTCAAGCAGCTTGTCAGCGCCGAGCAGATCGAGCGAATGGAGAGGCGCATCCGATCGGCGGCGATCGGCAAGCTCGCCGAGGCCCAGTTCTTCATCGCCCGCGCGCACGGCTTTGCGAGCTGGACGAAGTTCGCGCGGCACGTCGAAGACTTGCAGCACGCCGGCTCGCCGGACGCGAGCTTCGAGGAGGCCGCGGATGCGATTTCCTCCGGCGACATCGCCACCCTCCGCCGGCTGCTCGATGAACGCCCGGAGCTGATCCGGCAGCGCTCGAGCCGCGAGCATCGATCGACGCTCCTCCACTACGTCTCGGCGAACGGCATCGAAGACTATCGGCAGCGGACGCCTGCGAACATTGTCGAGATCACGCGGCTACTGCTCGATGCCGGCGCCGAGGTGAATGCGGAGTCCGACGCGTATGGCGGCCATTCGACGACGCTCGGTCTTGTCGCCACCAGCGTTCATCCCGAGGCCGCCGGCATGCAGATCGCCTTGATGGAGCTGCTGCTCGCGCGCGGTGCGGCGATCGAGCGCGAGCCGGGCGAGGCGGTGAGCGGGTGCCTGGCGAACGGGCGGCTGCTCGCAGCCGGGTTTCTCGCGGCCCACGGAGCGTATCTCGACTTTGAGAGTGCTTCCGGCATCGGGAGGCTCGATCGAGTGAAGGAACTCGTGGCGACGACGCCAGGAGAAGAGCTGGGAGAGGGATTGGTGTGGGCTTGCCAATACGGACACGATGACATTGTCGAGTTTCTGCTCGACCATGGCGTCGATCCCGGCGCCGGCATCAACATGACGGGCCTGCACCTTGCGGCGCATGAAGGGCATCTCGAAACAGTGAAACTGCTCCTCGCGCACAACGCGCCGCTCGAGGCGAAGAACAGGTACGGCGGCACAGCCCTCGGCCAGACGTTGTGGTCGGTGATTCACAATCCCATGCCGGCGCACCGCGCGATCGTCGAGGCGCTCGTCGCCGCCGGCGCGAGTGTCGACGACGACTGGTTCACCGGCAGTCCTGCCATCGACGAACTTCTTCTTCGAGCGCGTCCGAACCAGCCGGACGATGCTGACCCGATCCACGACCTGCTGCGGCGCGGAAGGCGTGCGCGGTTTGCGAAACCTGACGAAGCGCGCCAATCGTTCGCCGAGGCCGTGGCGATGGCGCGGCAAACCGGCGCGCTGCGCGAACTGGTGGAGGCGCTCAAAGGGATCGCGCAGATTGAGCGCGACCTCGGCCGCCGCGCCGAGGCGCTGCCGTTCTACGAAGAGGCCGCGGCCGTCTGCCGCGAGATCGGCGACCCTCTCTTACTCGCGCACACCCTTCGCCACCTCGGCGATCTCCATCACGACGACCACCGAGACGATCTCGCCGAGCCGTTGTACGCCGAGGCACTCGCGCTCTACCGCGCGTCGGAAGCACCACCGCTCGACCTGGCGAACGCCCTTCGCAGTGCCGCCATCGTCAACGACAGCGAAGAGCTGTGGGAAGAAGCGTTCCACCTCTACGCGGCGACGAATGTTCCCCCGGGGGTCGCCGAGTCAGCCCTGCATCTTGCAAAGCTGGCCCATCGCCACGGCGATCGCGATCGCGCCCGCGAATGGCTACGCATCGCCAACATCGCCGCCGAGGTCTTACGCGACGACGAAGTGCGGCAGCGCGTGCGGGCGATGGGGAAGGAGATCGGCGGTTAGCGTTAGCGCGCTGCTGTACCAGGGAACGAATCCGCAGATCACGCAGATGTACGCAGATAAAAGCTGTCCATCGGTCAGTAGCGCCTCGCCAAAGTAGCGCCACGCCAAAGTAGCGCCGGCGGCCCGCCGGCTGGACCGCCGCCGGCTCGGCGGCGATCTTCATAGCCCAGACAGGAGTGTCTGCCACATCGGCATTGGTCTTGTGGCACAGACAGGCACAGACACTCTTGTCTTTGCATCGCGAGACCTTCGCTAAACTCCCCCCATGAAACCCCTCCTCCTCACCCTCCTTTTCGCCGCCACCGCCACCGCCCAGCCCATCGTCATCCGGGCGGCGCGTGTGATCGATGGACGGGGGCATGTCATTGAGGATGCGGCGGTCGTCGTCGATGGCTCGAAGATCGTCAGGATTGTTCCGAATGCGAAGACGCTGAAGAACGTCACTATCGACCTCGGCGACCGGACGCTCATGCCGGGCGGAATCGACACGCACGTTCACATCGGCTGGCACTTCGACGCGAAGGACGGCCGGTCGCACGACGATGAAGCCGATCGCGGCGAGACGGCGCAGGAGACGGTGCTCTACGCGGCAGAGAACGCCGTGCGCACGCTCGAGGGAGGCATCACCACCGTGCAGTCGCTCGGCGCGCCCGTCGACAAGCCACTGCGCGATGCCATCGCGCGCGGCACGCTTCCGGGGCCGCGCATCCTCACTGCCATCGAGCCGATCTATGACCCGAAGCTGACGCCCGAGGCCATGCGCGCGGCCGTCGACAAGCTCGCCGCCGAGGGTGCCGACGTGGTTAAGGTCTTCGCCTCGGAGAGCATCCGCAGCGGCGGCGGCCCGACGATGTCGCAGGAGCAGATGGACGCGATTTGCGGCCAGGCGAAGAAGCAGCACCTGCGCGTGGCCGTGCACGCGCATGGGCCTGAGAGCGTCCGGCGCGCCGTGCTGGCCGGCTGCACGTCGATCGAGCATGGCGTTCTGATCGGCCAGCCGGAGCTCGATCTGATGGCTGAGCACGGGACGTACTTCGATCCGAACATCGACCTCGTCTTCCGCAATTACTTCGAGAACAAGACTCACTACCTCGGCATCGGCGGCTACACCGAGGAGGGATTCGCGCAGATGAAGCTGGCCGTACCGAAGGCGCTGCAGGTATTCAAGCTGGCACTCGCGACACCGCGGCTGAAGGTCGTCTTCGGCACCGACGCGGTCGCGGGATCGCACGGCCGCAACTTCCAGGAGCTCGAGTACCGCGTCACCACCGGAGGGCAGAAGCCGATGGACGCCATCACCTCGGCGACGTCACTGGCCGCGGAGTCGCTCGGAATCGCCGACCGCGTCGGCACGATCGCAGACGGCTACGAAGCCGACCTGATCGCCGTCGACGGCAATCCGCTGGACGACATCACCGCCCTCTCGCGCGTCTCATTCGTGATGAAGGGTGGGAAGGTGATTAGCAGATGACGCGGAGGGACGCAGAGATTCTCGTGGGGTCTCGCGGTTGCGCAGTCTCGCAGTCCGACACACCGCGAGACCGCGCGACCTCGTAACCGCGAGACCGCATCACTGCCCGCAGGTTCATCTGCGTCATCCGCGGATCAAGGCTACTTCCCCATCACCGCGATCCGCTTCTGCGTCAGCTCCCAGGTGCTCGTTCCTGTCAGCTCTTCCTTTTCTACGCGCTTGTAGGCGGCGATGGCGGCGTCACGGACGCCGTAGTTCTCGGCGATGCGGCCGAGGACGAACCAATCGCTGCTGCCTGGATCGTCGGAGCCTCGTTTATCCATGGCCTTGAGGAGAGCCTGACGGGCTTCGACGCTCTTGCCGGTCTCGGCGTAGAGTGCGGCCAGCGTGTGCAGCGCGCCGTAGCTCGCTTGCGTTTCTTCGGCCGTTGCGCGCCGGGCGTCGTCGATGGCGCGGTCGAGCTCCTTGCCAAGGAAGAGAGCCATCCAGGCCGCCTCGTTGTATCCGTCGCTGGTCGGGGTGATCTCGTCGACCGAGCGCCGTGCCCACGTCATGGCCGCCTCGTAGTCGCCTTTCTTCGCGAAGATGCCGGCCAGGGCGCGCATCGCGTCCCCGTCCTTCGGCAGGCGCGCAAGCCGTTCCTTTGCGGCGGTCTCCGCGGCGTCGCCTTTATCCGTCTGCACGAGCGCACCCACCCAGGATGTGAACGCCGAGCCGGAGTCCGGATGCGCCTTCGAGAGGCGTTCCGCGATGGCAGCTATGTTGCTCCAGTCGTGAAGATGTGAGTATGCGGCGATGAGCGCGACGTCCACGGCTGTTTTCGCTTCCTCCGTCGGCGCTTTGTCGCGAAGTGCGACCATCAGGGAAGCGCTCTCCTTCGCGTACGTCTCGCCGACCATCAGCACCGCCGCCGCGAGGCGGATCTCGTCAAGCGACGCTGCCGGCTTCTCCTTTGTCCAGAGACGTGCGAACGGCGGACCGGCCAGTGGATCGTCGCCGCCCCCGGCTGCGATCGATTCACGCGCCCAGTTCAGCCACGTGCGCGCCGCCTCCGGCTTGCCATCGCCGGCCAGATGCAGCGCGGCTGCTCCGATCATATCGGGCGCGAGGCTCACCGCGGCCATCAGGTACTTGCCATTGCGCCGCTGCAGATAGTAGGCGACGTCCCTTGGTGCCGCCATTCCGGAGGCGGAGCGAAGACGCAGCCTGTACCCGATCTCATCGTTGCCGTCCTGCTGCACTTCAAGCGACGCGGTCATGAGGTCGAGTACAACGTTCAGGCTGACGCCGGAACCGCCCAGCAACGCTTGCAGCGAAACGTTCAGGTCTTTCTTGTCAAATCCCTTAGCCGAGATCTCGGGCACGACCAGGGTGGAAAACTGCTTTGTGTCTCGCGTGAACACCGCATCGACGAGCCGTATGACCAGCGCCTTGAGCGAGCCATCCTCGATCGCCTTCTCGTAAGGCTGGGTCTTGCGCAGGATCTGCACAAGCGCGAGCGTCTGCGAGGCCGTCGGCGACCCTTTCGACGCCGCCTCGAACATGTCGGCGGAGTCGCTGTACCGGCGCAGGATCATCATCGTCGCGGCCACGGCGGCTCCGTATTCATGGCGCTTCGCGTCGTCGAACGCCCCAAGCTCCCGCAGGCCGGCGGACGAACCCTCCGTTGCCATCACCGAGATGATGCGGAACAGATCGCGCTGCTTCACGTCAGTCTCGGTCTTGTCCAATTCCTTCACTTCGTCCCAGCGCCCGGCGTGGGTGAGCACCAGCATGAGTGGCGGCTCGTAGCCGTTCGCGTCCTTGCCCAGGTCCTTCAGCAGCGACTTGTACTCGTCGATCGATTCATTCAGATGCGCGTTGCGGCCGAATTTATAGGTGTCCTCCCCATAGGTGAGGAGGTCGGCCAGCCGCGCGCGCAGGGCCGCGTCAGTGGGATCGAGCTCCTTGGCCTTGCGCAGCGCGGCGACGGCGCCGGGGAGATCGCAGCCGTGGCGCAGATGACGGCCGATGAGATCATTCTCCAGGACCGTGGCCAGCATGGCGTAGGCCTTGGCATTCGCCGGCTCGACGACCACGGCGCGCTTCGCCTCATCGCGCGCCGCCTCGCCGAGGCCGCCGGCAAGGAGAGCGCGGGCCAGCTCGATGTGGTGCTGCGCCTCCTTCGGATGCAGCACCGCCAGCTTGCGGAACTCCGTGAGCGCGGCCCCGATGTCGCCGGCGTTGAGCTTGGCTTGACCGATTGCATCGAAGCCGATGTGCACACCCCGGCTGTCGCCAAGCTTGCTCACCGCGGCACGCGTCTCCTCGAATTCGGCGGGTGTGAGACGCCGCTTTCCGCTGTCGAATATGATCCTGGCGATCACGGCGCCTTCGCTGTCGATGGAGTACTCCTTCGTCAGCGTGGCCGTGCCGAGCTTCGTCGTTTCATTCTGCGGCAGGGTGCGTGCGGCGAATCCCGGGGCCGGGATGATCCGATACCGCCGCTCGTCGGTGTAGGGGCGCACAAGCACGAAGTCATGGATTCGCTTCTTCTCCGGCTTTGCCTTCTTCGCCTCTGCCGTCTTCTCTTCGTAATCGCGCAGGACCTCGGGCAGCTCCAAAACCACGTCGTGCAACTGAATAATCAAGTCGCCGTCGCCGGCCATCACGACGCCGTTCTTCGAATTCGATAGCTGTACCGTGACGTGGAACGGTTTCGTGAAGTCGTGAGGATCGCCCGCTTCGTAGCTGTCCATCTTTGGCGCGACGTAGTAGCTGGTCGTCGATTTCTCCAGCGCCTCGCGATAGTCCTTCTTCGTGCTGGTGGCATAGATGCGGCGTTGGGTCGCGTCCTGTGACCATGTTCCTTCAGATACCGAGAGGACATGAACCTTGCCTTCTTCCGGCAGCGTGAAGGTGCGTATGTGGATATTGCGGTTTTCTGCCGACGTGGCCTCGGGCGTGCGGGTGAGCGCGGTCGTGGCGTCAGTGGCAATCAGCGCCATCCGGCCCTGATCCTCCACGGGCAACTGGCCCGGCCGCGCGAACTCGTCGGTCGGATCGATCCACAGCGCCGGCTGGCCATCCGCGCCGTCGGCCACGACGATGGCGTGATTGAAGTAATTGATGCCTGGCAGATCGGCGACGGTGTCGAAGCCGGTGCCGGCTTCGAGCAACGCCACATGTGCAGGAATTCCTGCGGTGCGCAGCAAGGCTGCCAGCAGCGTCGCTTTGTCCTTGCAGTCGCCGTATTTTTTCAGCAGCACGCTCTTCGGAGAGCGCGGCACGATGGAGCCGTCGCCCACCTCGACGCCGGCGTAGCGGACGTTCTTTTCGACTTCGTCGAGAAGCTTCGCGACAATGCCGCCGCGGTCGGTGGTGGATCCGACCGCGCTCGTAACGACGCTTTTCAGATCGCCGTCTGCAGCGATCTGCTTGTCGACGATCGCGGAGTAGTTCCGGGCGATTTCGCTCCATGACGAGCCGTTGGCGAAGGCGACGTAAGGGAGCGTCAGCTCGTCCGAGGGGAGATAGCTCTCGTCGTTATCGAAGGCATCGGTGTGGCCCTTCTCGAAGACGATCCGTTTACGGCCGTTCTGCTCAGTTGTGACCGGCTCAAAGCCGGCCTTGTTGACGATGCGCGGCGCGACCGAAACGGCCGCGTCGAGCACGAGGCGCTGTCGCTCAAACGGAACGCTTCCGCCGAACAGGAACAGTCCGTACTTGCCGCCGCCGGCGATCGGGCTTCGCCCTTCGAGCGTGATGACCCTCTCGACGATCGCTCCCTCGGCCACGCCCGGCAATGGCGCGCGCAGCACGCGCTGGTCGCTGAACATGTCCGGCTCTTCTTCGGCGGTGGCCTCGGTGATCGCTTTCGGGTCGAGCGTATGGACGGTGCCGTCCCTGGTGATGACGCGTGCGGCGATGGTCGGCTTCTCGTCGTACCACGGCGCCCACCACGCGCTCGCGGTACCGGCGCCTTCCACTCCGTCCGCCGTGACGATGTACTCGATGGCACGGAACACCGTTTTCGCGCGGCCGTCCGTTTCGAATGAGACAGTCTGTTCATCGAGCAGGTAGACGATGTTGAGATCCTTGGCGTCGACCTTCCGCGCCGCCGCAAGCAGATCCTTCGGATCAGCGCTGAATGGAGGCCCGTCGACCCCGCTCTGGGCGAGCAGGGGAGTCGTGGCGGTCAGAAAGGCAATAGAGAACACGGCGCGGACAAGCGTCCGCCTGAGGGATGCGGTCATGAGAGTTCCTGTGGGTCTGAGATGGACGTGCGAGGGGGGATCATATCCCGTGAGTACAAGCCTGTCCGGGACGCTTTAATCACTCGAATTCGCGGAAAGGCCCTAATAGGGTATGAATTCGGAAACTACGGCGCTAATAACTGGTCTCGCGAACCCAAGAACTCGTTCCCAGAACGAGAAACCTCGTTCCCTCGAACGAGAGACCTCGTTCTCCCGAACGAGAAACCTCGTTCTCCCGAACGAGAAACCTCGTTCCCCGAACGAGAAACCTCGTTCCACGGACCAGAAACCTGGTCCTTCGGTACCAGAAACCTGATCCTTCGGTACCAGAAACCTGGTTCGGTGGAACCAGAAACCTGGTGCGCGCGGGTAGTAACCGCACCACCGCGACCAGTTCTCCGCGAGCCAGAAACTGGAAACCAGATACCAGATACCAGATACGAGATACGAGATACCAAGATCTCCTTCTGGTATCTGGTTTCTAGTTACGACCCCCCCACTGCGATACGCTTCACCGCGATGTCCTACGAGTTTCTGGCCGGCGAGACGATCCCGGAGGCGGTTCGGAGGATCTACCTCGAACAGCTCGACCGGATCGCCACGCATCTTTCCGCGGGCGACGTACACGGGACGCGAAAGCGGATGAAGGAGACGCGCGCTCTGCTGCGGCTGGTCCGCAAGGCGCTGGGCGAGGAGTTCGGCGTCGAGAATACGTGGTTGCGCGACGCCCAGCACTCGTTCACCGGAGCGCGTGATGCCGAGGCCATGATCGAGACGCTGGAGAGACTGCGCAAGCGGACCGACGATCGCGAGCTTCGGCTCGAAATCGCACGCGCCAAACGTTCCATCCGCGCGCGCGGACGGCGGCTCCCGGTGCAGTCGACCGTCGCCGAAGAGCGCCTGTCGGCCGCGCGAGCACGCGGGCCTATGCGTCCCGACATCCCCGATCGCTTTGCGACGATTGGGGAGGGATTGGAAGAGACGTATCGCGCCGGCCGCCGGGCGTTCAAACGCGCGAACGACAGCCATTCACCCGTCGATCTCCACGCGCTGCGCAGGCGGGTCAAGGATCACTGGTATCAGGTGCGCCTTCTCCGCACGGCCGCGCCCGATCTTCTCGAGCCGTACGGCGGAGTCATCGAGCAGCTCTCGGATCTCCTCGGTGAGCATCACGACCTGATTCTGTTGCGCGATTCTCTGCGTCGCGACCGCTTCTCCAACTTGATCGAACTAGCCGAGGGGCGTCGCCAGGAGCTGGAGAACAAGGCGCTCGATCTGGCCAGGCGCGTATTCGCCGAAGAGCCGAAAGCGTGGCGCAATCGCATGCGTGCGTATTGGCGGTTGCGGACGGTCGGGGCGAATGCGACGGGTAGCGACGCAGGTCGGACTCTCCAGTCCGACAATTCGTGACGACGCCTCGAACAGATTGCCCGGACTGGAGAATCCGACCACGTCGTCAACGCAACTACAATGCGTCCATGCGTTATCCCCTCAGGTTAATCGTCCCCGTCTGCGCCGCGCTGCTCTCTTTCCATCCCGCCCTGGCGCAGTTCGCGCAGCACGGGCCGAAGCTGGTGGGGATCGGTGCCGTGGAGACCGCGGAGCAGGGATATGCCGTGGCCGTCTCCGCCGATGGAAACACGGCCATCGTTGGAGGGCCTGCCAGCAACAAATTCGTGGGAGCGGTCTGGATCTGGTCGAAGAGCGGAGGAGTGTGGACACTGCAGTCTCCCGCGCTGACCGCCTCAGACGCGTTCGCGAACTCGGAGCAAGGCTCCTCGGTCGCCCTCTCCGCGGACGGCAACACGGCCATCGTCGGAGGCGCAGGGGCCGCCTGGATCTGGGTCAGGAGCGGAGGAGTCTGGACACAGCAGGGACCGAAACTCGTTGGCTCGGGCGTCGTGCCGTCCAGCCTTGGAGGGGTCAACGGTGGACAAGGCTTCTCCGTGGCCCTCTCCGCCGATGGCAACACGGCCATCGTCGGAGGGAACCTCGACAACCACGTTGTGGGGGCCGCGTGGGTCTGGACCAGGACTGTAGGAGTGTGGTTCCAGCAGGGATCGAAACTTCTCATTCCGAACGTATCCACGGGCACGCAATTCGGCTATTCCGTGAGTCTCTCCGGCGACGGCAACACAGCCATCATCGGAGGGATCAACGATGACAAGGGCATTGGCGCTGCCTGGGTCTGGACGCGGAGCGGCGATGTCTGGACGCAGCAGGGGCCCAAGCTGGTCGGTTCCGGCGCCACGTATACCTTGACGGAAAGGGTTGTCCAGCAGGGCAGCTCCGTCTCCCTCTCCGCCGACGGCAATACCGCAATCGTCGGAGGAGCGCAGGATAACTTTGGCGTCGGTGCCGCCTGGATCTGGACGAGAAGCGGAGGAGTCTGGACGCAGCAGGGCGAGAAGCTGGCCGGTTCGGTCGGCTTCGGGCTGGTCAGCGCGCAGGGCACCTCGGTGTCCCTATCCGCCGATGGCAACACCGCCATCGTCGGCGGGTTCAGCGATCAGGTAAACACCGGGGCCGCGTGGGTCTGGACCAGGAGCGGGGGAGCCTGGATCCAGCAGGGAGAAAAGCTGGCCGGCTCGGACGCGGAAGGCCCGGGCGTGCAGCAGGGCACTTCCGTCTCCCTGTCGGCTGACGGGAACACGGCCATCATCGGAGGACCCTTCGACGGCAATCGCGCCGGGGCCGCGTGGATCTGGATCAGGAGCGGAGGCCTCTGGACGCAGCGAGAGCCCAAGCTCTTCGGTTCGGGCGTGGAAGGGAAAGCGGAACAGGGACAATCGGTCGCGCTTTCCGCCGACGGCAGCACGGCCATCGTCGGAGGGATCTCCGACAAAGGTTTCGCGGGCGCGGCTTGGGTATGGACGAGAAGCGGTGGAGTCTGGATCCAGCAAGCCAAGCTAGCCGGCTCCGATGCGGCGGGGGTGGCCTTACAGGGGTCTTCCGTGGCCCTTTCCGCAGACGGCAACACCGCCATCGTCGGGGGATCGGAGGACAATCATTTCGCAGGGGCCGCCTGGATCTGGATCAGGAGCGGAGGAGTCTGGACGCAACAGGGACCCAAGCTGGTCGGCTCGGGAGTTGTCGGCTCGGGCGCTCAACAAGGCACGTCTGTCGCGCTCTCCGCTGACGGGAACACGGCCATGGTCGGAGGGATCACCGACCGGCTGTTCAACTTCAATACCGGGGTTCCTATTACCGACGGCGGGGCTGTATGGGTCTGGACCAGAAGTGGAGGAGTCTGGACGCAGCAGGGACCGAAGCTGGTCGGTTCCGGTGCCGTGAGCGTCATAGGCCTCGAAATCTTTCCTACGCAACAAGGCAGCGCCGTCGCGCTCTCCGCTGACGGGAACACGGCCATCATCGGTGGCTACGGCGATGCCGGCGATGCCGGCGCTGTCTGGATCTGGACCAGAAGCGCCGGAGCCTGGACCCAGCAAGGGAGCAAGCTGGTCGGCTCGGGCGCCCATGGGTTCAGTAAGGAAGGCTTTTCGGTCTCCCTCTCCGCCGACGGGAACACGGCCCTGGTCGGAGGGAACGGGGACGGAGCGGGGTCCGTTTGGGTATGGACGAGGAGCGGAGGCATCTGGACGCAACAGGGAAACAAACTGGTTGGCTCGGACTCCGTAGGGTCGTCTGATCAAGGCGTTTCCGTCTCGCTCTCCGCCGACGGCAACACGGCGCTGGTCGGAGGGAACGGCGACAACGGGAACATCGGTGCCGTCTGGGTCTGGACCAGGAGCGGAGGAGTCTGGACCCAGCAAGGGAACAAGCTGACCGGCTCGGACACGGTGGGAAGTTCCGCGCTGGGGATTTCCGTCGCCCTCTCCGCTGACGGCAAGACAGCCTTCGCCGGCGGCGCCGTCGACAACAATTTCGCCGGTGCCGTGTGGGTGTTCGACGAGGATCAGCCACGAAGGCGATCGATCATGCGGTGACGCGGTTGCGGGGTCTCGGGGTCTCGCGGCTGCCAGTGTCGCGCTCTGGAGGATGCGAACCGCCGCGACCGCCGTCCGGCGGTTACCGCTGGCTGAACCGACAGTTCCACGCCACCGCGAGACCGCGCAACCCCGAGACTGCGAGACCGCGTATACCGCGAGACCGCGCAACCGCGATTACGACGCCACCGTGAATCCGCCGTACGCTCCCTGTGCCACGTCCGTGTCGGAATTCAATCCGCAGACGGTCTGCTCCGGCCCCTGCTTGATCGCCCAGGCCGTGAATTCAGAATAGCCGTCCCATCCTGTCGATTGGGCGAGCCAGGCGAGCTGCGCCAGCCCTGCCCCTGTGATGGCGGTACAGACCGTGCCCGAGCCGTAGACGCCGACGGTGTACGTGCCGTCGATCGCTTCGCCAACGGCTTGAAAGTACGCGGTGATGTTCCCGGCGATGTCGTCCGCGGTCGCGTCATAGTCGACCGTGAAATAGATCGCCGACCCGTTCGGCTGCCCGATTGCGGCGGCCTGCTCCAGCGCGCCCTCCGCATCCGCGGTTCCTCGGCTGGCGCTGAAGTAGCCGTAGCTGGTCGGGCCATCCTCGTAGACCGCGACGATTAGAATCCCGGCAGCCGAGATCAATCCCGCTTCGTCCGCCGTCAGCTTCTTCCCGGCGATCTGTGTGGTCCTGCTGTAATAGCGTCCGACGAAAACGATGCCCTCCCCCTGCAGACACGATACGGCGTCCGACGAACATGCACTCGACGAATCGACACCCGAAACAGTCTCTGCCATGCTGATCTCCTCTCGTAGGGAGTGCCCAGTAGATCTCATTTGCACCGCCGAATCCATTCAACCACAGAGACACAAAGATCATGGAGACTTCGAGACGGAAGGATCTCATCGCCGACTCCGCGGAACAGAAACGGGATCGCATGAAGCTCGTCTGCAGCAACTGCCACAGCGCCAGGCCGACAAGGTCACCGCCCTGATCGACTCCGTCCTCGGCCGGCCGGAGCACACCTGGTATCTGCAGCAGGCCGCGGCGAAGCAGGAGAGTGCGAAGCAATAGCCTGTTGAAGATCCGGCTGTACAATCACCCGGTCGTGACGAAACGGGTCTGGTTTGTCTGTGTCCTGCTCGCTCTATCTGCCGGAGCAGCGAGCGCGTCGGAACGGGAGACCGCGAGACCGCGAGACCCAGCGACCTGTCGACGCAGTAACCCAGCAACCCAGCGACCCTTCGACGTTCGCCTGCTCGAACCGGCCGAGCATGTCGAAGTCGTGGCGGGATCGACCGTTCCCATCGCGTGGGACGCGGAGAGTGTGCCGGCCGGCATCGAAGAGTGGGAAGCGTTCCTTTCTGTCGACGGCGGGAAGTCGTATCCGATCCGCATCACGCCGCATCTCGATGAGAGCATCCATCGTTTCAACTGGATCGTTCCCTCTCTTCCCGGCGCCGAGGTCTCCATCCTTCTTCGCTTCGGTGACGAGCGTGAGGAACGCGAGCTGCCGTTTGCAGGACGGTTGCGGATCACCGGCATCGCCCCTCGGGCGACGGTCGATGAGTTGGCATCTCCACAAAGGGCGACGGAAGACGACCATGGCCGCGCGCTCACGGAGTGGATCGAAGGTTCTCGCGAGGGGGCCAATCTCCGCCATGTCGTCGCCCACGACTTGTGGCTCGCCAGCGACTACGAGTTGAAACAGGATCGCGACCACGACTCCACGCTGGCGATCGGCTCAACCTCGAAGCGCGTTGACCGCGCGATGCGTGCATCTCGAGCACACGTCACCGGTACCGCAGGATCGGAACGGGAAGACCGACTGCCACACCCGCCTCACGCCGCCGGTGTGCTGCACCTGACCGGCCGGCTGAACATTTAGGACAGACCCCCTCTCCTCCCCATCGCGTCGCGCAGCTCCATCGTGCCGGTCGGCACGAGGCGTTGAGCATCTTCGATCTCGTTCCCGGGCATTGGCTCCGCGGGACGAGACATAGGGGTTCTGAATGAAGAGACTCTCTTGTTACGCGTTTTTCATCGTCGCCTTGAGCACGGCTGCCGCTGTTCCACTCCTCGCGCAGTCCGCTTCTGTTCCATCCACCTCCGAGCAGATCGTCGTCACTGCGACCAAACTCCCCGAGGAGAAGATCGATCTCCCGGCTGACGTTACCGTTATTACCGGCGAGGAGTTGCGCGCCCGAGGAGTGCAAACACTCGGGGACGCGCTGGCGACCACGGAAGGAGTGGAAGCCTTCGATGGAAGCGACCAGGGCGGCCGCGTTCCGAACGTATCGCTCTGGGGTTTGAAGGAATTCGACGCCTATCTCGTCGAGCTGGATGGGGTTCCTGTTGGAGGAACTTACGATCCCGACCTGCAGCAGATCGACGTTCGCAATATCGAACGCATCGAAGTGATGCGAGGACCGGCCGGCGCGGTCCATGGATCGACCGCGTTCGCCGGCGTGATCGCCATCTACAGCTCCAACGCCAGCGCCACGCACGCGGAGCTCTCCGCAGGGAGCTTCGGACAGCGTGAAGCCCGCTTTTCCACCGGCGGATCGAACGGGGACAGCCGCTGGACGATCAGCGCGTCTGCCAATTCGACCGACGGCTGGCGGCCACGCACGGGCGGAACCCGTAACGACCTCTCCGCCACGTGGGGAATCGATCATCTGGCCGGAGGCTCGCTGAAGATGCGCGTCTTCGCGCTCGATCAGCAGGAAGACTACGGCTCGCCGCTTCCCGTCGACAGCGATTCGGGTCTGCTGCCGGATGGCGTTGATTTCCATAGCAACCTCGCTCTGCGCGGAAGTGAGATCGCCACACGCGACTTCGGGTTCACGACGAGATATGACCATCCACTGTCCTCGTCGCTGACGCTGACGAACGACTTTGGTTACACGCATCGGAACCGCCATCTGGCGCGTACCTTTGTCGACACAGCGGATGGAGACGCTCTCTCGGGAGCGGGTACCGACTTCCGGCCGAGACACAATGACGTGTTCGAGGATATGCGCCTGCAATGGTCGCCGGCGCAGCATCGCCTGGTCGTGGGAACGTCGGTCGCCTATGGGTCGCTGGACAGCAACGGACGGCGCTTTGATGTTGCCTACGATCTGGGCGGACCGGTCCCTTCGATCAGCGACATTCCCGGCGGAACCGGTATTCGTCTCTCCGATCGCCGGACCTTCGCGGGTCTCTACGCCGAGGACGAGTGGACTCCGACGCGGAGAATCACCGCCACCGGAGGCCTCCGATACGATCTGGACAAGGAGCATCGCTCCTTCGACGATACGGACGGAAACAGCTCGCGGCAGTCGAGGAACGACGGCGCTCTCTCGGGGCGGGCTGCCGTGGTCGTTCGATTGCTGGAGCAGCCGTCGGCATCGCTCCAGGACGCCAATTTCCATCTGGTCGCGAACCGAACCTTCAAACCGGCGGCCTTCGATGCAACTCCGCAGGAGGACGAAGGTCTGCTGGCGCCGGAGAAGAGCCGCAGCGTGGAAGCGGGATTCAAGATCGCGGGAGCGAAACGTCTCTGGGATCTGGACCTCACGGCATTCGATATGACCCTGGTGAATCTCGTCGTGAACGCGGACGTAAACGGCAATCCCACCTTGATCAACGCCGGAGAGGATCGCTTCCGTGGCGCCGAGCTGGCAGCGCAGCTCCATCCGACCGATGAGCTGACGATCAGGGCCGGTTACGCGCAGCACGATCCCCGTCTGGTACGGCTCGTCTTCTCTCCCGCGCCGGGACAGGTGGAGGACGATAGCGGCCATTTGGCGGAATTGGTTGCGCGACACACTGAGGATCTTGCCCTGATCTACTCGCCGCACTCCGGACCGGGTGGTTCCGTCACCATCCAGCAGGTAGGGCCGCGCAAGCTCGACCGCGACAATGTCTACACCACCAAGTCGTACACGATGCTGAACGCCTCGGCGTTCCTTCCGATGTCACGGGCCCGGTTCGAAATCGTCGGAAAGAACCTGCTCAACAAGCGCTTCTACACCACGGACAGTGAGCTGGCGGACGGATTGCGGTACATCTCGGCGCCGCGTTCGTTTCTGGGACGAATGACGTGGACGTTTTGATGGGATGAGCTTAGCGCGTTGTCGGTTGTCGGTTGCCAGTTGTCGGCTGGCTCGGTGGAATCGTGGCGCGGAGCGACAGTTCTTGGGGCTTCGCTCACGGTGTCTCGGTCGGGGTGTTCAACGCCCTGATCACCCCAGCGATCCTCTTACGAACCTTCGCGTAATCGATCTCCGCCCAGGCAAGCAGCAGAGGGATGAAATCGCGCCGCCCCGAGGCGGCCACTGTATCGAGGAGAAGGAAGATCATCCCGCGATTCCGGTCCTTGAGATGGGAGAGATCGTAGGGCGGCCCTGCGGCCAGACGGGCCTCGAAGCCGTCCAGCAGTTCCGCGGCCATGGTGGCCATCTCGATTGCCCATCCTATGTCCGTAAAGACAAGAACCGGCAATCGATAGTCGTACACGATTCCCAGGTACTCGTGCTCGATCATCCAGTCGATTCGGTGCAGGATCTCGTCGATTGAGAGATCCCGGTAGAAGCCGTAGGAGGGGTTGCGGTGGAGACCGTGATCGAGGACGCTCGCCTCGCGCGATCCTTTCAGCAACTTCGAAAGCTGTGTCCGGCCTCCGCGCCCGATCATGTCATCGGCGCCCCGAAGGATCGCCGCGATCTCCTCAGCGCTGAGGCGTTTCACACCGCCTGAGTCGAGGGTGTACGGCACGCGCGGGACTCTCCGCTTGCTCACAGGGGAATCCTACCCGTGCCGTTCGCTTTCGCGGAATGGTAATCGGGTAACATCCGGTACCTCTTGGCACATGATTCTTGAACGGAGCGCAACATGGCTTACATGAACAGAGCGACGACGGCAGTTGTCATCGCCGCATTCCTCACGCTCGCGGGAGCAACCCAAACCTACGCGGTCGCGGATGACTTCGCGGACGTCAAGCGCGAGATCGCCAAACGGCACGATGAGGCGGTCAAGCGGTTGCAGGATTGGATCGCGCTCCCCTCGATCGCGGCCGAGAATCGCAACTACCCCGCCGGCGCGGAGTACATGGCAAAGCTGGCGCGGGACGCGGGGTTCCAGCAGGCCACCGTCATCAGTACGGACGGTAAGCCGGGAGTTTTCGCCACGCTGGACGCCGGAGCGACGAAGACGGTTGGGCTCTACTTCATGTACGACGTCAAGCAATTCGATCCGGCCGAGTGGACCTCGCCGCCGCTGGAAGCACGGATAGTCGAGAAACCGGGACTCGGCAAGGTGCTCGTCGGCCGCGGCGCGGTCAATCAGAAAGGTCCGGAGGCGGCGTTTCTGGCAGCGCTGCACGCCATTCGCGGCGCGGGCCGAAAGATGCCGGTGAATCTGATCCTGATCGCGGAGGGGGAAGAGGAGATCGGCTCGCCGCACATCGGTCAGCTCGTTTTGAGGCCCGAGGTGGAGGCTGCGTTTCGGAAATGTACGGGCGTCTTCATGCCGGCGGCGTCGCAGGATCTCGACGGCATCGTGACGGTGAGCCTCGGCGCGAAGGGCGTGGTCGAGCTCGAGCTGGTATCGAGCGGCGAGAAGTGGGGACGCGGTCCGGCCAAGGACATCCATTCATCACTGAAGGCCATGGTCGACAGCCCGGCATGGCGCCTGGTGAAAGCGCTGGACACGCTCGTCTCGGGCGACGGAAACACGATCACGATCGATGACTATCCGAAGCCGCGGCCGATGAACGCGGAGGAGAAAGCGATGATCGCCGAGGCTTCGAAGCGGCGCAGCGAAGCGCAATCGAAGAAGTCGCTCGGCGTGCAGCATTGGATCGATGATCTGCCGTGGGAGCAGGCCAACGAGCGCCTCGAGTCGCAGCCGACGGTGAATATCGAGGGACTGGTTGGTGGATACACCGGGCCGGGCGGGAAGACGATTCTGGCTCACCGCGCGGTGGCGAAAATCGACATGCGTCTCGTTCCCGACATGAAGATGGATGATGCCGTTGCCGCGCTCAAAGCGCACCTCGCCAGGCGTGGTTTCAGCGACATCGAGGTGAATGTGACCGGCGGCTACGATCCGACCTCCACCGCGGCGAGCACGCTGTTCATCCAGTCGCAGGTGGCGGTGCTGAAGCGGGCCGGCATCGACCCGGTGCTCTGGCCGCGCAACGCCGGCTCGTACCCCGGCTATGTTTTCACCAACGCGCCACTCAAGCTGGCCGCTGGCCACTTCGGCCTCGGCCACGGCAGCGGCGCCCACGCGCCGGACGAGTACTACGTGATCGAGTCCGCGACCCCGAACGTGCAAGGCTTCGACGGCGCGGTGATGTCGTTCGTTGAGTATCTGTACGAGCTGGGAAGGTAGGGGAGGGCGGCGGATCCTATCGGCGTCAGGCGAACGTGGCGCGGTAGAGGCGCGAGGTCTCCGTGGTGTAGCAGTCGATGTCGGTGTCGATCGTGACGCCTGGCCGGCCGCGAAGCGCGGCCAGGGCCATGCTCTCCTCCGCGAGATAACGAAGATCGAGTAGAGAGAGTGCCCGGGCCGCGTCGAGCAGGTGCCCGCCGGTCTCGGCGTCAAAAGCGATCACGTCGTTGCAGCCGCTCATCGCGGCCGCGAAACGGGCCGCGCCGTGATCATCGCGTACGAGCGGCAGGATGCCGGTGATCCGGTCATGGCGGTAGGCGATCAGGACGAGCGGAGCGAGCGATGGCTCGGCGAGGCAGGCGGCGTGATACCAGGGATAGGAGGAGCAGACGCGATGGGCGCGCGTACCCTCGAGGAGCGCGCTCCATTCCGAGGCGATCGCATCGACGGCGTCGAGGTCGTGCAGGACCTCGATGCGCGGCGGTGAGTCGGGAACGACCGTGTAGCCGTCGACGCAGGCCAGCCAGCCGCCGCCGCTCGGCTGAAGATCGATGTGGTGCATGCCGTCGCGATTCCAGCCGCGGCCGCTGGCCGAGAGCAGCCGCTCCGGAGCCAGTTCCCGCTCGCGGTAATCGTCGCGCGTAAGCGTCTCGATGACGAACGCACGCACTCCGTTGCCGTACACGGGATTGCAATCCTGCGCGAAGCGGATCAGGCGTCCGTCGATCCGTTGTACGCGGCCGGCGGGGCGGGCACGGCTCCGATCGCCGCGGACGACGGGACTGCATGGATGCTCGATCCACGGACCGTGAATGTCATCGGCACGGAAGAGAGACAGCACGTCCTGCCCCATCGGCCGCGGAGAGCCGAAGAGCCACCAGGCGCCATCGTGCTCGAACGGGGTCGGGTCGGCGTAGACATCGTCGATCAGCGTCGCTTCGAACTGCCATCGGAACGGAAACTCGACGGCACGATACAGGCGCACGCTGCGCGCTTCGATCGACTCCGGCGTCATGAAGATCTCGCTGCCGCGGCGGAAGACGTGCGGATAGGAAAGATGAAACGGCTCAGAAAGAACGATTCCCCTGTATTGCCACTGCACGCCGTCCGCGCTGGATGCGACCGCGATCTCACCGTTTTTCGCGGCGATGTTGAGGGCCTCGAAGAAGAGATACCAGCGGCCGTCGTCGAGGAAGAAAAAAGGATCGGCGACGAACGACGCGGCGACGTCGTCGACCGCCGCGGCGGTCAGCGCGGGGACCGCGCCGTCGACCGGCGCGAGCGTCTCCAGGGAGGCGCCGCGATAGATCGCGATCGACCATTCCTTCGGCGGCCTGCTGCCGAGTCGCCATGCAAGAGGATCGTCGGCGGAAAGGGTCATGGATGCGATCGCTGCGAGGCGCTGGCTGGATGGTCGCTCTTCCGTAGACGATCGCCGAAGGATGGTTGTGAAGGTAGTACCACCTCGTCTCAGCGCACCCGCCCGCCACGAAAGAAGCGGATCGACCGGAAATGAATGTCGAAGTAGTTGGCGGCGGCGCGGAGCGCGCTGGCCACCACCCATTCCTCACGCTTGACGACCCCCTCCAGTGGCAGTCGCATGTGTGCGGGCAGCTTGAACCGGCAACGCCGGCAGAGCGCATTCCCCTCTGTTTTCTCGAGACTGCAGCGCGGACAGTTTCTCCGCTTCGCGAGCTTCGCAATCTGTTGCCTGGACATGATCCCAACCCTCCCTCCCGTTAAATCACCCAAAGAAAAAAGGCCGGGTAGAGTACCCGGCCTTCATACCGCACATGCTGCTGTGTGGCGGATGGTACCGGCCGCGGCTTTCGAATGCAACCAAACGATAGCTGGAACTCACCGCTTGTTGAGAAACCGCGTTACCTCGCGCACGAGGATCTCCTCCTCGCAGGCCGTGGCGAGATGGCCGCAGTCGCCGGTGAGCGTGAGCAGCGGTGATTTCGTGACCCGCGCCAGCTCACGGGCCGGAGCGGGATTGACCATCTGGTCCTGCAAGGACACGACGACGAACATCTTCGCGTGGATCCCTTCAGGCGAGCCGATGTCGATCCCGATCATGGCCCGCACGAGAGCCGCGTAGTCGAACGGATCGAGCTTTCGTAAGGCCTGTTCGTGCGACTGCATCAGCTTGTCGACGTCGTCCACATGGCTGGCGATCCATGCCGGCGTGTGCAGGTGCATCTCGTTGATGTCCGCCGCGGCCTTCAAGCCCAGCGGCGAGTCGATGAGTGCCAGCTCCGTCTTCCACAGCAGAAGGTCGTAGGCCGTTTGCTTCGGTGTGCCGACGATCGGGACGGCCTTGTCCATGAAATCGGGAAAGGTGACCGCCCATTGAAACGTCTGCATGCCTCCCATGGAGAGCCCGCTCACCGCGTAGACATGATCGAGTCCGAGCTCGTGCGTCAGGAGCTGGTGTTGCGAGCGGACCAGGTCGCGCATGGTGAATTCCGGGAAGCTCCGTCCGGGCTGCGTGCTGCTGTTCGACGGCGATGACGAGACCCCATCGCCCAGCGCATCGATCGAGATGACGTAGTACCTGGAGGTGTCGTACAACTTGCCGGGTCCGATCCACCCGGCCAGGCCAGCGGTCGTTCCGCCGAACCAGGTCGTGACGACGATGACATTTGACCGATCCGGCTGGAGCTCCCCGTACGTGCGATAGCCGATGCGACAGTCCCGAATGACTTGCCCGGTATCGAGCACGAAGTCCCCGAGGTTCGCGGTCTGGAGGGTGCCGTCCGCCGCGAACGCGCCGGAGACGAAGAGGAAGAAAAGGGGCAGGAATCGTTTCACAGCACGGATTCTATGATCCTCACTCGTGGAATACGTTCTTGTTACGAGGAGTGAATGACTACACGTTCCGTCGCCCAGATCGTTCACGCCACGCCACAGCTCGAAGGAGAGGGAATGATCGTGACGCGGCCGTTTCCCACGGCGCGTCTCGACCACATCGATCCTTTTCTGCTACTCGACAGGATGGGGCCCGTGAGCTATGGCCCGGGTGAGGCGAAGGGCGCGCCCGATCATCCCCACCGCGGCTTCGAGACCGTCTCCTACATTCTGGAGGGGTCCATCGAGCACGAGGACTCGCAGGGCAATCACGGCCGCATCGGCGCCGGTGACGTGCAGTGGATGACCGCCGGCTCCGGCGTCATTCACTCTGAGCTCCCTGGCCAGGAGATTCTCCGCGACGGCGGACGCCTGCACGGATTTCAGCTCTGGGTCAATCTGCCGCGGCGCGACAAGATGATGAAGCCGCGCTATCAGGAGTTGCGTGTCGCCGAGATCCCCACCGCGGCGAGCGCGGACGGCAATGTCAAGGTGACGGTGATCGCCGGCGAATCGCTCGGCGTCCGTGCCGCGATCGACACGCGTACGCCGATCATGTACCTGCACGTACGAATCGCCGCCGGCGGGCGGTTCACGCAATCCATTCCGAACGAATACAACGCGTTCGCCTTCATCATCAGCGGCGAGGCGGCCTTCGGAGATCGGTTCGCGCGTGAGAACGACGCGGTCATCCTCGACGGCGACGGCGATAACGTCACGATGGCCACGGAAAACGGAGCCGAGCTCCTCCTCATCGGCGGCCTCCCGCTCAACGAACCGGTGGCGCGCTATGGGCCGTTCGTCATGAACACCGCCGGCGAAATCCGCCAGGCGATGCTCGACTATCAGAGCGGCCGCTTCGGCCGCATAGGGTGAGTGTTATTGCCGGGGCTCCGTGCAGTTAGAGATGGATCGAGAGATCGAGAGATCTTGCCGTTCTAAGCGAGCTCCAAATCGGTTTTTCGGAAGTCATCGCCGCGACAGAGTAGAGGCTGCTGAGCTAGGACGGTCGTCGCATACGTCATGCAATCTCCGAAATTCAGGGCGGCTGGATGACGACCCTTTCCGAATCGCGAAAACGCATCGATCGCTCGCTGCCAGTGAAGATTGGTGAACGGAACGATCTCGATCCCAGTCTCTTCGAAAAAGCGGAGCAGAGATCCTGTAGCGTTCGTCTGCAGGCGTCCTGTGAGAACTAAGCCCGTTTCGGCGGCGGTCGGTGACCCGATGCCGGCAAAGTCCGCGTCGAGAATCGCTGACAACAATTCCTCGGCTCCGGTTTCCGGAAGAAGATGGCCAGAATCGCCGAGCTATCGATGATCAAATGCCACCTCGCCCGTATCCGAGAATCCTCTCGCGCTCTTTCTTGGTCACGCGGCGGCCCAGCAATTTGCGCGGAATGTTGGGCCAGATCTCGTGCTCGAGGAAATCGAGGGCCTGGGCCACTCGTCGCTTTCTCGGCGTCTGTCTGGCGATTCTTTCTCGACGCTCTTCCAACGCATGCAGGATCACTGCGGTCTTGGACTCCCCGGTGATATGCGCTAACTCCTGTGCCAGTTGCTCGACTTTCTCATTCTTGATGTTCATAGCCATGGTAGAAAATTCTACCAGAGCAATGGGATCGAACCGATGACCTCCCTGACTGCGATCTCCGCGTTGTCTCGGGATCATCGCTTAGCCGCGGCACCGTTCACGGAGGAGGAGGGTTCTCAGCGGACCGTGTCAACTGGCGCTCGACTCGCAGAGCGGCTGGACGGTCCCTTCTTAGTGTCTCGCCACGGGCAGGCCGGGGTCGTGTAGATGAAGAGCCGCGACACTTCGCCGCTGCTGGTGAATCGGAGCTGATCATCAAACGAAGATGCGTCCCTATTTCCAGTGCCCGTACGCCGATCATGTACCTGCACGTACGCATCGCCGCCGGCGGGCGGTTCACGCAATCCATTCCGAACGAATACAACGCCTTCGCCTTCATCATCAGCGGCGAGGCGGCCTTCGGAGATCGGTTCGCGCGTGAGAACGACGCGGTCATCCTCGACGGCGACGGCGATAACGTCACGATGGCCACGGAAAACGGAGCCGAGCTTCTCCTCATTGGCGGCCTCCCGCTCAACGAGCCGGTGGCGCGCTATGGACCGTTCGTCATGAACACCGCCGGCGAAATCCGCCAGGCGATGCTCGACTATCAGAGCGGCCGCTTCGGCCAGATCGGGTGAGTGTTGACGTCAGGGTTTACCGGTTTGCGGTAACGTTGTCGTAGGTACCGACAGCGGCACCTCTTCCAGGGCCACGTCGTCGGCCCACACAATGCCATCGCCGGTCAGCATGGCGCCGAAGTAGATGTCGCTCGCTACCTTCGGGACGTCGAGGACGACCTCGTACTTAGCCCAATCGGAAGTGCCGTGGAGCCCGCGCTTCTGCATGTTGTCGAAGGCGAGAGCGGGAGTAGTGGGGGAATCGACGCGCATCCAGAGCCCCGCCCACCCGGAGGAGATGTCCTGGGTGCGCAACCAGCCGGAGAGCCGCACGCGCTTGCCTCTCCAGCGTTCCGCCGAGATCCATTGGCTCAGGGAAGCGGGGGAGGTCTTTTCCGTCGTACCGGCATGCCGCGCGATCTTGCCGCTCGCTTCTCCCTGATGGGCCACCGTCGGATCCCAGGCCATGTCGTAACCAGGGGCTCCGCCAATCCAACCGACCGGAAGACCCCGCTGGTCGGCTCCGGCCTCGAAGTCGAGGTTGACAGGATTGGCCGGTGCAGAGGGCTCCTGCTGAGCGAAGGCTACGGCCGATCCGAGCAGCAAGAGCGCGATCGCTCCGAAGCTGATGCGTGGCGAACTCATGAGACGAGAATAGCACAATAACGGAGTATCATGTGTCGTTGTGGCGTGTTGGAGTGATGCAGATAAGAGATGCCGGAAGTCGACCCCTCTTCCTGCTGGGCTTCGAAGCCGCCGCGGCGGCGCGGCTCGCGGAGTTGCTCGACGGTGAGGCCGGGATTTCCGTGGTGGCCGGGGAGGAAGACGCGCTGGAGCGCGTTACAGAGGCTGGCTCCGGCCTTCTTTGCATTGGCCCCCGCCTCAGCGGCAATGACGCCGCCGGTTTTCTTGGCCGCCTAGCCGGGCGTGCACCCGGAATTCGCTGCGTCGTCCTCGCTGCGGGGCCGGAGGCAGAGCGTTTTCAGGAACACGTCAACGACGACCGGATTTTCTTCCTCTCCCGACGTCCGCCCCCCCTTGATGAAGTGGCCGTGCTTCTGCGGAGCGCGCTCATGCACGACGAGCGCGTGGCGCGGCTCGCCGGCTCGATCGATAGCGGAAACGCGACGTTGGCAGTGGCGAAAGTCGTGTCCCATCTCGTCGCGCGCATCGCGGCTGAGACTGACATTGAGCGGATCTCAGGCCTTGTGGCGGAGGCGGTTTCCGGTCTCCTTGACGCGACTGACGGCCGCTTCGCGATCTACGACCCGGTGCAGGAAACGCTTTGGTCCCGGAAACTCGATGCGGGTGAAGCCACCCGTAATAGCGCTGCCTCGGGGCTCATCGGCTTCGTCGCCCGTACTGGCGATGCGATCGCCGCGGAGCGCGTGGGAGACGATCCGCGATACGACTCCGAGGCGGACAACAGCGGCAGATCGCCGGCCGAGCATTTCCTCGGCGTGCCTGTGCTCACCCCTGGCTCCACGGTGCCCGGGGACGTGCTGGCTGTGCTCGTGGCCACTCGGGGGGCCGCTGCTGCGTCCTTTGCCGATGCGGACCGTCGCCACCTCGAATATCTCGCGGTGCAGGTTGCGCCGCTCGTGCTCCATCGGATCTTCGAGACTCAGTTGGAGGAGGCTCTTACCGCGGCCAGTCGCCCCATCGGCGCGGACGGCGAGCCGCTTTACCGTCCCGAAGCGTTCCAGGGTCTGGAGAACGGAGCGGAGCCGGGCCGTGTGCTCGAGCTGTCCCGCCGCACCCCTCCTCGCGAGCGCAGCGGGCGCGCCGAGGGCCGCGTCCGGCTTCCCTTCTGGCAACGCCTCGGGTTCCGCGCCCGCCTGCGCCCCATGCCGGTTTTCCAACAGACGACGAACGCCGACTGCGGCGCGACCTGCCTGGCGATCGTTCTCGCTTATCACGGGAAAGAGGTTCCGTTACGTGAAGTCCAGGAGGTCATCGGCGCCGGGCGCGACGGCGCGGACGCCAATCAGCTCTTGACCGGAGCCGACGCGTACGGTCTGCGCGCGCGTGCCGTCAAGATCGCGGAGATCGAGAACCTCGACTGTCTTCCGCGGGGCTCGATCCTGCACTGGGAGCTCCGTCATTTCGTAGTTCTCGATCGGACGATCGACGAGGGCATCTGGGTGGTCGATCCCGCCGCCGGGCGTCGTCTGGTCCGTTGGCAGGAGCTGCGGACCGCCTTCACCGGGATCGCAGTCATTCTCGAGCCGGCGGCCGGCTTCACTCCGCAGGACAGGCGCGCGAGCGGGACGGCGCGCTACGTGCGGCAACTCCTCAGGGAATCGCCGGCCCTCGCGCGAATCGTGGCGATCTCGGTGGTCCTTCAACTCCTCGCTCTCGCGCTGCCGTTCCTGACGGGGATGATTGTGGATCGCGTCGTGCCGCACGGTGACGTCAGTCTCCTAGGCATGCTCGCGATCGGCCTGGCGGCGGTGGTCGGCTTCCACTTCCTGGCCACGTTTCTGCGCGCGCGTCTGCTGCTTGGTTTGCGGATCCAGCTCGACTCGCGGATGACGCTGGACTTCCTCGATCACCTGGTCGACCTCCCGTACTCGTTTTTTCAGCAGCGGTCGACGGGAGATCTGATGATCCGCCTCAACAGCAATACCGCGGTCCGGGAGATCCTGACGTCTGGTGCGCTATCGGCCGCGCTCGACGGCATGCTGGTCAGCCTTTATCTGATTATTCTGATGGTTGTCCATCCGGTCCTGGGACTCGTGGCGCTCACGTTGGGCGCATTGCGGGTTGTCCTTTTCCTGACGCTCCGCCGGCGACACCAGGAGCTGATGTCGCGGGCGCTGCAGACCGAGGCAACGTCACGAAGCTATCAGGTGGAGATGCTCGCCGGGATTGAGACTCTTAAGTCGTTGGGGGCCGAACGCAAGGCGGTCGAACACTGGTCGAACCTTTTCGTCGACGAGCTCAACGTGGCGTTGGAACGAGGCCGGCTTAGTGCCCTCTTCGATTCGTTGCTGGCCGCGCTCACGACAGCGTCACCGTTCTTAATCCTCGGTTATGGCGCCTTCGAGGTGATCCGCGGCCACCTCACCCTCGGGACGATGCTGGCGGTGAGCGCGCTCGCGGCTGGTTTTTTCGCGCCTCTCTCCACGCTGGTCTCTACCGCGCTTCAGATGCAACTCCTTGGGAGCTATTTCGAGCGAATTGACGACGTGCTCGACACGCCGCCGGAGCAGGAGCGAGCCGCGCCGCTCGCCCGCCCGAAGTTGCATGGGAGGATCACCGTCGACGAAGTCAGTTTCCGCTATGGCCCGATCGCGCCGATGGTCGTCGACGATGTGTCGCTGGAGATTCCGGCGGGCAGCTTCGTCGCGCTGGTCGGCCCATCGGGTGCCGGAAAGACCACGCTCGCTCACCTGATGGTCGGTCTGTACCTGCCTACGTCTGGCAGGATCCTCTACGACGGCGTTGACCTCGGTACGCTCGATCTTCGTGCCGTTCGCAACCAGCTCGGGATCGTCAATCAGCAGCCTTACCTCTTCGGCGGCTCGATCGCCAGCAATCTGGCGCTGGCGGATCCAACGCTGCCGCGCGCGCGCCTCATCGAGGCAGCGCGTCTGGCGCACATTCATGAAGACATCGCCGCGATGCCTCTCGGTTACGAGACGCTGCTGGCCGAGGCCGCCCTCTCGCTCTCCGGAGGTCAGCGCCAGCGGCTGGCCCTGGCCCGGGCTCTCGTCCACCGGCCGGCCGTCCTGCTGCTTGATGAGGCCACGTCGAGTCTCGACACGGAGACGGAGCTCCTGATCCAGCAAGAGCTGGCCGCGTTGCGCTGTACGAGAATCGTCATTGCGCACCGGCTGAGCACCGTCCGCGACGCAGATCTCATTCTGGTCATGGATCAGGGAAGAGTCGTGGAGCGAGGCCGCCACGACGAGCTGATGGAACGCGGCGGAAGGTACGGCGAGCTCGTCGCGGCACAGATGAGAGCCTAGCTCAGCACACCCGGCGGCGTTGGTTGCCCTAGCTAGGGCTTTGGCCCTCCAGGTGGTTGATAAGAGTGACAGCGGCGCCGGCCACCGAAGTGGCCGGCGTCCTGGTACGCGGTCAGGAAGCTGCGGCCGGAATCAACAGGTGCAGATCAGGCAATGAGTGGCGCAACACGAGCGGGGAACGGTGCAACTGCTGGTGGTGAGACTGCCGCCAGCGACTTTCCTGAGGTCGTCGCGAGTCAGATTGCTGACGGTTTCGCGGTTGAGCTGGAGCTTCTTCACTTGTTTCTTCATGATGTTCTCCTTGGGTGCCTGCCGGCACCGGATGTGTGAATAAAGCGGTGGAAGAGATCAACAGGGGAGGAGCACGAGTAACGTATCCGCATACTTGCGTAATCTCTCTCTTCCCGTCATGCTTGTCAACAGCGAATGCGCTCTATCCGGCAAGCCATACTTCGCAAGAGACTCGACGGTGCGGACTTTGCGCCCGCGGGCTTTTTCGTTCTGCGGACGCCTCTGCTGCCGGTCGAAGAGCTGGCGGGATGGGGAGCCCTGTTGCGCGCGCCGCACGCGGTCGGCGACATCACGGCGCTCGCGGCAGCGATTGACGCGGATCGCCGGGAGCTGCGCGAGTGGTTGCACAGCCTGCTGGCCCGGCCGGCCATTCTCGAAGCGCTGCACGTGGCCTCGCCGCACCTGGTCGAAGGGCTCGAGGAGTGGCATCGCGACCCGGAGAGCAAGAAGGGACGCAGAGCCGAAGAGGCGCTTGTGCGCTACGTCATGCGGATGACTTCGCGCGCCACCCCCTTCGGACTCTTCGCCGGTTGCACGACCGGCCGCGTGGGCGAGCATAGCCGCCTGCGCATCGGCGAGCAGCGATCCTACCGCCGCCACTCCCGGCTCGACGTCGACTTTCTCTTCACGCTAGCCGACGATCTCAATCACGATCGCGATCTGCGCCGCTCGCTCACCTACCGGCCGAACACGAGCCTGTACCGCGCCGCCGGGCGGCTGCGCTACGCCGAGGCGCGTTTCAACGGCGAGATGCTCGACTATCACCTAGTCGCCGTCGAACCGAATGATTTTCTCGACGCCGCGCTCGTCCGCGCCGGCGGCGGCGCCACGCTCGGCGAAATCGTCGCGGCGGTGACGGCGAGCGACCCGGATGGCGAGGTATCCGTCGAGGATGCCGAAGGCTTCGTTGAGGAGCTGATCGATGGTCAACTCCTGGTCTCCGAGCTCTGGCCCGCGATGACCGGCCCCGAGGCCGTGCATGGACTGATCGGCACTCTGGAGCGGACCGGACACGACACGGCGGCTGTCCTGCGAAGGACGCAGGAAGCGCTCGACGTGCTTGACCTCCATGAGTTGGGGAACGCGCCGGCGCGTTATCAGGAAATCGCCCGCGGGCTTGAGCCGCTGCCGAAGCGCGCGGATGCCAGGCGTCTCTACCAGGTCGATCTCAGCAAGCCCGGCGACGCCGTCCTCACTCCCGCAGTGCTCGACGAGATCTCGCACGCGGTCGAGGTACTGCACCGGCTCTCACGGCCCGATCCCACAGACTGGCTTGAAGGATTCCGGGACCGTTTCCTCGAGCGCTACGGCGCCGGTCGTCTGGTCCAGCTGGTCGAGGCGCTGGACGACGAGGCAGGGATCGGGCTCCCCGCGTCAAAGGTGGGGATAGATGCCTCGCCGCTTCTCAAAGGCATCGACTTCCCAGCCGACGCCGACGTCAAACTGGCCTGGGGGAAGCGGGAAGAGCTCCTTCTCCGTAAGATGACCGACGTGCTGGCCGCCGGCGGGCGTGAGATCGAGATCACGGACGACGATCTGGCCAGCCTAGAGTCGGGGAAGCGTCCGCCGCTGCCGAACTCATTTCAGGCAACGGTCACGATCGCCGCACGCTCGGAAGAGGCGCTGGACTCGGGTGAGCTGCGGGTTTTCCTGCGGAACGTCTTCGGCCCCTCGGGCGCGCGCATGGTCGGGCGCTTCTGCCATGCCGACGACGCGCTTACCGGACTTGTTCTCGATCATTTACGGGCGGAGGAGGCACTCGATCCCGACGTGATCTTCGCCGAGATCGTCCACATGCCTGCAGGCCGGATCGGCAACATCGCTTCGCGTCCCTTGCTTCGCCAGTGGGAGATTCCGTTCCTCGGCGTCAGCGGCGCGCCGCGGGAGAATCAGATCGCGATCGACGACCTGCGCGTCACGGTCGAACTGGGCGAGGTCACCCTGTACTCCGCGCGCCTCGGCCGCCGCGTGATGCCCCGGCTCACCAGCGCGCACAACTTCACCTTCGGAAGCCTGGCGGTCTACCGTTTCCTCTGCAGCCTGCAGCAGCAGGGAGTGCGCGCGGGCCTGGGATGGAGCTGGGAACAGTTCCAGAGGCTCCCGTTCCTGCCGCGGATCCGCAGCGGCCGGGCGGTCCTTTCGCGCGCCTGCTGGCGCATCGACCAGGAGGAGATCGCGAAGCTCACCGCCCTCCGCGGCGCGGAGCGCTATCTCGCGGTCCGGCGCTGGCGTGAGGAGCGGAGAGCGCCCCGCATGGTCGTGTTCGTTGAGATGGATCACGAGTTGCTCGTCGACTTCGACAACATCCTTTCGCTCGACGCCTTTCTGTCCGCGATCCATGGCCGCGACGAGGCACTGCTGAATGAGGTCTGGCCAGAATTTGACGACCTCCCGGTCTACGGCCCCGAAGGACGATTCGTCCATGAGCTCGTTGTCCCGTTCGAGCGCCGCCGGGAACCGGCGCGGCGGCCCAAAGCGCCCGCGGCCCAGGATGAAGTCGACCGTATCCTGCCGCCCAATTCCCGCTGGCTGTATCTCAAGCTCTATACCGGCGCCGCCACCGCCGACTTGGTGCTGCGGGACGTGGTCGCGCCGCTCGTCGCGCGCGCTCTCGGAGCCGGCGACGCCGATCAATGGTTCTTCCTTCGCTATGGCGATCCGCAGTGGCACCTTCGGGTGCGTTTCGGCGGTGAGCCGGAACGGCTGCGCGGCCTCATCGGCATGCTCGGCGAACATCTCGACCCAGCGCTCCGCGAGGGACGGATCTGGCGCTGGCAGCTCGATACCTACGAGCGCGAGATCGAGAGATACGGCGGGCCGGCCGGCCTCGAGATCGCCGAGCGCATCTTCCATGCGGACAGTGAGGCCGCGCTTGCCGCGCTTGCCGATCTCGCCGGTGACCAGGGCGCCGACGCGCGATGGCGCCTGACCGTAGTCGGGATCGACCGGCTATTCGAGGACTTCGGCCTCGATCTCGCCGCGCGCCGCGAAGCGTTGAGCGCCATGCGCGGCGGGTTCGCCGGCGAGTTCGAGGTTGGTCCCGATCTGAACCGGCAGCTCGGACGCCGCCTTCGCGAAGTGGGCGACGATCTATACAAGCTGCTGACCAGCGGCGTCGACGATGAGCACCCGCTGGCTGGCGGGTTCGCGGCCCTGGCCCGGCGGTCAGAAACGCTTGCGCCTCTGATCGCGCAGCTCCACGCGCTCGAGTCGCGCGGTGAGCTGAGCGTACGGGTCGTCGACCTCGTGTGGAACTACGTCCACATGTTCGTCAACCGCATGATTCGTTCGGACCAGCGTGCTCACGAGCTGGTCCTCTACGATCTTCTGCACAAGCTCACACTGTCGCGGCTTAAACGCTCGGAAGACGCTCGAGCGGAACCGAGATCGCAAGCGCCCGATCCCACGCCGGCTCTTGCGGGGTGACGGCGGCCAGCAGTGCCAGCGCGACCCCGGAGGCTCCGACGAGGAATCCTGTGGTTGCCGCCCACTTCGGTTCGTCCGGGTCTTCGCTCGCATAGGAGAGAAATCCTGCCACACCCTCTCCGGGCCGGCGCAGGTCGAGTGCATGAAGGAACCAGCGGCGCGCCGCTTGGGCCAGCAACGGATCGCCGGTCGCCTGATGCATACGGTTGAAGACATGCCCCAAACCGGCCGCGCCGTGGCAAAGACAGGCCTCGATCACGCGCGATTCGTCCATCGGTCGCGTTACCGCACGGCGGGCAATCTCAAGGGCCTCGGCCTCCCATGCCGAGCTTTGGGTGTGGCGGGCGGCAGTGAGCAGCGCCGCGGCGACTCCCGGATCGCCATAGCACCAGGCCGGGCGTGTTGGGGAACGAGTGACCCCCTCAGCGACCCACACAGGGAAGCTCCATACATCTCCCGTCTGCTTCTGGCGCAGCAGCCAATCGACGGCGCCCTCCAGCATGGGGCGTCGCTCGCGCGGCAGAACGCCTGCCGCGGCGCAGGCGGCCAGCAGTGAGATGACCCCGGGCACACCATGCGCCACGCCGAGGTTGAAGTAGCCGTCAGGCGCATGTTCAAGTTGCCAGGTGGGGAGCATCTCGGGCGGCGTAAACCACGAAAACCCTCCGCCGGCCGGCTCGCCGATATCCGCCAGACGCTCGATCACCTGCTCGATAAGGTGTCGTGCCGCGGGTCGCGGGAGCGCCTCGAGGGCGTAGACGCCGAAGCCCGTCAGGCCCTTGATCAGATCGAAGTCGCCTCGCGCGACCGGGTGTTCCAGCATCTCGCTGAGCAACTCGCTGATCGGATCGTCATCGTCCGACTCATCGAAGAGGAGACCTTCCAGGTGCTTGATCGTCCAGCCGACTCCGGCAAAACCGCCGTGGAGCCAGGCGTTCAACGGCTGATTGGCGAGGGCGTCGACCGCCTGCTCGATCAGGCGTTGGGCGTATTCACTCCAGACCTCCTCACCGGTGGCCACGCCAAGATGGGCGAAGAAGAGGGCCAGCCCTGCGGTGCCGTCGTTGAGGCTGGGATCGGAGTCCGGACGCACCTCTTCCACCTCCAGCCGGAGCGCCTCGGCCACGTCATGAATCGCGGACCAGACGCGCTTAGCCTCGGCGTCGTGAAGCAGCGGTTGCCAGCGGGTGTCATGACGTCTTTCAGGAAACACGATCAGGCCGATTGTAGCAAAGCGGCCGGGAGATCTGTCGGGGAAGGTCCCCAACGTCCCCGGGCGGAATCCTGCGGAACGGGACGGGATCGACCGTCACGATCGCCTCGGACAAAGGAGCCGAGCTCCCGTTCAAGGAACCTCTCGCGCGTTATGGACCGTTCGTCATGAACACCGCCGGCGAAATTCGGCAGTAAGCAGGTTGTTCCATGACGGCCATGAAGATGGTCGGCATTCGGCAAACGTACTTCATCAGCGATGCCGACCGTTCATGAAGTCTTCCGCGAGATCGTACAAGCAGAACTTGCCAGTCATCCGACTCGGCATGCGCAGCATCATCGCGAATTCGCACTACAGCGACCCCGTGAGGGCCAAAAGGCGCTCGAGTATCTCCGGCGGCGCTACGCCGGAGTTTTCACGGGGCCAGTACACATACTCGACGTCGGCGGCGGAAACGGTGGTTTCCTCTTGCCGTTCGCCGAACAGGCAATGGTCGAATGCATCTGGATCGATCGGCACAATTCCGCCGAGTTGTCATACGTCGCCCATCAAACAGGCGTCGGCGTCCGCCGAGCGTTGGCCGATGCAACCGCCATCCCGCTGGCCTCTCAGAGCATCGACGTCGTTCTGTATGTCGAAACGATTGAACACGTTCCCGCCCTTGCAGTCGGTCGTGAAATCGCACGCGTTCTGCGGCCGGGCGGTATCTGCTACATGACAACTCCAGCGAGGTTTCGTTACCTGTTTCAGAAAGACCCGCACTACGGTATTCCTGCGCTCCTGGTTCTACCGGACTTTTTGCAACGAAGAGCGTCCTCAGCTCTTCGCCCAACGGAGCCGTACGAAGTGCGACATTTGTTTTGGTCCGCATGGGGTATTGCTCGCAGCCTGCCCGGCCTTCGCGTGGTCGAGGTGACGAGTAAGAACTGGGAGGGCTTTTTGCGACGTTTCGACTGGGATTGGCTCGTTCTGAAAAAACCACAAGCTTGAATCCGCCGCCAACTCCGCGCTGGAGCGGACTTCGGCCCGCCGCGCTGGTGGCACCGCCGGCGAGATCCGCAGGTGATGCTCGACTGTCAGAGCGGCCGCTTCGGCCGGATCGGGTGAGCCGAACGATTCTCAGCGCCCCTTTCACTATCTGATGCCGTGGCGCCGGCACTTCGGGCGGTAGGGAATCATCCCGCTCGCGACACTCCTCAGTATGAACGAAACCGAATCAGCCCTCCGCCGCTCTCTCTCCATCCCCGACGACGCCTCGCAGGTCCTTGTTTTCGAACAGTCGGCACATTGCGACTGGGACTGGGTCGCGACCTTCCAGCAGTACTACGCGTGCGGCGGCGGCGAACATCAGGCCGTGTCGACGACACTGCAGCAGGCTCTCACCTCCATCGGCTCGACAAGCGGCTACCAATACGTCTATTGCGAGGTCGCGTACCTCCAGGCGTTCATGAACGATCCGAACGTGCCGCAGTCGGCGAAAGACGCTCTCACGGCCAACGCCGGCTCGTCCTTCCTCTTCTCCTCGGGAGGCATCACGTCGGCGGAGAACCTCACGCTCCACACTGAGGCCTTCATCCGGAACTACCTCCTCGGGAGGCAGTGGCTGACCGATACGTTCGGAAGCACCGCCAGTAATCAGATGTGGATCCCGGATGATTTCGGCCACGATGCCCAGCTCCCGGTCCTTCTGCAGGCAATGGGATTCACCGGTGCCGGCTTCTGGCGGATTCCCGCGCAGGCCGGCGCGCCCGGCATCGGTTGCGTCAACCCGACGTCCAACGCGGCGAGCTTTTTCCTCGACCAAAGCATCGGTCTCGACTTCACCTGGCAGGCGAACGACCAGTCGCAGATCCAGGCACACTGGCTGTCGAACAGCTATTGCGAAGGAAACGGCTTTGGCGACTACGGCGGATCGGCGGGCGGGGGAGAGATTCAGCCGGACGAGCAAAATGCGCAGATCACGGCGTTCATCGCCGCGCAATCGACAACGGCCATCCCGGCGCCGCCCTATATGTTCGTCCCGATCGACTGCGATTTCACGGCGCCCTACACCAACCTTCCCGCGGTCATGACGCAATGGAACAAGAAACCTCCGACCCCCGGCGTGTACGTCGTGATGGCGTCGTTCGACTACTTCATGCAGCTCGTCACCGCCGCGGGTACGCCTCCCGTCATCTCGCCGTCGGATGCGAACTATCCGTTCATTCCGCACCCGTATTACTCGGGCTGCTACGGCAGCAAGCCTTTCCTCAAGACGACGCACTATCAGACCGCGCGCACCCTGCTATTCAGCGAGACGATGCAGCTCGTGCTGCAAGCAATCGGAAGCTCCGCCGCGCCGCCGGCGCTCATCAACCTCGCGCAGGCGTGGAACGACCTCGCGCCGTCGACGCATCACGACTACATCACAGGCACTGCGCCGAACACGGCGCAACCGACGAACAACTGTCCGTCCGACCCGACGGATGACGTTTACGACGGCGAGCAGGTGCCGGTACTGCAGCAGGCACTCACCGCCGCCCAGGGCGTTCAATCGGACGTCCTCGGCGCGATCGCGGGGGCGATGCCGGCGGGGGATGGCAGCGTCGTCGTGTTCAACCCTCTCGGATTCGAGCGCATCGCGATCGCCGATCTCGCCGCGCCGCCGGCCGGATCGTTTCAAAGCAGCACGGCGGACTCGCAGAACTTCGCGCCCGTGCAGGACGACGGCAACGGCGGTCTCCTCCTGTTTGCGACGCCGCCATCGCTCGGATACACGACGGTCACCCTGAGCACGACACCTCCGAACCAGACGAATACCGGGCTGTCTGCATCCCAACCCGACGCAAACGGTCCCGTAGTGATGGCGAACGACTTCATCTCCGCCGTGATCGACACCACCGGCATCACCAGTCTCACGGATCCGAATGACGGCAGCGGGACGAACTACCTCGGCGGCACGGCCGGTCTCGTCTTCTACAAGGACGGCGGCAACATCTATCGCTTTGCGATGGAGATTCCGTGCGACGGCTTCCTGCCGTTCTACGCTGACGAGAACATGCAGATCGAGAACCCGACGATCACGCTCACGGAAACGGGAGATCTGCGCGCGACCGCGATCGTGACGGGAACGGTCAACGGTACTCCCTGGTCGATCACCTATCAGCTCTACGCGACCGACCGGGCCGTGCGCGTGACCGTGACCGGCGCGGCGCCGTCGGTGTACTCGGTCATGTGGCGTTTTCCGTTCGCCTCTGCGGCGACGGCGCTGACTTACGGTACGACGGCACACTGGGACACCCAGGCTCCACGCACCTACTTCGACTGGACCCCGCCGAAGAAGACAGAGGTGATGACCTTCGAGCCGACTCACGAATTCGTCGGAGTGGTGGGGAATGATGACTACCTCGGCGCGATCTATCACTACGCGACGCCGGGGTGGGCCATTGACAACAGCGGCGCCGTGATCGGCTGCCTCCTGCGCAACACCCCCGGGGAGGGCACCAATGCCGCCTCGGGTAGCGACGACGATTCGCACACCGTCTCCTTCGCCGTGGCGGTCCCGGGCCAGTTGCAGTCGCCGGCAAACGGCGCCTGGGGCTACGGCTCCATGCTCGCCGCCGCACTCGACCTCAACAACCCAGTTGCCGCCCTCGCCATACCCGCATCCGCAACAGGCGAGCTCCCGCCGTCGATGAGCATCGCGTCGACGACCGACGAGAGAGCGCTCGTCACCGTCGCGAAGGCCGGCACGGTGAATCCGTCGCAGATGATCCTGCGGCTGTATCAGCCGACGAACGGTGCGGTGCCGGGCGTGGAGGTCACACTCGATCCGACGATCGCCAGTCTGTACCAATCGGGCGGCGCTCTCGCCGCGTCGGCCGTCAACGCGCTCGAGCAGCCCTCAGACGCGAATCTGAATATCTCGACGAATGCGACGACAGTGACGCTCGATTTGCCGTTTGCGATCACGACGGTGGCGTTGGGGTAGGGATGTAGTTGGGATATCTTCGTTCACGCATGGCCCTCCGGCGCGTCCAACTCTCCTCTCCGGACATCACCTCCGAAGAACGGCGTCTCGTCGACGAAGTGCTGCGCTCGGGACAGCTCTCGTTCGGGCCGATGCTGGAAGCATTCGAGAGAGAGTTCGCCGCGAAGTTCGGGGCGTGGCATGCCGTGGCCATGTCGAGCGGGACGGCGGCGTTGCACGTGGCCATGATCGCCGCGGGAGTGGGTGAGGGAGATCTTGTCATCACCACGCCGTTCTCGTTCATCGCCTCGGCGAATTCGATCCTGTTCGAGCGCGGCGTGCCGCACTTCGTCGACATCGATCCGGAGACGCTGACGATGGATCCGGCGGCGACGGTACATGCGATCGAAACGCTCGCGCCGCGGGGGCGGCTGCGCGCGGTGCTGCCAGTACATATCTTCGGGCGGACGGTGGAGATGGACGCCATCCTCGCTGCCGCCCGCCGGAACGGCGTCACCGTGATCGAGGATGCGTGCGAGGCTGTCGGCGCCTCGGCCGACGGAGTCTTTGCCGGCCGTTGGGGCGATGTGGCGGCATTCGGGTTCTATCCGAACAAGCAGATGACGACAGGCGAGGGCGGGGTGCTGCTTACCGATCGCGACGATTGGGCGCGGTTGGCGCGCAGTCTTCGCAATCAGGGGCGCTCTGACTCCGCCGCCTCGCTCGATCATGAACGCCTCGGCTTCAACTACCGCATGGATTCGATCAGCGCGGCGATTGGGCTGGCGCAGATCCGCCGCCTCGACGAGCTATTGCACAAGCGGGAGGCGGTGGCGACGCGCTACAACGCGTTGCTGGCAGGCCTCGATGGCGTCACGCCGCTCGCGCCGCCGCGCCCGGGAATGCACCTCAGTTGGTTCGTCTACGTCGTCCGGCTCGCCGACGGAATCGATCGCGATCAACTGAGGGCCGCATTAGCCGCGCGGGGCATCGACAGCCGCCCGTACTTTCCGCCGATCCACCTGCAGCCGTTCTATCGCGAACGGTTCGGCTTCCGTCCCGGCATGTTTCCGCACACCGAGGCCGCTGGTGCGTCGCTGCTGGCATTGCCGTTTCACGGCAACCTGGCCGAGGAAGACATCAACTATGTCTGCGAAGCAGTGGCCGCGGAGACGTGCAGCATGAAAGTGCTGGGATGAGATCGCCGGACTGCGCGTGAAACGAATCGTCATCCTCGGTGCGGGCAGGCACGGCGCGATCGTCGCGGACATCCTCAGGGATCGTGCCGTAGGTTTCGTCGACGACGCGCCCTCACTCCACGGCACGACCGTGCTCGGACTTCGTGTCTTCGCCTCGCTCGCCGAGGTCGAGCACGACGGTGTGATCATCGCGATCGGCGATAACGCTCTGCGGCGCACGGTTACCGAACGCGTCGTGAGCGCCGGCGAGCGGCTGGCCACGGCCATTCATCCATTCACGTCCGTCGCTCCGTCCGCCGCGATCGGCGAAGGCTCGATGCTCTGCGCCGGCGCGATCGTGCTGCCGCGTGCGACGCTCGGGCGCGGCGTTCTGGTGAACACGAAGGCATCGATCGATCATGATTGTGTCATCGGCGACTTCGTCCATCTCGCGCCGGCGGCTACGCTCGGCGGCGATGTGCGTGCGGGTGCGGCGACGCTCGTCGGGCCAGGCGCGACCGTGGTCTCGGGCATCAGCATCGGCGCCGGTGCGGTGATTGGCGCGGGTGCGGTGGTCGTGCGGGATGTCCCGGAGGACGTGACGGTGTGGGGCGTGCCGGCGCGCATCACATCCGATCGCCGTTCTGGATCTCCCAGGCGCTGACGTCCGCGGGCGGAAAGGTCGAGAGAAAGCCGTCGGTCCATTCGCATGCCAGCGAGGGACGCTTCAGCGTGAACCAGAACAGCTGTCGCCCCGCCGCGTGTGCGCGCGCGGCGAGTTCGGGCAGGGCCTGCTCGTGCGAAACGGCGTGTACGCGATCGAAGTCGGCGGCCTGCTCGACGATCGCGGCCCATTCGCCGCGCCGCCCGAGGCATTCGATGAGCGCGTGCGGGCGGCCGAGGAACTGCGTGCGCCATTCAGCCCGCGTGTAGCGGAAGGCGGTGGGGAAGTCGAACGCGCCGGGATCGAGACGATCGAGCGGTTCGAGTGGCGCGCTCGGCGCATCCGGTACCAGCGAACGGCAGTAGAACGTCGCATGAACCTGCGCGCCGGCCGCTTCGACCAGGCGGCAACTGACGTTGTCCATGCGGCCGAAGGCGATGGTGAGGGCGTTGCGCTCGCGCGCGGTCGCGTGCGTGGCCTCGATCAGTCTGGAGAACGCGCCCGCGCCACGCGCCGCGGGCAACGTCCATGCGCCGCTGATGATGGCCACTCGTCGTCCGTCCAGCAACGTGCGGTAGTTGATGCCCGACGCGGAGACCGGGCGGCCGCTCTCGTCATCGAGGAAGAGCAGCTCACCGCCGCGGAACGCCCAGGCGAACGTGGCCTCGTCGCCCCAATGACCGAACGCGAGGTTCGCGCCGGCGAGATATTCAGCCGGATCGGTATCGCCGGCGAGCAGGCGGCGGACTCTCATGACGCCATCTCGCCCATCGACGTCCACCACACATCGTCGCCGAAGCGCTCTTCGACGACGCTGAAGAGGCGATGAAGGCAGTCGCGGTACTCCGTCGTCAGTCCGTCGAGCGCGCGGTACGAGCCCGATCGCGCAAGGAGATGCGCCTTGATCGACAGCAGCCCGCCGTTTTCGAGAATGGCCACGGCGCGCTCGATCGGCGAGGTGGCCTGGAAGTTCGTCGGAAAGTGCAGAAGACCCGGCTCGATGCGGTACGGGCGCAGGAGCGGGACGCCGCGCATCCCGCTGCCGTTGGCGGCGGCATCGGGCGTGATCGGCGTGTCCAGATCGCGCGCCGAGGCAACGAAGGTCAGGCCGGCGTCGCGCATGGCCTCGAGCAGCGGCGGTGGCGCTGCCCATCCCGGCGGCGACATGCCGCGCACGAACGGCAGCCGCGCAGCGTCGAAGATCGCCATCGCTTCGTGCAGCATGGCGCGGCAGTCGTTCCGAGTGCGACCCGCGAACTCCAGGACAGGGCGCATTCCCGTCCGCACGTGCTGCAATCCGTGCAACGCCACCTCGGCACCGCGCCAGCCGCGGAGGAGCGCGCAGAAGTGCTCGTGCCGGTCGAGACGGAACGTGCCGCGCGCGTGGACGGCGCCGGTGAAGACGCGGTCGCGCAGGAAGGGCACGCGGGTGAGGAATGGCCGCGTCGGATAGGGATCGAGTGTTCGCCAGTCGGGCGTGGTGAAGAGCGTGACGCGCAGTTGCGGATGGCGCTCCTGCAGCCACTGCACGTGCGCGAGCGCCTCCGCGGCGACGGGCGCGGGATGAACGTCGTCGACGGAGAAGCAGACCGCGGGCCGGTTCCAGTTCATGCGGGATGTTGTGCGGCGGAGTATTGAGCGACGACGTCGCCTGGGTCGCCGAGCGCGTGGATGCGCCCCTGATCGAGCCAGACGATGCGGTCGCAGCTCGACTGTAGTCGGGCCACATCATGGGAGACGACGACGAAGGTTACGCCGCGCGCGCGATGCTCGGCCATCCGCGCCGCGCACTTGGCCTGGAACTCGGCGTCGCCGACGCCGAGCGCTTCGTCGATGAGGAGAATGTCGGCATCGACGCTGGCAGTGACGGCGAAGGCCAGTCGCACGATCATGCCCGCGGAGTACGTCCGCAGCGGCGCGTCGAAGAAGCGCCCGATGTCCGCGAAGGCGGCGATGGGGTCGATGCGCTCGTGCATGCGCGCGCGGCTCACGCCGAGGAACGCGCCGCGGAGATAGGCGTTCTCGCGGCCGGTCAACTCCGGATGGAAGCCGCTGAGAAGGTCGATGATCGAGGAGACGCTGCCCCGCAGCCGCAGTCGTCCGGACGTCGGCTGAAGCACGCGGGCCATGACGTTCAGCAGGGTGGTCTTGCCCGCGCCATTGCGGCCGATGACGCCGAGCATCTCGCCGCGCGCCACGGCGAGCGTGACGTCATCGAGTGCGGCGTGCTCGACGAAGCGGCGCCGCCGGCCGCGGACGATCGATTCCTTCAGCGTGACCTGAGCATCGAGCGCGACCTTGTAGCGCACGGTGACACTGTCCAGCCGCACGGCGACGTCGTCAGGCACGATAGGCGATGTCATCGGCGGAGCGGGTGAAGAGCAGCCACCCGAGCGCCAGCGTCGTCACCCCGAGGGCCAGCATCAGTGCGAGGGAGGAGGCAGCGGGCATCGAGTTCGAGTAGAGCGGCGCGCGGAATGCTTCGAGATACAACGTCATCGGGTTGAGTTGCAGCCAGGGCCTCAGCGACGGCGGCACGATCGCCGCAGGATAGACCACGGGAGCGGTGAACATGAGCGCCGGCAGGAGCATGTTCCACGCCGGCATGACATCGGCGAAGTGCAGCGCGCCGCTGGCGAGGATGAGCGACGCGCCCAGCACGAACATGGCCGTGAGAACGATCGTCAGCGGCAGCGTCACCAACGCCAGGCCGAGCGGGCGGTGCGCGGCGGCCAGGATGACGATGAGAGGGACCAGTGCCAGCGTCAGGTTGATGATCCCCGTGAACAGCGTGGAGATGGCCAGTGCCGTCTTCGGGAAGCGCATGCGCTTCCAGATATCGCTGCCGGTCATCTCCTCGCCGGACATGGTCGTGGTCTGCGCGAAGAAGTTCCACAGCAGCAGGCCGGGGAAGACGAATGCCGGATACGCCGGAGCGCTCACGGCGAAGAGGCGCGTGAACGCGAGCGACAGCACGATGAGCATCAGCGCCGGGCTGGCCATCGTCCAGAGGAAGCCGAACGCGGAGCGCTTGTAGCGCACTTTGAGGTTCCGCGTCACCAGTGCGCGGAGAAGCGAGGCGTGCGCGCGAAGGTCGAGCAGCTCTTCGAGCGCGCGTGGCGGGCGGGCGGCGGAGTCGTACTCGATCACGCCGGGACTCCTTCGCCCACCATCCGCCGATACACCGCCGTGATGTCATCGGCTGTCCTGGCCGCGGTGAAGCGCTCGAGCATCAGCCTGCGGCCGGCGCGCCCGAACGCCGCTGCTTCTTCGCGATGTTCCAGCAACCGCTCGATTGCCGAGGCCAGGGCCGCGGGGTCGGAGGCCGGCACGAGCAGGCCGGTCTCGCCGTCCCGCACCGACTCCGGCATTCCGCCGACGCGCGTGGCCACGACCGGGCGCGCCATCAGCAGAGCCTCGATCGTGCCGCCGAGGTTCTCCGTGAGCGAACATTGCACGACCACGTCCGCGGCCGCCAGAAGCGAGGCCACGTCGTCGACATGGCCTGCGAAGAGGACGCGATCATTCGCCCACGCCGCCATCAACTGTTGCCGATACGCTTCGCCCGCATCGACGACTCCGCCCCCGGCGAGCACGAAGTGCGCCTCGGGGAAGCGCTCGGCGACGATTCGCGCGGCGGCCAGGAAGTCTTCATGTCCTTTCGGTCCGCGCCCCATCGTATGCGGCGGCGTCTGCGGGCCGCGCGTCGGCGGATAGAAGTGCGCCACGAGCACGACCAGTGGTGCGCCTGCGGCGATGCCAAGGGCGCGGCGTGCCGCGGCGGGATCGGCAAGTGCGGGGTCGAAGCGTTTCGCATCGACGCCATAGTAGATGCAGGCCAGGCGGTCGTCGCTCGCGCCGAGGGCGGCGTAGAGGTCGCGTGTGTAGTGGCAGCCGGCGATAGTCACATCGTCCATCCACAACGTACGGCGATCGACGATTCGCGTGAGCTTCGCCTCGAGGTGGCGCGGTCCGGGGATGCCGGCCACGTGACGCGCGCGCGCGAGCACGGCGGCGAGACGCGCCACGACGACCGAGGCGAAGACGTGCGAGTGCACGATGTCGATCTTCTCGCGCCGGAGGATGCGCGCCAGGCGGATGGCCGCCAACGGGATCTTCGTGGCATAGACGGGGAGCCGCGCGCGATCGAGGTCTGTGGCGAAGGTCAGGGCCAGACGATAGCAGCGAATACCGGCCGCTTCGAGTCGCGCGCCGAGGTCGCCGCGTTGTTCGTCGATGACGGCGATGACGTCGTAGCCGCGTGCCGTCAGATCGCGGCAGAGGCCGGCGAACCAATCGCTGTCGCTCCAAACACCCGCCACCTGTGCCACGCGAATCCGTCCGCGTGCTTTCGGCGCCGGTTTTAGGAACCTGCGCAAGGCGCTCTTCACTCTTACTGAGAGCCGTGGCGGTGGGTGATAGTGCCGCTGCACGCGCCGGACTTCGCGCATGATCGGCAGGAGCCTGAAGGGCATGGCCACGGCGCGCCCGATCATCGTGGCCAGACGGTAGTGACCCTCGGCGCGCTCGCGCTGGCGCGCAAAAATCGCGTCCAGCGTTTCCACGGAGCGTTGCAACGTAAAGGTTTCCAGCATCCGCTTGCGGCCGTTCTCGCCGAGGCGGCGGGCCAGCTCGCGGTCGCGCAGGAAGCGCACGACGGCATCCGCGAGCGCGGCGGAATCGCCGGCAGGCACCACCAGGCCGGTCTCTTCGTGCAGTACGCTGTCCTCGTAGCCGCGGATGTCGGAGACGACCATCGGCCGGGCCATCAACAGCGATTCGATCGTGCCGCCGAGGTTGTCGTTGAGCGAGGGATGGACGGAGACGTCGAATGCCGCGAGCGTGTCGGGCACGTCGCTTCGTTCCCCGGGGAAGAGCACGGCATCGCCGAGCGCCTTGGCACGCTCCTTCAGCGATTGCAGATACCGCTCACCCTCGGCCCCCCAGCCGCGGCCGACGAGAGCGAACTTCGCGTTCGGCACCTGCGCGAGGATGCGCGGCACGGCATCGAGCAGGACCTCATGCCCTTTGATGCCGCGGCCGACCAGTCCGGGTCCGAATACCGCCAGCGACTGGGACGGAGCGTAGAAGTAGGCCACGATGCCGACCAGCGGCGTGTCGTCGTCGATGCCGAGCTCGCGTCGCACCCGCGCGCCGTCCGCCTTCGCCGGATCGAAGCGCGTATGGTCCGGCCCGTAGTAGACCAGATCGCATTGCGAGGCGGGCACGCCGTAGCGCGCGAAGAGCTCGAGGGTGTAGGAGCACGATGCGATGGTGCGCGTGTCGAATACCGCGGTACCCACTTCCGCGGGCCGCAGCAGTTCCGACTCGAGAGTGAGCGGCCCGGCGTTTGCGCCGAGGCGGTTGGGCACGTCTGCAATCCACGCCGCGATGCGCGCCGTGACCACGGAGTTGATGAGGTGACTATGTATGACGTCCGGCCGCAGCCGCCGCAGAAGCCGCACGAGGGTAAGGATCACCCGCGCGCGCTCGAAATGGCTCCCGACTCCGAGCGCATCGCACGGCGCAAGATGGTACGGAATCCCCTCGGCTTCCAGCGCCGGCGCGATGCTGCCGTTGCGTGAGGGGAGGATGACAGCCACCTCATGCCCCCTCCGCCGCTGCTCCCGCGCCATCCCGATCATCCACGGCGCCCCATCGACAGCAACCGTGAGATGGATGATACGCAGGGGCCGGGACATAGGAGGTTGCAGCTTAACCTTAGCTTAACCTCGGTGCTCTCCAAATTCACTTACCACAGAGACACTTTGATTCTATTGGCGGGTGTCGTTGGCGGTACTTTCTGCGGGCCGCGAAATCGTCGTGTTCAATTGAGTGGCCCGGCGATGACCGTAACCGACTGCTCGCCCATCGCGAGGCCGACGCGCAGCGGCGCGCGGCTCGGAACTCTTCCGGCGAGCGGCGCGAACGCATAATTGACCACTGGAACCGCCCAGATCTCGTACGCTCCGGCCGGAAGATTTGGCACGCGCAATATCGAGGCGTTTTCGTATTGGCCGGTCAAATGCAGGATGACGGGCTGCGGAATCAGTTCGCCATTGAATCGAAAAAGCAGCATCGCGGGGAGAGGTTTGTCGTCAGCGTCGCGCATCTCGGCGCGAAGCGCCCCTGCAGGCGAGGGAACGACGAGCCGAAGCGGATCGGCATCGGAGCTCTCCGGTGCCATGACATGCGCGACGGCGAACGAGCCGTCGCGCGGCAGGATATAGATCGTTTTCACCTCGCCGCGGCGGAGATTTAACGTCAGACGTCCCGTGCCGTCGGTGGTGTACGTCCGTTCGGGGTTGTAACCGTCGCTGGCGATGCCTTCGAGCACCGGCGCGTCTGCCACGGCTTGCCCCGACGGCCACACGAACTCGACGACCTGCTGAAAGCCGCGCGCGAGTGGGAAGTCGACCTGCCGATCCATGGAGTCCTCCGCGGCGACGCTCACCGTTGCGTTCGCCGGCACATAGTCGGGTGCCTGGGCTCGCAGCTCGTACGTTCCGGCTCTGACGGCCAGAATCGAATATCGCCCATCCGGATCAATGGGCAGAGACGAATTCGATTGACTATCGCCCGACGCAACCTGCAGCCGGAGCGATGGCTGTTGAACGGTTTGGTTCGTCTCCTCGTCGAAGATTCGTCCTCGTATGTAGCGCCGATGGAATTGGATGTCCCACGGAGAGGGATCCGCGCCGAGATCCGGAGACACGATGAACTCGTGGATGCTCGCCGCACTGACAAAGCCGCCAACCTTGCCGCCCTGCCACATGCTGCCGCCGAAGCGCCCCGCGTCATCGATGGATACGGTGACGCGCCAGGACTGAGTCAGATCGCGCAGGTCAATGTTGCCGCCGCCGGCCAGAGGCTCGTCGCCGACGCGCACGCTGCCATCGAGGCGGAAGGGAGCGATCCGCATTTCCTCATCGAGATCGGCATCCTTGATCTCGATTTCTTTCGACAACCTTTGCAACGGCTCTTTCCCTTCGATCACCACGACGTACTTGCCCGCACTCAGATCCGGGAAGGAGACCTGGTCTTCTTTCTCGGGCAGCTCGCGTTGGGCAATCGGGGAGGGCTCGTTCTTCTCCGGCGTCTCGCGCAATAAGCGGACGTGCAGCGGCAGGTTTTCGACATCAGGCCGCACGAGCCGCAGGGTGAGCTTGAACCCCGCTCCGAGGTGAATCGTGCCGAGGTCGATTTCACCGCTCACGTTGACGAGCGGAAGGAGCGTGGAGGCGAAATGCGCCTGGGTGATGAGGACTTCCTCAGGGATTGGCTCCGCCAGTTCGGTGCGAAATTGCCCCTGTTCATTGGTCGTGGTCTGGATTTTGCCGTCGGGCCGGACGATCTGCACACCTGCGAGCGGCTCGTCCTTCATGGTGACTACGCGGCCGGAGATCAGCGGCAGCGGTTTCAGGGCAATCTCGCCGAGGGCGATGTCCTTCTTCGCGTTCAGCGTCCGCTTGGCGATCAGGTGATGCTCCGCAGCGATGGTCATGAGATAGGAGGCGGGCGGAAGCCGGACGCTCCGGAGCTTTCCAACGACCTTCGTGCTGAGAGGGAACATCCACTCCTGTTCTTTGGTCGCGAACGTCAGGCGCGCGTCGAGGGGCCAGCCCCGCCTCCGGTCGCCGACGATCGCCAGGGTGATGTTGGAGCGGGATTTCTCATCGATCGAAACTGTTGCCGCCTTCTCGGCAATCGTCCCGAGGAACAGACGGGATCCGTCCGCGCTTGCCCAGACGAATTCACGGGAGATCTCCGCCGGAACGACGGGCACCGTCAATCCCTCGGTGCTGGTGCACTGCTGATCGTTCTTATGAAGAACGCAGAGAGTCCCCTTCTGTTCGGCGTTTGCCTCGCCAGCCTGTAAGGTCACAAGCGTGAGCAGGAGTGCGAACAATGTCATGACAGCCCACCCCAATCCGCGTGGTCGTGAGAAGCGCCGATGTGGATAGCCTAAGGGAGAGTAACTACCGCCCGTGAAGCGTCAAGGTGGACATGCTCCGGCCGAGCAGCCGTTGGGATCAGCAGAACACCAGCAACCGCAGCATCGGTTGGTGCCGCTGTCACAGCACACGGCGCGGGCGACGGACGGCAAGCTGAGCAGAATTGCGCCGGCGAGCGCAAGTGATGTAACCAGGGTCTTGAAGAGCTTTGTCATCTCCTTACCTCCTTTTCGTTTCGGCAGAACCACGCGAGTTGCGCACGAACACATGCCCAACTCGCGTGGTCACGAGAACCGCCGATGCAGACGCCCGTTGGGAGAGTGACTGCACCGGTGAAGCGTTACGGTGGACATGGTCCGGCCGAGCAGCCACTCGGATCAGCAGAACACTGGCAACCGCAGCAAGTCGACGTTCCGCTATAGCAGCAGACGGCTTTAGCTATGGACGGCACGCTGAGCAGAATTACCCCAGCGAGCGCGATGGACGCAACGACGGTTTTGAAGCGCCTTGTCATCTCCTCACCTCCTTTCCTGGCTCCGACACGACCACGCGAAGCAGTTGAGCGGATAAGAATTTCGACGTGAAGATCGTGCCCTCATTGTCCACGGCGAGCGTTTCGAGCAATGCGCCGTGGAGATCAGGGCGGATGATCCTCTCGGGCACACCGTCGCGACTGAGGCACACGATGCTGTCGTCTCCGAGAAGCAGCAGCGGCTGACGGGCCTTCCGATCGAAGACGATCTCTCGGATGACCATCGTGATCTGGATTCCGTCGAAATTCTGCGAAATGTAACGCGGCGGCGGCGGCGCTTGCAGTACCGCCGCGGTTAGCTGCGAGATTCCCGGCAACCGAAGCGTCTGTTGTGTGAGCAGACGGCCGCTGCGGTCGTACTTGCGGACGATGGGAGCGTGGATGAAGGCCACCCAGACGTTGTCCTCGTCGTCGACGGCGATGCGGACGCGATTGATTGCCGTTTGATACGCTGTCTCGTGCGCTTTGAGCTGCGGATAGAGAGCGGCGGGGGACAGAAGTTCTCCGAACGCGGCAAGCTTCTTTCCCGTGCGGTCGTAAACGGAAATCAGATGGCCCGTCGCCGGCTGGCCGATGAAGATGTCGCCGCGGTTGTCCACGCCCATGCCTTCGCTCTTCGGAAGATCGGGAAACTCGCCGAGGAAATGGCCGTTCTCGCCGAGGATCTGGATCCGGCGATTGCCGCCGTCTTTTATGTAGAGACGATCGCCATCCCCAACCGCGAGGTCGAAGGGGTAGTAAAGCTCGCCTGGAGCATTGCCAATGCCGCCGATGAGTCGCGTGCCGCCTGGCTGCACCAGATGAACAGCGTGGGTTTCCCGGTCGAGGAGAAAATAGGCCGATGGCTGGCTGCGCGAGAATACTACCTTGCGTACCAAGCCGGCACCATCGATCGGTGCGACCGGTAACAAATCGGCACGGTACTCCGGAACCTCGGCGGCAAACACGGTGACGAATACGAACGACAATAGAACCAGCAGCGTTTGGGCTTTCACCGCTGCCTCCCCATGGCACTTAGGTAGGCCTCGAACGAATCGACGTGAACGACGCGGTTTTGTGCGTTCGTCGTGATCACGACGACATCGGAGTCGGAAAGCGGCTCTCGCGAGTAGTCGCCCTCGACACCGCCTATAGGCCCGCCCGCGATGAACGCCGTCGATCGGACGTGCAGTTCTTTCAGACGGCGCTGCAGGTCGAGCGTCGAAAGTAGGGAGCTGAACACGAGATAGACCGCAGTGCCCGAGACGTTCGCCTGTTGGAGGAGCGCGTTCTCGTGGGAAGCGAACCGCTGCGTGTACGAGCTCAAGACGCACGCGCTGCACTTGCCGCCGAAAACGACCCACGTTGCTGGCCCTCCCGCGTGCGCCGCGGTGGGCGCATTGAGCGGTTTCAGCGAGATCTTCGGCATCTCGTCGCCCGCCGCGAGTGGTGCCGAGCGCAGTTCCACGGCTGATTGTGTGCGCGGAATGAATTTTTCGAAAAGCAGACGGAGGTCATTGGGCCGGGCGAACGACGCCACGAAAGCGACTCGCCGTTGGGGATTGATAAAGACGACGCGCTCGTCGTCAAAGAGAAATCCGTGCCGGATGAACTCGGACTCGTGCGCCTCGATCGGCACGACCGGAAGACTAACCCGGCGGCGGCGCTCGTCGCGGACCGGTCCGGCGGTGTCATTCTGCACCAGCAGGATCGGATTGATGGCAGAACGGACGTAGCGCCCGCTATCAAGGAGAAATTGTAGATACGAAGAGAGTTGAAGGCCATTGCCTGAGACGTCGATGAGAATCACATCCCACCGGCCGCTTCCGAGGGTCACGGAAACAGTGCCGTCGCGCAGTGTAGTCGGCTCGATTGGCTGACCGTAACGCAGAGGAGCGAGTGAGGGGGACAGGAAAGCGTCGCGCTGTTTCCAAACGCCGAGCGCTAATAATGAGATTGCGGCCAGCACAGCCGCTGCGGGTCTAAGCCTGAGAACGTTTGGCTTGCTTGGCGTCGCCGCGATTCCGACCATGTAGGAACGTCTTTCGCAATCATCTCAGGAGCGTTATATCTGGAACAGCACTTGCGATCTGGCTGAGGGTTACGCGAGAACGACGCACTTCTCTGGCGCCTAGACAACCGCTACGAGTTGGTTCAGGAAGCAATGATGGAGTAATGATATCCGAGCGTTAAAGCAATGTCAAAGAAGCTTTTTGGTTACGCTTCCACACCGCGCGCCTGGGCAGCTGCGTGGTCCTGATGGACGCGCCGGCTGTGCGGGTCAGCACGATGTCGAGCGACGCTCCTTCATTGATTTCGTAAGCGCTGGTCATGGAACCTGATCCGCAGATGACCAGATGAACGCAATGGAGAACGGTTTTATCAGCGTTTCTCTGCGTCCATCTGCGGATAGACCTTCGTTCTCCGTTCGGCAGGCCATTCTGCGCCACCGCGGGCCGCAGCCGCCGCACGAGGGTGAGGATCACCCGCGCCCGCCTCGAAGTGGCTCGCACACCAGCCGCAGCCTTACAAGCCGCCGTCTTTCCGTTCGCCAACGGCGGCGGATTCTTCGTGTCGAAGGACTCCGGGAAGACCTATGCGCCTGCCGGTCTCGAGGGTGTCACCGTCTCAGGCGTGGCCGTGAACGGAGGCGCGACAAGGATCTACGCAGCCACCTACGCCTCGGGAATCTAGGTCTCGACGGTTCCTCCGCCATAAGGGGCGGTAGTGGTCAAAACCTCTCAGTGACGCACGGCACGCCGCCTGGCAACCGTTTCTTGCTCGATGACGTCGAGCTCGGTCGAGCCGTCACACGCCAACGCTCGCACTCAACTGAGACCTTGCTCAGATCCGCCTCGGCGTGTACGTTGATCGTGCGCGCCGGCATGCTTGCGCTACTCGACGACAGCGATCAAGCGGGGGCGGCGTGGGTCTTCGTTGTCAACCCCGCGAACCTGGCACCGATCCCAACGGCCTCTACGTGGATGTTAATGGCGCTCGCCGGCACACTGTTGCTCCTTGGGGCGATGAGGGTTCGCTGACGCGGCGGGCGAAGATCGCGCTGGACGCACACGTCCGCACGCTGGTCGTGCAGCTACCCTGCACGTCCGCGCAGCAATGCTCCACCTCCGCGAAGCGACGCTGCCCGTCCGCGTAGCAATGCTTTCCCTCCGATCAGCAATCCCGCCCTTCTGCGGAGCAATCCTGTCCCTCTGCGCAGCAATCCTGCCCTTCCGCGCAGCAATCCCGCCCTTCCGCGTAGCAATCCTGTCGTTCCGCGTGGCAATGCTGGCCCTTCCGCGGAGCAATCCTGCCCCCTCCGTGAAGCAATCCTGCCCCTCCGCGCAGCAATGCTCCACTTCCGCGTATCAATGCTGCGCCTCCGCGTAGTAGTGCTGCCAGTCCGTGTGGCAACGCTGCGCTGTCCGCGCGGGAACCCTTCGCTATCCGCGCAGGAACGCTGCGCCTTCGCGCAGCAAGGCCCCAGCTTCGTGCAGCAATGCTGCGCCTCCACGTAGCGATGCTGCGCCTCCGCGAAGCAATGATTTCCCCTCCGCGCAGGAAACCTTTGCCATACGCGCAGGAATCCTTCGCCATTCGCGAATCAATTCTGCGCACCGGCGAAGCAATGCCGCCCCTCCGCGAAGCAATGCTGCGCGTCCGCATAGCATTGCTGCGCCTCCGCGCAGCAATGTTCCACGCTCCGCGCAGCAACGCTGCGCCGTTCGGGTGGAAACGCTCTGCCTCGGCGCAGAAACGCTGCGCCCTCGCGCGGCCACGCTGCGCCCCCGCTCGGAAACGCTTCTCCCCAGCGCAACAACGCGACGCCCTTCGCCCAGGAACGCTACGCACTCGGGACGCCCTTGCCGCGCATGTTGCTGGGAAGCGTTACACATGGGCGTCCCCACGCACTGCCCCCTTGACATCTCGCATCAACTGACCTATATTGTCGCTACAAAGTCGAAGATCGTAAGGTTTCCGGCTTTGGCGGCTGTCGGCGGTATGGGCGTGCTGGATAGCACATAGTCCTGTACCGGCGCGGGAGTTGAGTTATCTCCTCCTGCCGCGGGCACTCGAGGTGTGTACATGCCTCGGGAACACATCAACCGGAGGTATCGGCGCGTGGCCGAGACTTCCAGCCGGTGGCCGCTCGCACTTGTCGACGAGTCGTGGACGTCACCTCCGGCCTGACTGCTCGCGTATGGAGGAATGTCATGAGTAACACCACCCCTGTTACACCGAACCAGATTCCGGCCAGTCTGACCCCCGAGGACGTCATCGCGCAGTTGCGCACCATCCGGTCGCAGATCGATGATGGCGCGCCGTTGTCGAAAGAGGAGAGCAAGCAGGTCAAACAGCGTTTGCGGATCCAGCCGAAGACGGTCGTCGAGGCGTCGATCAACGTGATCGGCGTGCTCGCCAACGTATCGCAGGCGCTCGGGCAGCCGCTCGACGAGGTCCGTCAGTTGCAGGACGACTCGCTGCGCTGGGACGCCGTGGCCGACGAGGCTCGCGCGTTTCTGAAGGTCATCGACGGAGCAAACCTGGTTCGTCACCAACGGCTGGCGCAGATCGGAATGCAGGCGTATGCGATCGGGACACAGCTCGCCAAGGACCCGGACAAGGCAGTGCTCGTGCCGCACGTCGAGGAAGTCAAACGGCTGAAAGGCATCTCGCGTCGCAAGAAGACGCAAGCCCCTCAGCCGCAGACGCCCGCGCCTGCACCGGTGCCGACGCCGGCGCCGGTACCCGTCCGCGAAACGTCCACGACGCCGAAAGCGTAGCGAACCGAAAGCGTAGAGACTAGAGAAAGGAGGTTGTGAACCCGGGCGCGCCGAGAGGTGCGCCCGGGTTCCATGACCGTCATGAAGCATACCAACGCATCCGACATGAAGAACGACAACGCACCCGAACGGGCCGTGGCGCTCATGAACGAGTATCTCGACGTGTTGCAGCGCGTCGAACAGGCCCCAGATTCGCCGGTGAACACGTTCCTGACGGCGAAGCAGAGACGTGAATTACGCCGCGACGCCAAGCGTCTGCGCAAACGGCAGGTGGAACCGCGCTACAAGAATCTTCACAACGCCGAGGAGCTCGCCGGCATTTATGAACGGGCCGTGCAGCGTGAGGAGATCCGCGAACAGGGACAAAAGGACCTCCAGCGAATCTCGATGGAGCTCAAACGGATCCGCGAGGAAAAAGACCCCGACGTCGAAAAAGCGATCGGGATGTTATTCAACGACGCGGCGCGGTCGGCGGAAGAACACGGTCCCGGCAGTGAGGCCGCACAACGATACCGGCATTTGCAGTTCATTAGGTGGTTCGGCCAGGAGGCCAACGCTCATAGGCGCGAGCAGCGGGCTCCGGTTCCCAGGAGGGTTCCCCCGGCCCGGGATCCCTCGATCCAGGCACGCCTCGAGCTAAGCGCGGCCTCGATTCTCGACTCTCCACCCCCGGGCGAAGCGGTCATCGCCATCCCGCCGGAAGGGAGCGACTCCGGACGCGAACGCGTTTTTCTCCGCATCGGCCTCGGCGACGCGTCGTGGATCGGCAGCTTCGAGATCGGTCACATGAGCGTCGGAATGGTCTCCATGATGCCCGACGACAAGCACCTGTTCGTATCCGCGAAAGGCGCCGGGTACATCATCGACCTGAAGTCGCGCACACTCGTGGAGCAGATCGGCACGGACATCGCCGCGGTGACTGGTGATGCGGCCGGGACGCTGTTCCTCGTCGATCACAACGGCATGAGCCTGGAGTTGTTCGGAAAGGCCGGCCGCCTCTGGAAAACGGACACGATCAGTTCCGGAGGATTCCGGGAAATATCGCTCGAAGACACGAGTATCGCCGGCGAAGCGCGGCAGGCATCCGGATGGACCGCTTTCTCCGTGGAACTGACGACTGGCGAAGTGCGTTTTGAGGATAGGGTGTGAAGATCCGCGAGGGCCCCGATTGAAGGCAGAAGTGCAGTGATTGCGGCGCGCCACGGATCTAACCAGGCGACGACGTATCGTCTTCCGCTGCGATGCGCAGCCGAAGGAACTGAACGTCAGAGACGTCGCTGGGACGTACGGTTTGCTTCGTCTCGATGGGGAGCTCTTTGCGGCCGACCGCGATCGGTACGCCGTTGACGGTCATGATCTCGATCCCTCGTGCGGCCGCGCGTGCGTAGTCAACGCCGCAGGCGGTCTTAAGCAGATCGCAGAGATGACGGCGAAGCCGCCGATTAGGACGTACCGGACGCCTTCGGCGTTCAGTGCTTTGCAGAGCGAGAGGAGGTCTTCGAGCTCAGGTGCGCGTGAGTATTCGCGACCGTCCCGATCATCCACTCGTCAGCCTCCTCATGATTCGCGAACCGGTACACGCCGCGGGGAATGGGGGCACCCCCACGCAAACGGTTCATTGTCCTCTGCATCGCTGCAGCATCGCGAAGGGTGTCTTCACCCTCAGGGCGTCTCGATACACGTCGCACGGAAGGAATCGTAGCACGCGCGCGGAGGAGGGCAGGTCATCAATACGAATCACTGACGATGGGGAGCGACAGCTCAAGGCAGCCGTCGCAAGTGCCCGGTTCTCAATTGTTTGCAGGCAACGAAAGAGCAAAAACGTGGCCACGAGGCTCGATATACCGGAGCGACCGTGTTCGTGCGTGCTTCCGCTGGAGTGAAGAAACGAAGGGCAATCCCTGCCACCTCCTCCGAACGGAGCGGTCGTCGCCATCCCGCCGGATGGCAGGGACTCCGGACGCGGACGCGTCTTTCTCCGGATCGGGCTCGGCGAAGCGTAGTAGATCGGCAGCTTCGGGATCGGTCACATGAGCGTCGGCATGGTCTCCATGATGCCCGACGACAAGCAACTGTTCGTATCAGCGGAAAGCGCCGGCTACATCATCGACCTGAAGACGCGAACCCTCGGCCCCCGTGTGCCACGAGTTAGACGGCCGGTCGGCGCTATGATCGACTGGTGAATTACTGCTGGACTCACATTTACGGCGGCTTGTTTCGCTGCCCATGGCCAGAGTGCGCCGAGGGCCAACCAGAAGCCGAATTTGAATTCCACGGCAAGCATGTCTCCCGCCAGAGATTCGGCGATGTGGTCGATCAGCCGGTTTACGCGTGGGTAGTCGATGGTGTGAACGCGGCTTACGTGGCGGCACAGCTAGCACGGCGAGCAATTGCACAGGTGAACGGAGCTCCGAGCCTTGCGGAGGATGGATACCTGTATCACTTCACAAGTGCAGCGGGCCTTCGTGGCATTCTGGCAAGCGGCGAACTCTGGTTGACCGACTACCGAGATTTCATAGATGACGCCGAAATTCGAGACGGTTTGACGGTTGCGAAGGCCACGTTCGATACATTCGCCCCCGACGTGCACAGCTACACGCGCGAGATCTTTCGCCGTTTGGTGGGCTCACCCCTCGCCGGCGAAGTTTACGTTGCATGCTTCTGCATGCTGAAGGACGCTCCGTATCACTGGAGCGCATACGCCGCAGATTCCTCCGGCGGTGCGCTGGTAATGGACCCGCTCGGATTCGAGCGCCTAATTGCCAGCGATCCATTCGCGATTCAATTCTCACGTGTCGCCTACGTGTGGGACGTGAAAGCTGGCTTGTTTGCCCATCTCGCCGTTTGGTTGGATGAGCTGATTCGATTTGATGTTGAGCGAGAGGTCTTCGATGCCGACGCGTACCTGCGCGAAATGGCGCAGATCTTCGGCGAACTGTTGCCGATGTGCAAGGACGTCTCATTCTTTCGCGAGCACGAGGTACGGCTCGTTGCTTCTCCTGCGTCGTCGAGATTTGGACTAGGCTCGAGACTGCGCGCCCGACGCCAAAATGGTCGTCGTCACGTCACGACGCGTGATGTGTTGGGCGATTTTAGCTTGCCGATCGAGAAGGTGCTGCTCGGTCCGATGTTTGCCGCAGACGTTCGTTCCCTGAACATCGAGAAGTCGAAGTTGGAGCAATAGCAGCAGGAGAAGTTGGGGGGCGTATCTGGAAAGTCAACTTAACGTTCGATCCGCTAAGTTGATTTTCCAGATACGGCCCCAACTCCGCGAGTCCCTCGCACTTGTCGACGAGTGGTAGACGTCACCTCCGGCCTGACTGCTCGCGATCGACGCGACGCAGGAACTGATTGAATGACGTGGCCCAGTGGGCAAGCGCCGAGACTCGCTCTCGACCACGTAGAACGGACCGTCGCTTCAGACGCGCAGTGCCGCACGCGAAAGAGTCGCGCACTTGGGAGATGGTCGCGAGCAGCGCTGCGTCGGCTGCAAGCGATAGTTAGCCTGCATTTCGCCGACGACGGCATAAAGCTTTCGCTACCCGACTTAGGGCGACGAGAGGGATACCCAAAACGAGCGTTGCTGCTGCGCACTGTTCAGTCGAACGAATCCAGGCTGAAGGCTTCTGGAGCTGGAAAGCGTCTTCGATAGCCGTGTAGCACCCACGTGCTCGCCCCAAAAAGGAGTCGGCGGGATGCAACGCGAACGTGGAGGAGTCCATTGCCAGCCAAACACCAGCAACCCAGAAGAGAACCGCGATTAGGCCCATGACGAACCGTGGCATGGCCAGTCCGGTTTCCGTCATGAGCTCATCCTACGACGTTCTCGCGGCGGTTGCGGCGGCTTGTCGCATATTGAAGGTGAAGCGGGCATTGGCGCTTGGCTCTGGATTGGTACACCTCGAGGAGCTGTCGGCGGCGTTGCCGGGGTTCGCCGAGGCGATGGCGTGGCCGGGTGAGGGTTACTGAGTTGCTTGGTTGCTGCGTTGCTGGGTTTCGCGGTCTCGCAGTCGGGGGTTGAAGAGGCTTATCCGCAGATGGCGCAGATAGAACGCAGATGGAAGACGGTTTTATCTGCGTACATCTGCGTCATCTGCGGATCGTCGTTCTCTGCTCATAGCCCCTTTTGACGTGTAAATGGGTGTGGAGTACGCTCCACATATGAACACGATACAGGTCGTGATCGAAGAGGACCTGCTTCGCTCTGCTGATCGGGTGGCCCGGCGACTCAAGGTCAATCGTTCCGCCCTGATCCGCGATGCGCTCCGAGGACACCTGCAGCGCCTGCGTACGGCGGATCTTGAACGTCGCGAGCGCGAAGGCTATGAGCGGACTCCTGACGATCCCGCCGAGTTTGCCGCTTGGGACGGAGTAGCAGCGTGGCCGGAAAAGTAGCGCGCGGCGATATCCGTCTCTTCCGATTTCCTGAGCCCGACAAGCAGCGGCCGGTGCTGGTCCTCACCCGCGACTCAATCATTGACCGCCTCTCGCGGATCACGATCGCTCCCGTGACCTCGACGATCCGCGGCGTGGCCTCGGAGGTCGTGCTCGGCCCGGATGATGGGATGAAGGACGCGTGTGTCGTGAACCTGCACAACATCGTGACTGTCCCGAAGGCCGGGTTGGGACGGCTCGTGGTCAGTCTCGACGCGCGCAAGATGGATCAGGTTTGCTCTGCAATCGCGTTCGCCCTCGGATGCAGCCGATAGGCTGAGGAGGTCGAGCTGTGGCGCTCGGGAAGTGGTTCCCGCGGGCGGAGATGATGGCCAAGGCGCTGGAGATCTGGCCGTTGCGCGTGATCGAAGAGGCGCTCGAGGACGATGCGGACGGCAATCCTGCCGCAGGCGATCCGGTGCGCGGAGCTGCGCGTCCGGTTGCCGCGGCATCACATCGACATGCTGATGTATCGGGCGGACCAGCAGGAGACCACCGTCAGCGGTGTGCTGGAGCGGGAGCTGGACGGCATCGCCAGCGCGCACATGGAGGAGTTGTCGGCGGCGTTGCCGGGTTCGCCGAGGCGATGGCGCGGCCGGGTGATTGACGGAAACTTTATCCGCAGATGGCGCAGATAGAACGCAGATGAAACCGGGGCCATCCAGCGGGCAGGGGATCGCCCCTTCGTCATGCCACCTTGCGAGGCGCTTTCATGACCAGTCGCACCATTACGCCAAGGCTGGCCAGCATGTCGAGGAGCGCATCGGTGCTGAACAAATCGATTCGTCCGCGGAGGAGATCGCTGACCCGAGGCTGAGTCACGTGGAGGATCTTCGCGATCTCCGCCTGTTTGAGACCTCGGGAGGCGATCACCTTCTGGAGTTGAATGAGCAAATCCGCGCGGACTGAGAGATGCGCTGCTTTCTCGCGTGAGAACCCAAGATCTCGGAAAACGCTGCCGCTTGACGGTGTGACCCTAACGGTTCCTTTTCTTTTCATGTTGCCTCATCTGCACCAAGGCTCGGAATCTCTGTCGTCCAATCTCCAGATGCCTGGCTGCTGCGTCTTGCGCGTCTTCTTCTCGAACGGTCTCGGGGTTTGCGCAGTCTCGCAGCCCGAATTGAAAAGGCTTATCCGCAGATGACGCAGATGAACGCAGATGGAGGACGGTTTTATCTGCGTACATCCGCGTCATCTGCGGATGATTCTCTTGGGAGAGTCGCTTCACGGCGACTTCAACAGACGAACGGGGATGGGTAGCTGTGAGAACGATCAGCGCGTAGGGGGCGTCTCCACCATTCCAATCGTCCGCAACCATGTTTCCACGAAGCGCGGCCACTGCGTGGTTGATGATCGAGTAATTCGCGCCGGTGTCGACGAGAAACCAGATCGGACCGACTCCGTTGACGGTCGTGAGGACCATGAGGTGGTTGTTGTCGAAGTTGAACGGAATCGTCTCCGCAGCCGCCCCTCGGCGCAGGTAGAACATGTCCTCGGGCCCGGGTGACGGCCTGGCCAGATCGACGCCATCGTATGAAGATCTGTGCCCGCCAGGTTCTCGACGAAGCCGTTCCAGTCGCGGCGCCAGCCTTGCGTGCCGTCGTACACGGTAATCGCTTCATCGCGCGAGTGGGAGAGCCGCTCGCGCCGCTGAAGCGCAGATGTCGTCCACTCCTCCCGGACGCCGGGCATCCCATCCTCGTCGATTGCGTCGAGGCGATGGACCGCCGCGACCGACTCCAACCGCTGACGGCCGCCCGCGGCTGCAATCCAACAATCGAAAAAAGCATTCTGGTCCGCGTGGGCGGAGGCGGCGAGCAGCAGGACTGCGAGCACGTTTCGAATCATGATCTGGTGCATCAGCCTACTTCAGGTGAGACCCGATTCATCCGCAGATGGACGCAGACTCACGCAGATGGACAGCTTTTATCTGCGTACATCTGCGTCATCTGCGGATTCGTTCCCCCGGTACGAACGCTTCGCGTCAATGTTCGCTCGTTCCCAGCCCGAATCTGCCGGCGGGGTCCCGTCTCATACCTCGAGCGTGTCGCGGAGTTCGACTGGCGGCTGGATCTCAGGCAATCACTCACACATCTGGCACAAGCCGCCAAGTGATCCGCCCCACCTCCCGCCCCTTGTACAACTGGCGGATCGCGACTTCGTACGTTCCCTGGAGATGCTCCGCCGGGATGCTCACGAGCATGTGGCTGGCAGCCCGGGTCGCCGCAGGCAATTCGATCTGCCCGACGACGTGCGGGCCGTCCGGTTTCACGGATATGCGTGATCGAGACCGGTCGTCCCCATCGGCCTTCGTGTCTTCATGCTCTTCGACCTCTGTGGGGGCTGGCTCAAGTTTGCGCCCGAGCCAGCTCGGCACCTCCACGGCCATGAGGGCGCCCTTCGGAAGGTCCGCGGTCGTCTCGAGGACAAACGCGTGGGCTCGATCCCATGCCCCGGGGATGAGGAAGGGCAAGGCCACGAATCCTTGGAAGCGGCCCTTGCTGTGTTTGCCGGCGTTGGCCACGACGTTGAAGTTTCGCCATGCGATGTTGTTGTGGGCGGCGATGTAGTTCACGAAATCATCGAAGGTGCTGAACGTCCCCGGGCTGGGCGCTGGATTCTCAGCGTTCCCGACCGTGGCAATGAAGCAATAGTGGCCTGGGGCGGGGATGAGGCTCTGATCCCAGGCCAGCGGTTGGGTAACCTCGACAATATTTCCCGGCCCGGGCACGTGCGCGAGAATCGCGCCGGTGATGAAGGTCCATAGACTCGGAGTCACCAGCGTGGCTGGAGGGGACCAGTAGACGTCCGCTGTGACATCGGTCGCGTCGGTTCCGCGGTTCCAGACCCGCACGTAGAGGTAGTTGGTCTGACCAGCGAGGACACTTCGATCGCTTTCATTGTCGCTGGCAATGGAAATCTGAGTTGCGAATTGATCCTGCGGGAACAGGGTGTTCTTGACGATGATGTCCGGGCTCTTCGACTCTGGTCCCGTATGCGACGTGCCGTTATCCGCCAGGTTGTGACGAATGTACAGAGTTGGTTGACTCAGTAGCGGGAAGGGGTTGTCATCCGGCAGGTTCGTGGGCGTACCGGCGGGAAAATGGAGCGCGAGCAGAGCGGAGAAGTCGGCGAAGGCCGTGGGCACGCCGAGATTGGCGGCGGTCTGCCCAAGAGTGTTGCCCGCAGCGGTGATGATGGCTTGCCAACCGAGGTTCAATTGATGGGCCAGATAGTTGAGGAACAGTGTTCCACAGCCGATGGAGATAGGATTCTGGTCGGTCGGGTCATTGACGGTCACGTAGTCCTGTCGAGGACTGTTGAGCCAGTCGTTCCCGACGGAGAACGCCCATGTGCGCTCGGGATACAGAACGGTGGGAACCACGCGTGAAAGCGCTTCACCATTGCTGAAGCTGCAGTTGAAGCCGAGGTTCTGAGTGGCCATCAAAACCTCGGCCACTTCGGCGTCCACCGTGGAGAGGACGCTCTGAGGGCTGGCGTCCTTCGCCGGGTAGGAGATCGTGGTGGCCAGGCAGGTCGCATGGCCAGCCGATCCGGCGCCATGCTTGAGCTCGATCTGGAAGGGCAGCGTCGCCGGCAGGATGCCTCCGAACAGCGCGCTCATTTGAGCCAAATCGTTTTCGCAGCCCGCGAGGACGGCGTTCGCCATCGCCGCTCCCTTGGCCAGCCTGTCGTCGTACGAAACGATGAAGTTTGTTGTCTGTCCAGCCTGGATCATCATGACCGCACCTCCGTCTGTTGCGTTTCACCGACGTCGGGCGGCGCGGTATCAATAGAGGAGTGTGCCCGGCAGGAGAAATCCCTACCCCGGGTGGCCGGAATCTGTTGCGGTGGCGCGAGCAGATGAAGACAATAGTGCACATCCCAAATACGTGGTGGCCTCGTATACGAGCGGCCTCGTGACCGCGGACGACGGATCGGTGACGATCTACGTCCAGGCGGATCCGCCGAGGACTGCGTCCATCGCCAACTGGCTGTCCGTGCCGAAGGGATCGTTCAGTCTCCTGTTCCGAGTCTACGGTCCCAAAGGCAGCGCGCTTGCGGGCATCTACGTCCCGCCCAGGATCCATCGCACGTTCCCCTGCTGATAGCAGACGGAAGGGCCTTTAGTCCGAGAAGAAGAACACGGCCACCAGGAAGGCGCAGATTCCGGGAATGGCAACGCACATGGCGGCGAATGTGAGCGTGGCCTGCCGCCGGCGAAGTACGTTCGTGATTTCGGCCGCGGTGAGGTGTTTGTTCAAGCGAAGGAGTCCTCGTTCCCGTTCGGTGAGGAGGGGCACCAGCAGCGCCGTTTCGCGGGCAGTGTGGTCGGTGGCCAGGTAGCGCACCACCATTTCCAGCCGGCGCAGGTAGGCACGGACACCGACCACGACGAGGACCGCGAAGACGAAGAAGCCCACCGACAGGGGCCGGAGCCACTCATGAGGAACAAATAGCAGGAGGGCGACGTAGCCGGCGAGCACCAGAAAGGTCTGCAGGGTAGTCACGGCGCGCACGTGCGCAATTATCTACGCCGATGAACCTGACTCGGAGCAGCGAATGTCCGTCGAGTCGGCGCAACCCGAATCTGCCGCGGGGATGTGCCCCGTCTCAGAATGGCAGTTTGTTGATGAAGTCCTGGGAAACCCTTACTCCTACGCCACCGTCCAGCATCTCCAGTTCTGCCGCGAGCATTCCAACCGTGATCGTGGTCGTACCATCCACTCTCAGGGCGACGCTCGCGTGCGTCACTTCGCTTGCCTTCAGTTGCAGGTGCTCCATCGTCGCCTGTCTGAAGCCAAAGAGTGTCACCTCTACGCGATAAAGCCCGTCGTCCAGGGAGGTGATGTTGAAGGCACCATTGACGTCAGTGACCGCCGTGAACGCCCGCGTCGCGGTCTCGTCTCGGACCTCGATGGTGACCCCGGGGATCGGGTAACCCGCCTCGTCACGAACCACGCCGGTGAGCACCGCCGGCTGCGACGTGGCGACCCGTTCGATTTCGAGTTTGACCTTGGATCCATGGGTCTTGAGTCGCGGCTTCTCACAGGCCCTGACACCGAATGCAAAGGCCGGGAGGCTGCACACCGCTGCGATCAACGCAGCCGCGACGCGCGACGCCCGCAGCCGCATCGCTCGAATACCCGTCGGGCAGTCGCGGGTAAGCACTGTGCCGTCGGCGCGGCGATACAGACGGGCGCACACTCGTCCTTCTGTGCGCATGAGGAGATCGCGCACTTCATCGCGGGTCATCTCCGCGAAGTTGTAGACATTGAGGCTGCAGAGCGCACAGTGGCGCACCCGCTCATCGCCGGCCATTCCCTCCCAGCCAGCCTGGCACGGCACGGCGATCCGGAGACGTCCTAACTGATCCTGTGCCTTGGACATGGCTGTGATCCTCTCGATCCCGACCTTCGCCATACGAACAGCGCGCGGCGTACACTTGAGTCTAGGGCTCGATGAACGGGCCGGCTGTCAACGACCAGGAAACGTCAGTGAGCGTCGTCGTTCACGTTGCAAAGGGTCTCGGCCTGTTGCCGGAGCAATGTCCGCCCATCCGCATCCGCTGCGTCGTACATTTCGCAGAAGTGCGCGATCTCCGCGGTCGGTGTGCCGGACGGAAGGGTTACGCCGTCTTCGGGCTGCTCGGGGTCGAAGACCAGTGTCTCTTCCCAAATGCTGTCCCGTTTCACCAACTGCGTGTAGACGGCAATGATCTCCCGCGGCGTTCCGGTGACGCGCCGCGAGTATCCGTCCTCGGTCCGCTTCCACGTTCGCCGGCCTGCTTTCTCGATCATGCGCATGAACTCGTCGAGCAATTCACTGGTGGTCTCGCTGACCTCGGTGAACTGCAGCCGCGAGATGTAGGTAGGGCGCGGATTGATGGCCACCACCCGGCATCCGCGGACGATTCCGCTCAGCTCGATCTTCAGGTTCCGGAAGCGCAGCGTGAACGGGACCCGTTCTTCCGGCTTGACGGCTGAGAATGACTGGACGCTCGCCCCTTTCTTCGAAATGTCGAGCAGGCTTCCCTGATGGCGGTTGACCCCCACGACGACCATGACGGTCAACTTGAGGCGCGCCTCGCTCCTGCGCTCCTTCGCCAGACCCAATCTGCGCATCAGTTTCATCGTTATGCGCCGGCTATGCGTACCGCTTGGCCGTTTCTCCTTCCGCGGCACAGTTTAGATCAGCCGAGTCCGCAATGGTCATGATCAGGACCGATGTGGCACAGACACTCTTGTCTGTGCGGGTCTCGCCCAGACTCGAGATTGCAAGCCCTCACCGCCAGGCGGCTTCGGCCGGAGCACAGACAAGAGTGTCTGTGCCACATCGGTCCTGGCTTGAGGCGGCAGCCGCGGAGGTTCAATCAGGTCCTGAGATGCAGGTTTAGTGCATGGCGCGAAGCCCTCACTTCGCTTTGATCTCCGTGGACTCCGAAATCGAGAACAGCGATGTGTTTCCGTCTTTGTCCGTGGCGTTCACCAGCGTTCGCGTGGCAGCGGTCATGTGCTCGACGAGGACGCGGAACGTCCCGTCATAATCGGGTGTGAGCGACCGGACGAACCTGGCGGTGGTTCGGCCGGCGACCCTGCCCGCGTAGATCTCGACCGTGGTCCCGGTGCAGGCTTTCCCGTAGAGTGTGCCGAGGCCGCCGGGAACGGTTTCGAACCCTCCGATGATGGGGACGGCGATGCCGCGGTTCACCGCCGAATCATCGTAGGCGCAGGCGCCCGCTCTGGCGGACGACGCACCACCAGTACTGCCGGTGGGCGTGCCGACCGAGACGAACTCCGCCTCGCTGATTCGATTTCGCGAAGGCCGCGCTGCTCCCTTCGGATCGAACAGGATGGCCGTGCCGGAGATGTCCTCAAACCGGTCGCTGAGCAGGCTGTTGCCCGATGCTCCGCCGCGGATCACGATGCCGTCCGCGGCGTGGAGGATGGCCGTCTTTCTGATCTGAATACTCGCTGACTCGACTACGAGCCCGGTCGCGTGGCCGCCGCCGTCGATCTCTGACTGATCGATCGTCGATCCGTTCGCATCGATGACCACTGCCGCCACGCCCGCGGGCGCGGAGCTCCGGACGCTCAGGCGAGAGGCGATGAGCCTGGCCGCTGACCCGGCGCTGAGCGAAATCGCTGACCGGCCGGCGATGGTCACGGTCTCAAGTCGCAGATCGCCCCCATCGCTGATGATGCCCGTCTCGCCGGCGGGACCTGGAGTGCCGTCAGGATGAATGCCGATGAGAAGGTTTCTCGCGCTCAGAGCCGCTCCCGCCCGCACGGCCGTGCCGGCGGACTGCACCGCCATCGAGGCGATCTTCGTTTCCGCTACCGTTGCCAACGCCTCTCCCTTGCCGGCAACCTCCACTTCTAGATCGGGCCGCTGTTCTTTGGCGGCGGTGCGAAGGCGCGCCGGATCGGTTGCCATCCAGGCCGTTCCATCGAGCGACGTGCCGCCGTCGGTCACGCGCGGCAGTGGCGTTGCGCAGTGAATCGTCCACCACGGCTGCTGTTCGGCCTCCGCTGCCGGGATGAACCGCATGGCATTCGGGCCGGCGATCGCGTTCGCATTGCGAATGAACTGCCGCAGCGAGCCTTGTCCGCTCCGCCCGGCAGCCGTCTCGCTGATATCTCCAGCGCTGTCGCTGGTGTTGTCGACGACGTTGAAGCTGAAGCCGAATGACGCCGTGGCCCGGACCGTCGGATCGGTAGTGTCCACTTGCGCGAGATGTTTGGACGTCGACAGTTTCCTCGGGTCGTCCGAACGCGAGGCCCAACGGCCGCCGACGCACGGGCCTGTTGCCGTGCGCGTGACCGGCGCCGATCCGTCGGAGCACAACATGCCGGCCGAGCCGAATGTCTGTTCCGCCCAGATCGACTCCGCGGCGGCGCCCGCGTTTAGTCTGACGTTCAGCCTGCTCGACGGCGTAATGGTGAGGGAATCTACGGCGATCCAGTAGACCGCGGGAGCGAGTCCATCGAAGGAGAATCGCCCCGCGGCATCGGTGCGCGTCTCGCCGGCGCGGACGTCGGCGTCGTCGGGGACGCCGTTGCCGTCGTCGCGCCATGCAATCACCCGGACCCCTGCAAGCGGCGGCGCCGCTTCGATGCTTCCGGCAGCATTGACATCCTCGGCTACGTTCCCTTGCAGCGCGGCCGCGGCCCGAAAGTGCACCAGCTTGGCCGGGAACCCGTCGAGCCCCGCCTTATTGACCGCGGTGGCCCGCCAGTAGAAGTCGCCGTAGGGAAGCGCGCTTGTCCGCCACGACGTCTCAATGATCCCGGTGGCCCGTTCGACCAGTTGCGTTGCATCGGCGTCGCGATAAATTTCGACGGTGTACGAGGCGGCGTCGGGAACGCTCTTCCAACCGAAGCCGGAGTGGAGCGTTGCCTCCGCCCCCGGCTCAGCTATCGGCTCAATCAGGGCCGGTGCCGGGAGCAGCTTCTGTGGAGGCTCGGGCGCCTTGCCCTGCTCGACCTCCGTTCCCATTCCGGCGCGGACATCGACGCTCTTTCCGGCGGAAGCCACGACCGACGAACCGCCGTACACCATCACCTGCGCCTTCGCGCCGGACGCCTTCCGGCTGCGCGTGGCCACGGGGCGGTCCCCCGAGGCGTTGTGACTGATCGACGTCCCACCGATGAGCACATGGAGCTCGGCGGTCGCCTTCTTTTTCGGACGGCTGGCGACGTCGACCTGTCCGTCGATGATCTCGATGGTCTCGCTGGCGGGCCCACGCTGCGCCGGCCGCATCTCCTTGAGAAAGAGCAGCGAGTTCTCGGTCATGGTCAGGTGCGAGCCGTCGTCGAACTTGAGGTCGGCAGAGGACTTCTCGTAGGTCCTGACGCCGTCGTTCTCCTTGAGCAAGTCGCCCTCGTGCGCCGTCGCCCAGGGCTGAGGGTCCGGTTTGGCGTCGACTCGACGGGCCACGCGGTCGACCAGCGCATTTCTCTTCGGCAGTTGCCGGGAGACGATCACCCGAATCCGCGATCCCGGTTGCAGATGCCTGGGATCATGGATCTGGGGGTTGATGCGCTGGTTCTCCGTCCAGAGCGACGGAGATCCGAGGTAATGAATGGTGATGCCGATGAGCGTATCGCCCGGGCGGACGGTGTACCAGGCCACGGTATCGCCCGCGCGAGGCGGCGGCTGATCGGGCGCTTCGTTGGGCGTTTGGGCGGACGCGGCGACGGCGACCAGAAAGAGGACGGCGGCGAGTACGAGTAGTTTTCGTTCAGGCATCGGCTTTCGATATCGCGATGGTTGGCACGTACATCGGATCGGCGCGCTTCGTAGTCGTGCGCATGTACGTGGGTTGGTTGAGCTCAAACTTCTGCTCCGCGGTCATCCGGCGCAGCAACGCCACCAACTCTCCGGGGCTTGAGAGACGTTCCGACGGATCCTTCGCCAGCATTCTCATCACGGTCGTTTCCAGGAGGAGGGGAGTCAGAGGATTGGCAGCCGTCGGCGGCGGCGGGACATAGCGGAGCGTTGCTTCGAGCGTCTCCTTCGTGCTCGGCCGGTCGAATGGGGCAAATCCGGTCAGGCACTGATAGAGAGTGACGCCCGCGCTGAACATGTCTCCCGCCGGCAGCGAGCCGCGGCCGGCGATCAGCTCAGGCGCCATGTACCCGGGTGTGCCGAAGACCATGCGGATGTCCGCCAGAGCACTCAATAGCTCGGCGATCCCGAAGTCGGTGACCTTGACCGTTCCATTCCACGAGATGAGGATGTTGGCCGGCTTGATGTCGCGATGGATGACATGGGCGGCGTGCGCCGCTTCCAGCGCCTGGCCCAGGGCCAGGCCGACCACCAGCGTCTGTTCGATCGAAAGCGGGCGGCCGTCGATCTGACTGTCGAGACTCACGCCGTCGACGAACTCCATGGCGATGAACGCCGAATCGCCGGACTCCTCGACGTCGAACACAGCAACCACGTTCGAGTGATGGAACTGGGCCACCGTGACCGCTTCGCGCACCAGCGACTCGACCAGGTTCCCCCGATCCGGCGCCGGAACGTCATCGCCGAGCCGGATGGTCTTGAGCGCCACCGGCCGCTGCAGCTTCGGATCCCATCCGCGGAACACCGTTCCCATTCCACCCTGCCCGACCACTTCGAGCACCTGATAGCGGCCGAGAAAGACGTTCCCGAGTTCCTCCCGGTCGTGCACCCGTTTCTGCAACAGATCGAGCGAGGAGCGCAGCCGGTCGATGTCGCTGCCGTCGCCGGCGGGGAGGAATCCCATCTCGCTCTGCGCTTCGAGCAGGTCGCGCAACGGCCGGACCACTGCGAACCAGGCGGCGGCGGATAGCGCGGCCACGAGGAGGAGCGCGGCGATGACCGCCAGGAGCGATCTCCTCCGCAGGTTCTGCGCGATCGCTTCCGCCACCGTCGCCGGCTGTGTCGAGACCACTACCCACGGCGTCCCATCCACCGGCGCGTAGGCGCCCACCGCCACCGCACCTCCGGCCGCGGGATAGCGCCCGGCGCCGCGGATCCGGCCGGTGGCGGCGATGTCCAGCAGGGAAGGGGGGATGCCGGCAACGGCCGCCGGACTCCCGACGACCGCATGCCGGCTTCGGTCGATCAGAACGCGGAGGGCTTGTTCGCCAAGCTCGGAGGAGTGGAGATCGTCTTCGAGGGCGCGGGCGTCGAAGATCGCCGTGGCCTGCCCGCCGTTCGTCAGCGGCCGCACGATCGACAGCCAGACGCCGTCATTCACCGGGTGGATCTCGAGGTCCTCCCGCTGCGGATTTGCCAGAATGGCCTCGATGACGGAAGCGGCCGGCTTTTTCTGCCCGCGAAAGATCTCGGCTCCGGTGGGATCGCGGAGGACTACGGCAACGAGATCGCCGCGCGACTGGAGAAGGCTCCGCACCGTTTCTTTCGCAGCGGCCGAGGATGGATCGTTCTCGACCTCAGGCGCCGCGACGAGAGCATCGATCAACGTCTCCCACGCCGAAACCGTGCTGCTGATACGGTCCGCACCGGTGTTCGCCGAGAGCGCATGCGTCTGCAGCACCTGCGACGTCATGGCCTCGCGATTGAGATCGGCGAAACGGTACGAAACGAGCGCGAGGGGAATCAGACCCGCTGCCGTGAGCGCAATGATGATGCGTCCGAGAAAACCGATCTGCAGCCGGCGGCGAGGCTTGGGGGTATCTCCAACACTGTCCGGCGAATGCATCAGCCTGCCAATGGTATCGCCTCGGGTGCTCGAAGCCGGCGGCGACCTCGGGCCAGGATGTTCCATCTGGAACTGAGGCGCTCTACGCCGCCGGCGCTACCGTGCTCGCGCTCTTCGCCTTGCTGCTCACCACACTTGCAGATCCAGGTCGGAGATTTCCCTGAAGTGCGGATCGCGAGACACGATGGTCACACGATGTTGCATTGCTACGGCAGCGATCCAGATATCATTCTCCGGAATCGGCCGGCCTTTCGCGCGCAAGTGATTCTTGATCACCCCGTAGTGTCTTGCGGTGCCGGCATCGCACGCGAGCACTGCCGCATTCTGAGCGAACTGATCGATCTTCGCGATGTTCTCCGCGATGCGCTCCGACTTATGTGCGCCATATTGGAGCTCACCGAGAACGATGGCGGCGACGAAAACCTCCTCGGCTTCGACGAGATGCTCGAGCACAGACTTCGTCTCTGCGAACAGGGCGATGAGGATATTCGTGTCGAGCAGGAACCTACCACTCATCGGGATTGACCTGCTCGCAGCCGGCCTCGATTGCCCTCTCCATGAGCGTCAAATCGCTTCGTCCGATCACTCCACTGAGATGGATCAGCGACTTGCCCGGAAGCCCACGAACGTCTTTCGCAGTTAGGGCGCGGGCGAAATTGAGCACCCGCTGTTGCCCATCGGCGTCCATCCGGCTGAGCTGTTGACGAAGCTCGTTTTCTATCGCTGTGTTCACCGTTCGCGCCCTCCTGATCCATTATACGTGCAGGAGAGGGAACCATTGGACGCTGGTGGCATGCTGGTGGGCACGCTCGTTTTACGGTCGAGTAATCAGCCGGTGCCGCGCCCGCCCGCGCTACTTCTCGATCGGCGTCAACTGGTTCATCATCACGTGCCAGTGGCCGGCAGAGAGGATCCAGATGTGCGTGCTGCGAAACTGGTCGGAGACGACGCATTCGACCGTGCACCGTACCGAAAAGGGGCATTGGCTTTCGGGAAGTTTCTTCAGATCCCTTCGCGAACCTGCTCGAGCAGCGCGACGTCAATGCCCGAGAGCCAGAGCTGGAGTAACTCGCCGATTGAGCATTCGCTGCTAAGGGCGTCCGACGCGCCGCGGATGAAGTCCGGCGTCACGCCGAGAGTCCAGAGGCGGATCCAGTCATCGACCGACCACTGAGCTCCACCGCTTGCCTTGACCGCGCGGATGTAGTCAATCTCCACGCCCGCCGCATGAAGGCGTATCAGCTCCTCCGCGCGGAGCGGCCGTCCGGTAACGCGCACGAGCGCCTCGATGAAATCGAGAGGTACGCCGGTGGCGGTGATCCCGATGATGTCGGCTGTATCGAACTCGAGATGGCGCAACGCATTGATTGCCTGGGCCGGGCAACCGGCGCTATGCAGCTTGATGACATCGGCGGCGGTAATCGTGTTCAGGAGCTCGGGGTCGAGGGCGCGCAGGAACTCGAACGGCACCCCGGCCGTGCGGGCCACCACGAGGTCGAGCGTGCGCAGATCGGGTGCGGCATTGCCGAGCGCTGCCAGTTCCGCGTCGAGGCCGAGCGCGCGTAGTCGGATCAGCTCGCGCGCGGTCAGCCGGAGACGAGCCTGCGGCGCGGACTCCAACGCCAGGAACGCCGCGGCGGAAGGAAGGGGCACGTCCTTGGCCCGGCCCGAGCTGAGAAGCGGTTCCGGGATTTCCGGAACGCTTGTCACCGGCAAAGCCACGTCGTTCTCCCAATCGATGCGGAGAAAGGGTCGTGGCATCTCCGGGTCGCTCGCCGCCGGCCCCCCTGAATCCTCGGCTCGCTGAACGATCGTCGCTTGAGCGGGAAGGTCCAGCTCCAGTTCAGCGGGGCGGATCAACCGATAGAGCAGGCTCGCGTCAACCGGCTTGGCGAGGTATTCGTCGGCTTTGAAGTGCGACAATGCCTCGCGCTTGAAGCGTCCGGACGTGTAAACCGAGCTCATGATGACGACGCGTGTTCCCGAGAGTTGGGGATCGGCCTTGACCAGCCGGCAAAGCTCGCGCCCGTCCATCCTCGGCATGAGCGCATCGGTCAGAATCAGCTCAGGCCGATACCGGCGCGCCAGCGTCAGGCCGTCCGTTCCGTTGGCCGCGTGAATGCAGCCGAAGCCCCAGCCATCGATCAGGTGCGTGGCCAGAGCACGGATCTCGGAGTCGTCGTCGACGACCAGAACGAGCGGTCTGCGCACATTCTCGGGCAGCGGATTCTCCGGCAGCAGCGAGTGCTCGCGGGCCGCCTGCTGTTTCCGGCTCCACAACACTTCGGGCGCCGACATCCAGACGTTTCGCTTGTAATCGAGATCGGCACGGCAGAAGCATTGCCGGCACCCGGGACAGACGAGCGTCCGCTCCCGAACGATGCACTGGCACCACTCGGCCTGCAGAGCGTCGTACGTCATGTTGCAGGACGCGCATTCGAGCGCAAACAGCGATGGTTGATCAAAGAGCGTGAAGGAATCGCCGGCGACGGTCATGATCTTCCGCGACAGTACGCAAGAATCATGCGCATCCTTGGCAGGACTGTTGAAAAGGATGCGCGTCCTTCTCATCGATGATGATTCGCAGCTGAATCGCCTTGCGTCATTCGCGCTGCGTGGCCGCGGCATGTCGGTGGTCAGCACGACCGTTCCCTCCGAAGGGTTGCGGCTCGCCGGCGCTGAGGACTTCGACCTTGTCCTGCTCGATGTGATGATGCCGGAGCTCGAGGGGCCTGCCGTTCTGCATCGGCTTCGCGCCGCGGAGCGTACACGTCGCGTTCCTGTGATCTTCATGTCCGCGAACGATGTCGCGGTGCCGCCGCAAACGGGTGTACGCGGTTTCATACGTAAGCCGTTCGATCCGGCCTGTATCGCGGACGAGGTATTGTCACTGCTCGGCCGCAGTGAGACCGTCGCGCCCACGAACGAGATTCCGCGTGAGTTGCGGCGCTCATTTCTGGTGTCCGCGGTCGAACGCATCGGTGCCATCGATCGGGCGCTTGATGGGCTGCAGCGTCAGCCGGGCGAGCGCTCTTATCTCCGCGAGGCACGCGCCGAGTTCCATCGGATCGCCGGCGCCGCGGCCAGCTATGGTTTTGCGCCGCTGAGCGAAGCAGCAAGCTACGGCGAGATGGAGTGCGACGCCGTCGCTGGCGCGCCCGACCCGGTCACTCTCCGTCGCTGGCGCGATCTGCTGCAGGAGATGCGTCGCCACCTTTCCGCGGCGGGCGTTGAAATCGGCGGTGCCGGCAGAGCCGCCAGCCGCCTCGTTCGATTGCTGTGTATCGACGCTGATCCGGCCACCGAAGCATCGCTGCGCCTTCTCGATGCCGACAGTATGTTCGCAATCGAATTCTCGGGGGAACTGCCGGAGGGCGGCGCACCCGATGTGCTCGTCGTCAAAGACGACGATGCCGGATTCGCGGCTCTTGAGACACTGCGCTCCACTCCTCAGGGACGGCGGACGGCGGTCCTCATGATCACGACCAGACACCTTGGCCGGGAGGACGTTGCCCGCGTCGTCCGCGCGGAGGTCGATGATCTGCTCACCGAGGGCGCCGATGCGCCAAGGCTTCTCGGCAGCGTGCGCGCCCTCGTCGAGCGAAAGCTCGGTCAACCGCCGCGCGTGCTCTGTATAGGCATGGAGCAGCACGCCTCCTCATTTGCCAGCGTGATCGAGTCAGCCGGCTATGCGGTCCGCGTCGCTTCAACGATGGTCCGGGCCGAGATCGACATCGACACGTTCGAGCCCGATCTCGTTCTCGCCGGCGCCGCCGATGACCCGGACGTTTCGCGCGCGCTCGTGCGCTCCGTCCACCTGCGCGTCCCTGCGCCGCCCGTACCGGTCGTGCTGGTCGGATCGCGCACCGGGCGTGATCTCCACCTGCACGCGGCGCGCGCGGGTGCCGCCGGAATGTTGCAACTGCCGATTTCGCGCGGCCTGCTGCTGGCAACCATTCAAAACCATATCGCGGCCACGCAGGCGCACAAGCGCGCCGTGCAGCGTGACCCTCTGACCGGATGTCTGAGTGAGGCCTACTTCCGCGAACGTCTGCAGCGGCTCATGCGCTCGGCCGGTTCCACTCCCATGTTGACGTTGGCATTGCTCGAAAGCAGCGGCTCCGCCCATTTGCTCCTTACACTTTCCGACCTCCTGCGCCGGCGGCTTCGCGAGACCGATGAGGTAGCGCGGTGGGGCCAACATCGCCTCATCGTCCTCATGGAGGGCATCAGCGAAGAGACAGCGCGGGCGCTCTACACGCGTCTGCGCGAGGAGTACCAGGTGGCGACCGGGCAGACGTTCCAGGTCGCTATCGTCAGGCAGGGACACGACGCCAGCGCGGCTCGTTGGATCGCCATGGCCGAAGATGTACTCGGAAGCTCTTCGTAATGCTCGAAGGGCGCCGTCCTCGTACGGGCGTCCTCGCCCGTTCATTCACCGCGGACCGTAGATCCACCGGAGGTAGCTCTCCGCAACCTGGCGCTCCTCGTTTGAAAGCTGTTTCCGATAAACCAGAACGGCGAGAATGTCGCCGACGAACCGCCAGTCCGGCGGCGAGGGGTCGAAAGTCCACTGGGTGCCGCCGATGCTCAACAAACCGCTGTTCATCAGGAGATGGTGATCGCGATCGGCAAGGACGGCCGCCTCGTTCGTCGACGCGCCGTCGAGCAACGCGATGGTCTTTGGCTCGATGTCTCGCGAGGCCTCGATGAGCACGATCTCCGGCGTGAACGGAGGTGAGGGATCCAGGACGACGTCGTTGTCGTACTGTCCCAGCCGCAGCGTTCGTTCGCCGGACCAGCCGACATGCAAAGCGCTGTTGCTGCTGCAGCCGGTTCCACCGGCGAGGCCGCCTATGCAGCCGGTGCCGCTCGTCATGACGAAGTAGTTGTCGCCACGAGACGACGTGCGCCGGACGATGGCGAGAATTGTGTATGGCGTGTTATCCAGAGAATTCGTAAGCGTTGAGGCCGTATCGAGGACAACATAAGAGCAGCGTATGGCGGAGTTGGCCGGGTCGCCGCACGACAGCGCAAACCTGCTGGCAGTCCCGTGATCGGGCAGCGTCACCGTCACCGATGTCCGTCGCCCGGGAAAGACCAGCGGACCGGCGGCCGGCCTCGTCTCGGCTCCTCGGATGCCGCCTCGGTAATCGTGCCAGAACGTGACGTTTCCATCCGCATCAACATCCATCAGCGGCTGTCCGGCGATGCCGCTCCCTTCGAGCCAGAGGAAGAGGTTGTCCTGCGGGGGTTGCAGCGGCAACGGGCTGGGCTGGGCACTGAAGAACGGCCGGATGATCGTCGGCGTGGAGCCACAGGCGGCGAACAGGAAGGCAAGCGCGACAGCACCAAGGCGGCGAATCATGAATCACCTCCGGCAGAAGTGTCTCGTTTCAGGCAGAGCCTTCGCAGCCGTCGCGGTTCGGGCTCGAACGCTGCGTGGCTGCGAATAATGTAGGGCCTTCGACCCGCTTTGTCGACCTCCGTCACCCAATGTTCAGCGGGTGGGCCGCACCTTCATGCGGTCCGCTTCCGCGCCCGACGCCCTACTTCTCGATCGGCGTCAACTGGTTCATCATCAGGTGCCAGTGGCCGCCGGAGAGGATCCAGATGTGCGTGCTGCGAAACTGGCCGGAGACTTCCTTGCCGCTGTAGCGGCCGGTGATGGTGACCACGGAGCTGATGATGCCGATGTCCCCGTGTACGCGGATGCGCGGCGTGTCCTCGTTCCGGATCTTGTCGAGTGACGTGGCCGAGGAGCGGAGATCCGCCAGGCGGTCGGCCTTGGTCAGCACGCGGCCGTGGGCGTCGATGAACGTGTAGTCATCCGTCCAGGTCTTCTCCAGCGCGGGCAGATCCCTCTTGACCAGCGCCTGGCGATAGGCGGTCAGCGAGGCGTTGAGGTCGTCTTCCGCTTTCGTCGCGGCGAACAGCGGGAGGGTGAGCACGGCTAATACGGTGAGCACGGCAAACGTTGAAAGGCGTTTCATCGTCAATTGCGATCCTCTCTCTCGAATGCCGGGAGTGTAGCAGGGGGAAGGGCGGGTCGTGCGGGTCGTTTCCTCGGTGGCGATGAGTGTCGTCGGGGCGAGCGGTGCGCGCCGGCCGGTGTACGGTGGAATCGTCCGGAATATGCTGTACACCCGGGGTCAGCACTGCACACCTCGAGGTTTGCGCCGTACACCGCGTGGGTTGCCGCGTTTCACCTTGTGGTTTGCGCCGTACACCGCCTGGGTTGCCGCGTTTCACCTCATGGTTTGCGCCGTACACCGTGTGGGTTGCCGCGTTTCAGCAGGTGGTTTGCGCCGTACACCGCGTGGGTTGCCGCGTTTCACCTTGTAGTCTGCGCCGTAAACCGCCTGGGTTGCCGCGTTTCACCTCGTGGTCTGTGCCGTACACCGCCTGGGTTGCACCGCGAACCCGGTCGGTGTGCGCGGTGAACCGACCGGTGTGCCCGCCGACTCCTGGCAGTACGCACGACAGACCACATGGTGATTCCGAAAAACCTCGGGGGTACGCACGACAGACCACATGGTGATCCGGAAAAACCTAGGCGGTACACACGACAGACCACATGGCGTCCCGGCGATTCCGCACGGTGCGCACGAAAGGGCCATCGTGATCCACAACGACAGCCGGTCGATGACCATCCTCGAATCACTCGATGCGGTTCGCGGGCACGTCTCTGCCGTTCTGATGAAGCACGATACTCGTGGCGCGACCGTTTGCGTCGACGACGAACGTGAGCTGCGCGTCGAAGTCTTTGACAAAGAAGTCGCGGGCGCCCTCGGCGAAGATCTCGAACCGCGGCTGACCGGTCGCTTGCGAGTAAAGCCGGTCGCCGTCCCGCGTGATCGCAAGGATGAAGTCCGGCGCGAGCTGGTAGCGGCCGACGTATCCGTCAAAGATCTTCGGATCGACGGCAGTCTGCTTGTCGCCGCTGCCCTCTACACTTAGAGCGTCGGCGGAGAGGATTTCCCTACCATCTCCCACCCGCTTGACCCACTACCCCCAATCAACGAAGGCGATCCAACAGCCAACTCAGTCGGCGATGTGGATGACATTGAGCACGCGCAGGCCGATAGTCTTGGTGATGACGGTTTTGCCGGACCTGATGGTGAAGGTGATGCTGTAGAGGCCAGCCTGCGAATAGTCGGGGGTGAAGGAGAAAATGCCGTCCTTCACCACCGCGTTCCTGGGCAGCGGCGTGCTCATGATCGAGGCGCCGGCTGTGCGGGTAAGGACGATCTCGAGCGACGATCCCTCATTGATGTCGTACGCGCTGGTCATGGAACCTGATCCGCAGATGACGCAGATGAACGCAGATTGTGGACGGTTTCATATGCGTTTCTCTGCGTCCGCCCCTCCTCATTGATTTCGCAGGCGCTGGTCGGAGAACCTGATCCGCAGATGACGCAGATGAACGCAGATTGAGGAGGGTTTCATCTGCGTTTTCTCTGCGTCATCTGCGGATTGACGTTCGTTCTCCCCGCCGGGTCACCGCTTCTTCCCCGGCGGGCCATTCGCGGCCACCGCGGCCTTGATCAGCGCCTTGAACGCGCGCCCGTCGACCTTCTCTCCCTCATGGATGTCGATGGCCCTTCGCATGTTGCCTTCCAGGCTGGAATTGAATAGTCGCGACGGGTCCGGGATGCTGGCCCCTCGGGCGAACGTGAGCTTGACGACCTTCGTGTGCGCCTCCCCGGTGCAGACAATCCCGTTGTGCGACCAGACCGGGACCCCGGCCATCGCATTCGAGGGCTTTCTCCATTTCCGCTCCTCGATCATCTCGGGGTCGGCTTCCAGGATCAGCGCCCGCATGCGGCTCAGGGTCTCCTCGCGCCAATCCCCCGAGTCGGGGATCCGCTGGTCGAGGAGCCGGGACGCGGGTTTCCCAGCCGCACGCTCGTGGCTCTTCATATCCGCAGTGTAGAGGTTCGCCGTGTTTTCGTCATGTGCCAACGCACCCTACGTCAATGTCCAACGGCGCGGCGCCTGTAGGCTGGGGCGGCGGCGAAGCCGATTCCGGTTCCGATGATCGTTCCATGGTGCGTGCGCCACGAGTCCATGGCATCGCCTTCGAACCGATACCAGGCCTCGAGCCCCTGGAACATCCCCGTTACGTCGTTCGCCTCCGAAATGAAGGGCGTGACCATGGTCTGGCGAATCTGATCCTGGGTCCGGGCCACCTTCCAGATGCGCAAGTCGTCGATGCCTCCCGCGGCCATGAAGTCCCAGTTCGGATCGCTGCCGATTCGCAATGGGAGCGTCGTTGTCGACCGCGCGGCGGTCTCGGCTTCCTGGAAGACGAGGTCTCCGTTGATGTAGTGGCTGCGAGTCGTTCCATCCGTCACGGCCGCAATGTGGACCCAGACGTTGGCCGCGTCGGGGATGGCGCCGCCGGACTTCACGCTCGTGGTGCCGTTGAAATAGCTGCGCATGGTCGTGCCGCAGAGGCCGAGCCACCAGCCGGTGATGTATCCCATTCCAGCGATCGAGGAGCAGCCCGTTCCGTGTGCGTCACGAACCGAGACCCAGGCCTCCACCGTCATCGCGGGCGTGTCCAGGAGGGCGTCGTTCGGGATCTCGATGTAGCCGTGTTGGGGATAGCCCTGCAGTTGGAAGTACTGGCCGGAGGGCTGCGCCGACACCGAGGTGGAGATGACAAGGAGTGCAATGACGATCCAGCCGATTCTCATGCTGTACCTCCGAACGAACGATGGTTCAAGACGCTGCTCTCGTGTCATGCCGATCGTTCAACCAACCTTTCTGCAACGCTGCCGAATGATATGCGTCCCGTCGGGGGGCGGGGACGGCATGGAAGGGATTGTACCGGGGCTTGCAACCGCTCTGGGGTCCGCCGCGCACCCGACCTCACACCGCTGATCCGCAGATGAACGCAGATGGACGCAGATGGAGGACGGTTCATCTGCGTTTTATCTGCGTGGGTCTGCGGATGGGGCCATTCTCCCGGCCTCCCACCGCAAGCCAGGGTCGATGTGGCACAGACACTCTTGTCTGTGCTCCGGCCGGAGCCGACGCCGATCAGGGCTTGCAATCCTCAGGTCGTCGCGAGACCCGGAACAGACAAGGGTGTCTGTTCTGTGCCACATCGGTCTCCCGAGTTGGCTTATCAGCCCCGCATCGCGCGCACGCCGAGATAGATGGCGAGCGTTGCCATGATCATAAGAACCGACGTCACGATCAGCATCCTCTCGATCATGCGCATCGTCGCCGGCGCGGCGGCGGCCGGGTTAAGCCTTGCGGTCCGCTGGCTGATGATCGGCGCGGGCCGCTTCTTCGGCGCGAAGAAGAGGCTGCTCAACAGCAACACCAGCCACGTGATCGTGACGAGCAGAGATCCTAAGACGACGAGGCAATTCCCAAGCGTAGGCTTCATGGTTTCGGACGGCTGAAATGGATTCCCTGGCTGACCGCCGGATCGATGCCGAGGCTGTAATAGGCGGTGTAGGGCCACGGCGTCCGGTCGATGAACGCTTCGGCATGCGTGGTCCCCCAGGAGCGAAACTCGCGGTCGACATCGGGGATCGATTTCCCAGTGACCGCCAGAATGGCCTCGGTCGTGTCATGTCCCGCGCCGAATTCGGTCATCATCCTGGTGACCGCCGCCGCGCCGTAGCGGTCCTCGAGGAAGTGAATGAACGTCTCCGCGATCATGTACGCCTGACCGATGGCCAGTGGGTCGATTGAGCTCGTCATCGTCGGGCCGATCAGGTCGAATGCCAGGAACTGCTGATCGCGCTGGACCTGAAAGATGTTCTCCTGCCGTTCGACGAGCTCCATGCGCTGCGCCACTCCCTCCTGGAACCACCGCGGCGCATTGTCCCCGGTGGCCTGAGCGACGACCGCGTGCGTCATCTCGTGAGAGAGAATCGCGACGGCCGTGTCGCGGAAGCGCGACACGTCGCCGAAGGGGATCGTGATCTCACCGTCGTAGAAGCCGAGGATGTGATCGGAGAATGTCAGTTGATTGCGGAAGTCGTCCCATCGCAGCACATTCACGCGGACGGGCGTGAAGTTCGAGGTACCTAGGCGCGTGGAGACGCGCTGAAGCTCGGCTTCGAGGAGCTGGCCGATTCGTTCGGCTACGGTGACCGGAACCTCGGCCGTGGTGTGCACGGCAAAGTGCTGGGTCGTGACCACGGCCGGCGACGTGGCCAACTGCCGCCTCAACTCGAGACGGCGAAGAAGGATGCCCACGTCCGGCCCGTCCTTGATGGAGCTGACGCGCTGCAGCATCTCCGCGGCCTCAGTCCACGCTTGTGCCGCGCCGAGGAGTGCGGAGATCTCGATCAGAGTGCCGGCATCGGGCGCGCGCTGCATCGCCGCCGTCATGGCAGGTCCGGTCGCGATCCGGCGCGCTTCTTCCGTTCGATGCGCGCGGAGAAGCGCGCGAATCCGCCACATCAGGAGTGGGATGGACATGTTGTCCGACTTCGGGGTGATGCCGTCGGTGAGCTTCAGAATGTCGTTCCAGCGATTGTGCTGCGATAGCGCGTCGGCCGCTTCCTCGATTACGCGCTGCGCCGATGCGGAAGCAAGGCTGGCCGGGGAAACGTGGGAAACGGCGCGCAGGGCGGCTTCCGTATCCTCCCGTTCGAGATCGGTGGGTGACACGACGACTGCCGCGGCCGGCGCGATGGCGCAGCCGCCGGGTATGTCGAGGCGCCCTCGGGCGATGGACAGCCGGAGGAACTGGCCACTGGCCATCGCGCGCGCGCCGGGGGGAAGCTGCATCGGCGATCGGGCCAGTTCCACGTCGGCGACCTTCTGCTCGTCCGGCGTGTTGACGTTGAAAAGAATCGAAAAGGTGGGATCGCGCAGCAGGAACGCGAAGATGCCGGCCTCGATGAGGTTTCGTCGCGAGATGGGCTGCAGCCGCCACCCGTCGCGAAAACTCTTCCGCGCGCCGTTCAGGTTGCCGGCTACGACCTGCTCGACCGAGCGGACGTAGTACAGATCGGCATCGCGGCTGCGCGGCTCGGCCACGGGCACCGTCCTGCTGTTCGCATCGGCAAGATCACGGGCCGCCTGCAGCTCGAGGTCGAACGCGTCATTCGGTACGAACCGGCTGCTCAACGTTGCGTACTCTTTCGCGGCATCGCGCGCGCGGCCCTCGTTCGAGTCGACGCGCGCACGAATGAGTATCGCCAGCGGCGCGTTCGTCAAGGCCCGGACTGAGGCCAGCCGTTTGCGCACGTCCCCGGGCGCGATGCGGCCCATGTCCAGCTGCGTCTTCCAGAGCGTCGCCGCCTCGCGCTGCGGTTCGTCGGCAGAGCCTGCAGCCGTCGACGTTTCTCCTCGCGCCATCGCATCGCGCAAGGACCTCAGCGGAGCGAGTGCGAGATAGGAATCTGCTGTGGCCCGCGTTCCACTCCGCGGAACCATCTCGCGAAGGTGAGTGGTCCATTTGGGATCGAGGACCTCGGCGACCGGAACCGCGAATACGACGAACGCGGCAAGGAGTGCCGCGGACGAGAGGCGTGGATGCGAGCGCCGGCCGATCGCGCCACCGATGGCCAGCAGTGGCGCAGCGAACAGGTACCAGAGGATGTTGCGCTCCGTGGGAGGTGTGGGAGGTGTGCCGGGAGAATCGGATTTCGGCGCGCTCTTCAGCTCGGCCAGCGAAACGTCGACGAGCGTCCGGATCTCTTTGATCTTCCACGCGCTGCCGTCATCGATCATGTCGAATGCGATGACGTCTTCGACGCCCGATGGAAAAACGACGTGAAAAACCGCACCATGCTTCGAGAATTCGTCGGAGCTGGTCCGCAGTTCCCACGCGCTGCCGTCGGGAGGTCCGAGTCGCGCCCTGACCTCCTCGAGCGCCTCGGCTCTGGGAATCGCGCTTAACGATGATCCCGCGGCGAGTCGCTGCACGGCCGCATCGGCGCCGCGAGCGAGGTATTCGGCGACGAGCTCGCAGGCGGCTTTTTCGGCGTCCGTCAGCGGCGGTGGTGACGCGAAGGCGACACCCGTCGCGATCAGCAGCACGCCCGCGATCGTGATGATTTTCATTCTCCTGGACCGGCCGGGATTCTACCGCCAACGCTCGATTGCGACAGAACCGCGGACACGGAACTGCTTCGCAGCATCATCGCGTAGTCTCCTGTCCGTTCGCCTTCCTCCGCACGCGCGGCGACCGGGCAGCGCTGAGTTCCTGCTATTCTTTTCCGGGCGGAAACAGCAATTGCAGAATCATCTCGTCGGCACCTGGAAGATCGATTGAGATGGTGAGAATCCGTATACGGCCTGGGCGCCCATGGGACGCGCGTTTCGCTGATGGGATGCCGTCATGACCACTCCAACGGTGCTTGTGGCCACATGGCGCGACGGGCTGTTCGTCGTCGCCGGCGAGACACCCGAACAGGAGCTCGGCGGTCAGTCGGTCAGAGCGCTCACGCCGGACGGGCGTGGCGGCGCGCTCGCCGTCGTCAACGATCGCTCGCTTTGCCGGCGGGGTCCCGACGGGGGGTGGAGCACGATCGCGATCACGGAGGTCGATCTCGCTTGCTGCGTACCGGTCGGCGACGTCATCTACGTCGGTACCGACGATGCCCGCGTTCTGCGCGTGGGCGCGAACGGAGCACTGGAGCAACTCCGCGGCTTCGACGCGGTGGCCGGGCGCGAGACCTGGTACGCCGGCTCGGCAGTCATCAACGGTCAGCGCGTCGGACCGCCGTTGGGGATCCGCTCGATCACCGCCACCCCGGACGGAGCGGTGCTCCTCGCGAACGTTCACGTCGGCGGTATCCCGCGGTCGGCGGACGGCGGCGCAACGTGGCAGCCCACCATCTGCGTCGATAGCGACGTCCACGAGGTTCGCGCGCATTCGAACCGTCCAGGCGTGGTGATGGCCGCCGCCGGGATCGGGCTTTGTATCAGCCGCGATGGTGGGATGACCTGGAACGTGGAACGGGAGGGCATGCATGCCTCCTATTGCTCCGCGGTGGCGTTCCTGGGCGACGACGTCCTTGTGTGCGCAGCGGTAGACCACTTTGCTGCGCAGGCCGTTATCTACCGGCGGCGGGTCGATGGAAGCGATTCGCTGGCGGCCATCGGCGGCGGTCTGCCCGCATGGACCGACGGCATTGTCGATACCGGTTGCATCGCCACGTGCGGCTCGGCAGCCGCGCTCGCCGATCAGAAGGGCAACCTCTACGTATCGTCCGACACCGGCCGCAGTTGGTCGCGCCGAGCCGGCGGTATGCCAACCCCGATCAGCGTCCTCATCGCTTGAGCCTCGTCCTTCGCGCCTTCGCGTGAGATCGATGTTCACGCAAAGCCGCGAAGACGCGAAGGAAAGGCTGAGATTTGCGATCACGCCAATCCTCACCCTCATCTGCGTCCGTCTGCGTCATCTGCGGATAACACCGGCAGCGCGCACCCGAGGGCAACACGTCGCTACGGGACGCGTGCACTGGGTGCGCGCTCTTCTGCCTCAATCGGGTGTGATTCGCGAGGCTTGCAACTGACCGGTGAGGTCCGGTCCGAGCGAGTTTCCCGAGAGATCCCGGAGCTGCACCGTGAAGGTGCCCGCGAAGCTGTCGCCGCTGGGGTCAAGAGTGATCTGTTCGAGAATGGTCGCCGTTCCGATGACGAACGTGTTGGTCGGGTCGTAGATCCACGACGGATGCTTGAGCTTGAGCGAGAGCGTACCGGTCTTTGCCCAGACACCGAGACACACGTTTCCCGCTGCCGGAGGCGGAGTGTCGTTCAGGATCTCCGTTCCGTCGCTGTGATACTGGTCGAAGCCCTCGTCGACAACCTGGTTGTCGGAGATGAACTGCAGATCCCAGAGGCCGGTGATGGTCTGATTGTCGCCGGCGGTCGTCGAATCGATGCGGTTCTCTGCGATGGCACCCTTGTGCGCCGCTTCAGTCCTGGGGGCGATCCGCTTCATCATCGTTGACGAAGCCCCGCTGCGGTTGAACGAAAATACACATTGAGCGTTTGCGCTCGATCCAAGCGCGGTGCAAAGCAGAATCAAAAAGCCGAACATGGTCATGAACTTCGGTTTCATCGTCGTCTCCTGGTTAGTGCTGGGTCCGAGGACCCGCGGGTTTGTGATGCTGTCAATCCAAGTGCCTTCTTCCATGAGCGCGACATTCCGCGGCAGAACGTCTCAAAAACTTCTTCGCGCGGGCTCTTGGCTGTTATTGTTACTAACCTCATTCCCGGAAGGAGCACATGGGAGAGACGCGCGCGAGAGAGATGACCAAGCCTGCCGGCCCAACGGAAATCACGGAGCTGCTCAGGGAGTGGAGCGAGGGGAAGGAGGAGGTTCTCGAAGAGCTCATGCCGCTCGTTTACGCGGAGCTGCGCCGCCAGGCGGCGCGACACTTGCGGCGCGAGCGTCGGGATCACACGCTGCAGACCACCGGGCTGATTCACGAGGCCTACCTGAAGCTGATCGGGCAGAGGCATGTCCAATGGGAAAGCCGCACGCACTTCTTTGCCATCGCCTCGCAAGCCATGCGGCGCGTGCTGGTGGACTACGCACGCGCGCGGAATCGGGCGAAACGCGGCGGAGACGACGTGCGGCTCTCCATCTCCGCGGCCGGGGAGATCGCCGGCGAGACAAGGCCGGTCGATCTGATCGCGCTCGACGAAGCCTTGACCCGGTTGGCGGCGATCGATGAACAGCAATCGCGCGTGGTCGAGCTGCGTTATTTCAGCGGCTTGAGTCTCGAAGAGACGGCGGCGATCCTGAACGTCTCACGAGCGACCGCCGCGCGTGAATGGAGCATGGCCAGGGCCTGGCTGCATCGCGAATTGTCCAGGTGACGCCGCAAATGGACCGCGATCGCTGGCAGGAGATCAAGAGAGTGTTCGAGGAGGCCCTGGAACGGGCTCCGGACGAGCGCCTCGACTATGTCACCAAGGTCTGCCAGGGTGACGAGACGCTTGTGCAAGAAGTCAGCTCCCTTCTTCGCTCCCTCGACGACGCGCAGGATTTTCTGGAGCAGCCGGCAGTAGGGGAGGTCGCGGATCAGATCACCGCGGGCCCGGCTCGCGGGTATGCGAAGGGCCAGCGCGTCGCGCACTATCGAATCATTTCCGAGCTGGGTGCCGGCGGTCAGGGCACCGTCTATCAAGCGTTGGACACGAAGCTGGGCCGAACGGTCGCGCTCAAGCTGCTGCCGCCCGAGATGGCTTCCATCGACGACACCAGCCGCAAGCGATTTCGCCGCGAGGCCCAGCTTGCCTCGTCGCTGGACCATCCGAACATCTGTACGGTGCACGACCTGATCGATGTGGACGGAGCGAGCTTCATCGTCATGCAGTTCGTGGCGGGGCAAACGGTCCGTCAACTCGTCGAAGGCCGTCCGCTCGAGGTCAGGACAGCCCTGAGAATCGCAATCCAGGTCTGTGACGCGCTGGTGGCCGCACATTCCAAAGGAATCATTCACCGGGACATCAAGGCGCAGAACATCATCGTTTCCGAGAACGGGCAGGCCAGGATTCTCGACTTCGGCCTTGCGAAATTGATCGGCGACGGGATCGACGTGAAGGATCAGACGGAGCTCACCGCGCTCGGTTCGCCGTATGGAACGCCGACGTACGCCGCGCCCGAGCAATCGCGAGGGGAGAAGGTCGATCACCGCGCGGACGTCTTCTCGACGGGCGTGTTGCTTTACGAGATGTTGTCGGGCACCTGGCCGTTTCAGGGAAAGACGGCATTCGAGGCGCGCCACGCTGTGCTGTACGACGAGCCGGGCCCGATCAGCGCGAAGCGTGGCGGCCCGATCCCCGCGAAGCTGGAAGCGATCGTCAGCCGGGCACTGGAGAAAGAACCGGCGCGCCGCTATCAACGAATGTCCGATCTGCGCGATGCGTTGATCGAGGTGCTGCGGGAGCTGCCGGAGTCGAAGGAGGGAAGCGCGGCCAGCTTTCTGGAAGCCTTCAGGCCGACGAGGCTGCGCCGTCTGCCACGTTTGGATTGGAGATTCTGGGTGACCGCGGCGGCCCTTTTCCTTGTAGCCGCCGCAATCCTGACCTACAGCCTCTACTCGAGACGCCGCGTCTCCGTGATGACCGGCAAAGACTCAATCCTCATTACCGATTTCACGAATACGACCGGCGACGCTGTCTTTGACGACACGCTCAAACAGGGCCTGGCCATGCAGTTGCAGCAGTCGCCGCTTCTGGACGTCTTCCCGGGAGCGCGCGTACGCCAAACATTGCGCCAGATGGAGCGATCGCCGGATGAGCGGGTGACGGTGGAAACGGGACGGGAGATCTGTCAGCGCAACGGACTCAAGGCTCTCATCGCCGGTTCGATTGCCGCGCTCGGCCACCACTACGTCATCACACTCGAAGCGATCAATGCCGGGAGCGGCGAGACGATCGGCCGCCAACAGACCGAGGCGGACAGCAAGGAAGAGGTTCTGAAGTCGCTCTCCTCCGCTGCCAGCGGCATTCGCGCGAAACTCGGCGAAAGCCTTAGCTCCATCCGCCAGTCAGACATCCCGTTGTATCAGCTCACCACTCCCTCGCTCGACGCGCTGAAGTCGTTCGCCCTCGGCTATGACCGCTCGAACAAGGGGGAGTACTTCCAATCCATCCCGATGTTCAAGCGGGCCGTCGAGCTCGATCCGAACTTTGCTTACGGGTACTCGCTGCTGGCCGGCAATTACACGATTGTGAACGAGCCACGCCGCGCCGCCGAGAACGCCGCGAAAGCATTCGCTCTCAAGGACAAGGGATCTGATCGCGAAAAGCTCTACATTACCGGCGTCTATGACAATTACACCTTGGGTGACTTGTCCAGGGCCATCGAGGCGTTTCGCGTTTACGATCAATCCTATCCGAACGATTTTCGCGCCTCGGGCAACCTGTCGCTTGCCTATCTGCTTCTGGGGCAATACGAGAGAACGCTCCGCCATGCGCGTGAGTCCGTGCGCCTCAATCCCGGAATTTCCGCCTGGCAGGTGACGCTGGGGACGGCGCTTACATGCCTCAACCGTTTCCGGGAGGCCAAAGAGACGTTCGAGCGCGCGCTGGGGATGGGCCTCAATGACGTCCGGATGCACAGCGCGCTCTATCAGCTTGCCTTCATCGCGCATGATGAGAACGCGATGCAGCAACAGCTCGACTGGGCGCGCGGTCTGCCGGAGGAGTATGCGGCCGCCGACCTGCAGAGCGGCACGGCGGCGTATCGGGGGCAATGGCAGGAGTCCCAGACGTTTGCGCGGCGGGCCATTGAACTGGCAGTCCGCGCCGACGTCAAAGAGGTGGCCGCGCGTTACGCAGCCGAGGAGGCGTTGCGCGCGGCTGTTATGGGAAAGTGCGATCAAACGCATATCTACGCTGAGCAGTCGCTGGCAATCGATCAGAACCAAGTGACACGGGAGCGCATCGCGCTGAGCCAGGCTCTCTGCGGCGACCGCGGGGCGCAGTCATTGCTCGCCGAGGCGGCGCAACAGCGTCCGGGCGACACGCTCCTCAACGGACTCTGGGTGCCCACGATTCGCGCCTCGGCGGAACTGACCGATGGAAACGCGGGGAAGGCGATCGGGTCGTTGGACGCGACACGCACCTACGAGCCCGCCGCGGAGTTCTGGACGCACTATCTTCGGGGGCAGGCTGACCTGAAGCTCAACAGGGCCTCGGAGGCCGGGGTCGAATTCCGGCAAATCCTCTCCCATGCCGGCGAGGCGCCACTGTCGATTCTTTATCCGCTCGCGCAACTCGGTCTGGCGCGTGCGACGGCGCAAGCCGGCGATCGATCTCATGCACTCAAGGCCTACCAGGACTTTCTCGACACCTGGAAAGCCGCCGATGCCGATCTCCCCATTTTTCAGTCGGCACGAGCGGAATATGCGAAATTGAGCCAGGAGACGAAGGCGACTCGCCCCGGACTGCCAGCGTCACCGGTCCGTTAGGCGAATGTGACGGCCTTCACAGAAAGCCGGAACGTAACGCCGTAAATTTTATCGAGTGAGCTGCAGAACCCTCGCTTCCGCGATTCTCCTGTCAACGGGCCTTCTCATTGCGGGCTGTGGCGGTCACTCCTCTCCCACGGCCCCCGAAGAAATGATGGGGATTCTCCGTTTCACCGACTCGGGCTGCAATTGCACCACGTCCTCTCCCCCGGTTACGGTGCTTGTCGACGGAGTTCAGTACTCCTTCCCTCTTTTCGGCTCGATCAACATCCCGCTCACCCCCGGCCCGCACTCCTGGTCGCTCACTGCCGACATGGGCCCCACCGTTGTCCAGATCGTGGCGGGAGTTACCACCACCGTCGGCATAAACTCGAATCTGGGTTGTGTGGATGGTTGCGACGCTGCGCCCAACTCGGTGACGTCGTCGAAGAGTGGGGCGAGCGCAGCCTCGAACGAGGTCCGCGTGGTCACGCCCTCTGTTCGGGCGCCGAATCCGCCGTCGCAACGGAGCCGCTCCAGCCGGCGCTGAGCCTTTGCTGCAAATAGATCGTTGTTGACCCACTCGTCGATGGGGATGTTGCGCCACAATCACCCCGCCGATGAAATCCCGCCTCGTCTGGACCAGCGATCCCGAAGCCGCGAAGCGGTTGCGCCAGGAGGGCGTGAGCGAGGCGCAGACGGATCAGGATCCGTCGAAACAGACCATTCGCGTGGTCATCGACCGCAAGCGCCGCGCGGGGAAGAGCGTGACGATCGCCAGCGGATTCCAACTGAAGTCTGAATCGCTGTCGGAGCTGGCCGCATCGCTCAAGAAGCGATGCGGTGCCGGCGGCACGGCGGGAGACGGCGAGATCGTGATCCAGGGCGATCACGTCGCGCGTCTCGCAGCCGAACTAGAACGCCTCGGCTACAGGGTTCGGAAGAGCTGAGCTTACGGGGCCTGCTGCAACGAAGACAGCGTTCCGACGAGCTGGCCGATCGACGAGAGCGGGTAGCTTGCATTGCGGGTTTGCACCGCGCTGCCGGCAGCCGGGAACTGCGTGAAGATCGGCGTCGAGGCGTACTCAGTACCGATGGAGCCGCCCAACACGGTGCCGACGTTCGACAGCAACGCCATCCATTCCTTCAGCTCCGTGATCGTCGGAGAGGCCGGCGTCGCGTTGATGCGGTTCGCCAGCACGGCCGTTAGATTGCTCCCCGACAGAACGGTCGAGCCGGTCGCTGACTGATACGGCGTGATCTTGATTCCATATTGCGCTTCGACGGCGTTGAGCAGGAGAAGCGCGTACAGGTCGACCGCGCCGCGGACCCGCGTCGTCGCGCTCAGCGCCGTCGCCGTTCCGGTGTTCCGAATGTCGATGGGCACGAATCCCGAGACGGTATCGATCGCGGCCACCGCCTTCGAGGCCACCAGAGCGCTGACCGAGGCGGTGCCATAGATCGCCGCGTATCCGACTTCCGCGAGCGCCTTGAGGTCTGCAGCGGACTGCGTGGCATCGGGACTGGCGTCGTTGAGCGTCACCATCGCCGTGGCGTATCGGTTCCCAGCCTTGCTCAGTGCCAGAAGTCCCGCGCCCTGGTCGTAGCCCATGTTGAACAGCGCGCCGACTGCCTGTCCCGCCGCGGCGGAACCGCCGGCCGCCTTCGCGTTCGCAATGTTGAGCACCGCCGCGGCTGTTGCGTACTTGAAGTAGGTGTACGCCGCCGGCGCGTTCAGCGTGTATTGGATGCCCGATATGTTGAGATAGTAAGAGGACGAGACCAGGTTGCTCTGACCGACGAGCTGGAGTGCCGCGATCTTCTTCACGTCTGCCGGATCGAGATAGGTTGATATCAGTGGATACCCGACCGGAAGCAACTGTGTCGAATCCGGCGAGATCCCGAGCGGCAGGGTGCTGTAGAGATCGGCAAACGTCAGCGGCACGTTCGCTGGCAACGTGGCGCGGATCACGCCGGTGCCGACGACGCCGAGCTGATACGGCGTGAAGTCGTAGCCTGGCAGGTTGGCGGGGTTCCCTCCCACTGCCTCCAGCGTCTGCGCGATCAGTGCGTTCGGAACATTGCGCACCGAGTCAGCGGCGAGGTTGCCGAGGCCGTTGGGTGAGAGGACTGGATTGATGTCGTTTGGCACCATGTCCTGCGCGGCCACGCCGACGGGATGATAGATTCCCTTTCCCAGGCTCGTGGCGCGGAAGTCGGTAAAGAACTGCAACAGCAGAGGCGCGAGCGTACTGTTGAGCTGCTGGTCGGTAGCCGAGACGAGACCGGTCATGCCAGGATCGGCTTTCAGCCCGGCGCGCATCGCGGCCAGACTCGCGTCCGTCATCGAGACGTTGTTGAAGTTGGCGAAAGTCGTCCCCGTCACTGTCCCCGTGGCCGTCCTTTGAATGCGCAGATCGAGGCGGGCTACATTCGTTCCGAAGGCGCCGGCGTCGATCAGTTGCGTGGTCCAGGTTCCGTTCGTGACCGCGTGCGCTGTCGAGAGCGGCGTGTGCGTGTGCCCCGAGGCCAGGACGTCGATTCCGTGAACGCGCCCTGCCAGAGCGACGTCTTCGCCGGAGTTGCCGCTGGAATCGGTCCCGGAATGAGAGAGCGCGATCACGATCTGCGCGCCCTGGTTATTCCGGAGATCGTCCACCATCGCCTGAATCGCCGCGTAGCTCGAAGAGAGGGGAGTGAATGCCACTGGCGCCGACGCCGGCGCATCGATTGCCGCCGCCTCGCCCATCAGGCCGATGAAGCCGATCTTCATCCCGTTCGGAAGTGTCTCGACATACGCAGGCTGGATGGCCTTCCCGCTCCCGTAGAACGGCGCGAGATCGGTGTTGCCGCCGAGGCTCATGTTCGACGCCACGATCGGCGTCTGGAAGTTGAACGAGCTCTTCGCGGCCGCCAGCATGCCGGCCAGACCGCGTGGCGTGTAGTCGAACTCGTGATTCCCGAGCGTGACCGCGTCGTACTTCATCGCGGTGAGGAAATAGAGCGCCAGCGGACGGCTGGCCAGCGTCAGATCGTAGAGCGTTCCCATCGTCCAGTCGCCGGAATCGACCAGGATGACGGGATGGCCGGCCGTGGCGCGCACAAAGCCGATGTAGGAGGCGATGCGTGAATACGCGCCCGTCGTGCTCGTGGCCGTCACGGGATCGACGTCCAGTCCCACGTGACCCGCCCCGTTCGCGTGATCGTGCAGATCCGTCGTCTGGAGGATGGTGATTGTCTCCACCCCGACCGGCTTGGACGGCCGGCGCCGCTGCGCAGCGAGATCCATCGGGATCGCGAGCGAAAGAGCGAGAACGAAAAGAATCAATCCGCGCGGTCTGGACATATCACCCTCCTGAACGTGCGCGGAGAAACCGAGGCGAAAGCTCTCGCTCTCGCCATCATCATTTGCCGGCGCCGCGGGATTCTCTCATATCGAATGGGCGCGCAACCGAGTCTTGAGGAGTGACACGCCTCGCGGCATCCAGCTACAGGAGAGCGAATGCGGCCGTAACTAAACTAAGGCAGGCAACCGTCGTCGACCTCGATCGGACGTAGTCTTCTCTAGGAACACTCATGTCATGCCACCAAACCCAACGTATGCCCCTCCGCGGAGCAACGTTCCGCTATCCGTGTCCCGATGTTCCGCGCCCGCGTCCCAACGTTCCACTCTCCATGTCCCAGCGTTCCGCCTCCGTGTCCCAACGTTCCACTCTCCATGTCCCGGCGTTCCACCGCCGCGGCCCAGCGTTCCACCCTCCGTGTCCCAACGTTCCACCTCCGTGTCCCAACGTTCCACCTCCGTGTCCCAGCGTTCCGCCCCCGCGTCCCAACGCTCCACTTCCGTGTCGCAACGTTCCACATTCCGGTGGACATGTGCCCGGCATGTTGCTGCAAGCGTTACACTTCCGCCCGTCCGAAAGAGGCGCTCGGGGGATGCGGACGGCATCCTGCCGCAGGCGGCCGATCGCCGGTTTTGGAGTATCGCCGCCGGATGGAGAACCGATGGACAGCTTTTATCTGCGTACATCTGCGTCATCTGCGGATTCGTTCCCTCGGGTAGGCCAGCAAGGTTAGCCCGCGGACGCGTGGACTCCTTGACCCCGGCGAGCGACGACGCAATACTCTGAAAATGGAATCGCGTACCGATCGCCGGTTTGCCCTGCAGAAAGCTGCGTTCGGCGCTCTCGCCATCCTTGTCGTCCTGCTGTCCGTCGACGTCCTGGGCGTGCTCGGTGCAGGAGACCGCAAGGAATCGCGGATGCGCATTCCTGATCCCACGGTCGCGGCGTGGAACACGCTCGATGCCGACGCGAGAGAGTTTCTCGACAAAGAGCACGATAACGTCGTCGCCGAGATCGGCCACCGCATCGAGCACGAACACCTCCTTTTCACGTTGAAGTTCGCGTTGGTCGGAGGGATTCTTTATGGGCTGTTGCAGGGCGCCTTCGGCCGCGGCGCTGCTTTCATCGAGAAGACCCCATTCGCGGCGTTGATCGTCTGGGCTGCCGTCATCGCGGCCGCGATAGTCGACCTCCGCATCATGGCAAACCAGAGCTTTCTGGTCACTCTCGGGGGTTGGTCACGACAATACGAGGAGCTTCGAGTCGGCGCCAACGGTGTCGATCTTGCCTGGGAGGCATACCTCGCAAACAATCTGCTCAGTCAACCGCACTATCCGGCACTCCGCGTGAGCGGGCAGATTCTTACCGCGCTCCTGTTTGCATTCAGCGGCTCATTGTTCTTATTGTCCAAAGAGAGCGACCACGATCCGGCCATCGCACTGGTAAGCGGCAGTTGTGCGGTTCTGAGTATCGGCCTGATGACCGTTGCCGCGATCAGTCTCCGGCAAAGGGGCCTGGCGGTCTTGTTATACCTGTCCTTTGGTGCCCTGGCCACCATTCTCGCCTGCGTTCTTGCGCATACATCGAAGAGAAACTATCGAGCTGGTGATTCTCAGGGGTGAGGTTTCATCCATTCATGTCACGACTACGGGTTCTCAGCTTCTCGATGTCCATCGACGGTTTTGGCGCCGGGCCGGATCAGGATCTTCAGAATCCCCTCGGCGTGCACGGGCCGGAGTTGTTCGACTGGTTCTTCCACACGCGGACGTTTCAACGCATGTACGGCGGCGGCGAAGGGGAATCGGGAGTCGACGACGATTTCGCCGTGCAGAGTTTCGACAACATCGGCGCCTGGATCCTCGGTCGAAACATGTTCGGACCGGTTCGCGGTCCCTGGCCCGATGAGGAGTGGAAAGGGTGGTGGGGTGATGAGCCTCCGTATCACGTGCCGGCGTTCGTTCTGACCCACCATCCGCGCGCAACGATCGCCATGAAGGGCGGCACGGAGTTCCATTTCGTCACCGACGGGATTGAATCGGCATTGCAGCAGGCCCGTGACGCGGCGCAAGGCAAGGACATCCGGCTGGGCGGAGGCGTATCGACGATCCGGCAGTACCTGCAGGCGGGGCTGATCGACGACCTGCACCTCGCCATCTCGCCCGTTCTCCTCGGCCGCGGCGAGAAACTGCTCGACGGCATCGACCTGCGAGAGCTCGGCTACGAGTGCGTGAAGCACACCGCCGGCGGACGCGCCGCCGCGCATGTGTTTCTCAGAAAGATAACGTGAGCCTTCCAGCCTCGCGGGAGTCGGGAGTCGGGGGTTGGGAGTCGGAGAGTGAGGACGACGGCGCCCTGTCCAAACCGCATTTCCCACACTCTCACTCAATTAAATCGTCGGTATCCTGTACCCCGTCGAGAGCCCTTCTCCCACGCGGCTTCTTGCGGGGGAGAAGGTGCCGACAGGCGGATGAGGGGGCCGTTCTCGCGCTGAAGTTAATTGTTTTCATGAGTTTCCCACGCCCGTTCATGAACCAGTCCACTGTTCGGCAAGCTCCAACGCCCCCCTGCTCTGAAGATCGGTTTGGGTGGAGGGAAGCGAGGGCACACATGGATTGTACGTTCAAGTTTGAACGTGAAACGAGCAACGAGCGCCTCTCGGATTGACGCTTGGCTCAGGTGTTGAGTCGGTCTATGCGGTTTGGGTCAGGGAAACCGAGTAGCCGAGGTTCTGGAGTTGCTTGATCAGATTGT
>DATHRD010000011.1:0-11527 GCA_035482045.1 Thermoanaerobaculia bacterium
CCCCGACCCCCGATAACCGACAACCGATAACCGATAACCGACAACCGACAACGGTTCTACTCACAATCACCACCCCGCCGGCCGCCGCGTGGCCTCGATCGGCTCTTCGCGCAGGAACAGCGTCAGTAGAAGATAAACGATCATTCCAAACAGGCAGGTGAAGATTGTCTTCACGATCATCCCCTGCTCGAACATCTCCACTTTCTGATTCAACAGAATGTTCACGAGGATGTAGATCACCAGCTCGTTGACGATCACGGCGCCGACGAGGCAGGCGCCGAACGGCATGGTGCCGCGCAGCACCAGCCGCGAGTTGATGTACGCCACGGCGTAGGCGCAGACGGTCAGGGCGAATGCGTGAAGGCCGAACATCGCGCCGGAGTATGCGTCCTGCACGAGGCCGGCGATGACGCCGGCGATGATGGCGCCGAAGACGTTGCCGCCCATCGAGTAATAGACGACGAGGATCACGTACGGATTGAAGAACGCCAGCGCGTTCGGGAAAAAGCTGTCGAGCACCGAGTGCAGCGTCAGTGCGATCAACAGCCCGACCGCGAACCGAAGCCACCTCACGGCGCGTACCTCACCACGGCGTTCGGAATCTTACGCGTGTGCAGGATGATCACCTCTTCGAGGGAGCCGAAGTCGACCGACGGCCGCACCGTGATGGTCTTGAAGAGGTCCTGCCCCTTCTCGGCCTTCGTCACCACGCCGACGGGGATCCCTTTCGGATAGATGCCGTCGATCCCGGCCGTCATGATGACGTCGCCCGGCTGAACGTCGGAGAGCGAGGGGATGTCGTACAACTGCGCGCCGACGGCCCCGTCGCCTCGGAGAACCCCCTGGCGGCGCGTGCGGTCGACGAGCACGCCGGCCGACGAGTTGCCGTCGGTGATGAGCTGCACCTTGGCCATGTCCTTTGTGGTCAGGACGACCCGGCCGATGAGGCCATTGGCATTGACCACGGCGTCGTTGACCTCGATGCCGCTGTTCGAGCCGCGGTCGAGGATCATCGACTTGAAGCGGCTCGATGTGTCGAGTAGAACTGGATCGGCCATCGTGGTCGGCATCGCGAACTGCTCGGAGTAACCGAGAAGGCCGCGCAGCCGGCGCAGATCGCCTTCTGATTGACGGAGCCGGAGGTTCTCGGTGGTGAGCTGATTGATCTCCCGGTGAAGTTGCAGGTTCTCGTTGACCGAGCGCCGCATATCGAGATAGCCGTGGTAGGCGTCGGACAGCGACTGTCCGACCCAGTTGACGGTTTTGGGAACCGGCGCGAAGAGGATCATCACGCTGCGCTCGAACATCGTCCGCGTTTCGCCGATGTAGCGCGTCCGCGTGCTCAGGCTCATGAGGACGAACAGCAATCCCAGGACGACGATCAGCAGCAGCGTCGGGCGACGAGGAATTACATCAGCGGGTGCGGCCATGGTTTGTGCGCGTAGTCAGCAGGTTTTGAGCCATGCGGTCTCGGGGTCTCGCGGTTACGGGGTCTCGGGGTTTGAAAACCAGAAACCAGAGGGGTCTTCTTTTGGTTTCTGGTTTAGGAACCCTGCTACTGCGAGACCCCACAACCCCGAGACCGCGAGACCGCGCCTATTCAATCGAGATCTTCCGCAGCAGATTGAAATCCGTCAACATCTGCCCCGTCCCCAGTGCCACGCAGGCTAGCGGATCCTCCGCCAGAGTGACCGGCAGTCCGGTCTCTTCTCTCAGGCGTTTGTCGAGGTTTTTCAGCATCGATCCACCTCCGGCGATGATGATGCCTTTGTCCATGATGTCGGCGGACAGCTCGGGCGGGGTGCGCTCGAGGGCCACGCGCACGGCTTCCACGATCGTGGCCACGGTCTCGGAAAGGGCCTCGCGGATTTCCTCGTCGCTGACGACGAGGGTCTTGGGGACGCCCTCCACCAGGTCGCGGCCTTTGATCTCCATCGTCATCTCTTCGTCCAGCGGGAAGGCCGAGCCGATCTCGATCTTGATCTGTTCGGCCGTGCGCTCGCCGATGAGAAGGTTGTACTTGCGCTTGATGTACTGAATGATCGCGTCATCCATCTCGTTGCCGGCCACGCGCACCGAGCGCGAGTAAACGATGCCTGCCAGCGAGATGACGGCGACGTCGGTGGTGCCTCCGCCGATGTCGACGATCATGTTGCCGGTGGGATCGGTGATGGGCAGTCCGGCACCGATGGCCGCGGCCATGGCCTGTTCGATCAGATAGACCTCGGTGGCGCCCGCGCGCAACGCCGAGTCTTTCACGGCCCGCTTTTCAACCTGCGTGATCTCGGAAGGAACGGAGATCACGATGCGCGGCTTCACGAGGAAGCGCCGGCCGTGGGCCTTCTCGATGAAGTACTTGATCATCTTCTCCGTGACTTCGAAGTCGGCGATGACGCCGTCCTTCATCGGCCGGATGGCGACGATGTTGCCCGGCGTGCGGCCGAGCATCTCCTTCGCTTCCTTGCCGACCGCTTCGACGTTGTTGTTGATCTTGTTGACCGCGACGATCGACGGTTCACGGACGACGATGCCTTTGTTCTTGGCGTAGACGAGCGTGTTCGCTGTCCCCAGGTCGATCGCCAGATCGTTCGAGAACATCGAGAGCAATGATTTGAGAGCCATATTTCTATGCGTTGTCCTTTGGAGTAGGGGGTGGGGTGTGGAGAGTGGGGTGTGGGAGACGGGAGAACCGACATCCAATTTCGTACATCGAATCTGGTGCTCTCACTTCCACACCCCACACCCCACTCTCCACTGCCCCCCTATTCTTCCACGAGCACCGTCTCCGAAAGCGTAGTTTGTTTGCCGGCCGCGTTGATCGCTTTGACCATGACCAGGTTGCGGCCGACCTTGTTGAAGCTGACCAGCTTCTTAAAGTGACCGCCGGCGTCGACATCGGCTTCCTCGTCATTGATCAGCACGGTCGTCCCCGGGTCGGTGGTCCCTTCGATCATGTAGAAGGCTCCGCCGAGCGAGTAGGGGAGCTTGAGCTGCAATAGCGGCGCCGGGGAAGACGTCGCGGGAGTGCCCTCATGTCCGCCCCCGTTGACGCGGAAGCGCCGGAATGCCGAGAACGGCCCGGTCTCGCCGTCGGGCCCGACCGAGGCCACCCGCCAGTAGAACGCGCCCTCGGCGGTCACCCGTGCGGACGCCGTCGTCTTCTGGCGCTTCGAGTTGATCTCGAGCGAGGTGAAGAGGCGCGAACGCGAGACCTCGAGCACGTAGCCCGCCGTCCCCGGGACGGCATCCCAGGAGAATTCGACGCGCGAGTCGTTGGTGACGAGGAACACCTGGTTGTCGGCAGGGGTCAACAGGGCCGGGGGCATGACCAGTTTCTTGACCGGCGAGAGCTCGCCTTGAGGTGTGGCGGTGAGCTTTTCGCCGATGGCCAGCTTCACTGAGGTACCGCCGGAGGGAGGCGCCACCGATGCCGATCCCTTTTCGGTCACGACGGCCGTCGCCTTCTGCGCGTCGACGCCGACCTGCGTGGTCGATTCGGAGTCGATGGTGACCTGGCTGCCCGGCGTTTGGACGCTCGAGGCGTTATCGGTGGTGGCCACTTCGACCGAGCCGATCTGCATCTGTACGGAGTTGTTCTTCCGGCTTGTGGAGGGATTGAACTGCGAGTAGATCTCGAGGAGCGCGTTCGAGCCGACGGTGTATAGCGAACCGTTCGAGAAGATCAATTCCGCGGACGCTCCGCTGCCGGTCTTCACCCAATCGCCGTTGAAGAGAGGCGTGCGGGTCTCGGCGGCGGTCCAGTCGCTCGTCGACGATTTCTGATACTGCACGTCGCCTTCGACCGTGAGGAACTGGGCATCATTCTCCGTTCCGACCTTGCCGCTCAGGGCCGCCTTGCTGAAGGTTTGCGACTCGACGGCGGCGCTCTCCGCGTCAGGGTACTTGCCCGCGGCGAGGAGCGTGCCGGCCTCGTCGAGCTTGTGCTGGGCGCGATCGAAGTCGCCGCGATGGCTGGGGAAATCTTTCGAAGCGGCCAGGGAGTTGAGGGCCTGCCGTGCTTCGGCGATGGCCGATTCGGCGGAGCTGCGCGGGTTGCGTCTCTGGCTGCTGAAGTACCACCAGCCTCCAAGGCCGAGCAGTACGAGAAAAATCACGAGACCGACCTGCTTAAGTCGATGGATCGATACGAGATACCAATCGATGTCTACGCCGGGTGCGTGCTTCTTCTTCGTGGCCATCGAACGAGACGGTCTTTATAGCATGGGCGCAGCGAATCGCCGCGCCCGCTGTGGCCCTCAGTTTGCCACGGGGAGCGGGAATAGCTACACTGCCCCGTTTTTTACGGATTTTCGCGATCGCCCGGCTCGCCGAGTCCCGCGCCGCGGTTGCCATCCAAATCAAGTCGAGACAGAGGTTCGTCCCAATGCTCAAGTTAATGCGCGATAGCTTTCAGCACCTCAAGTGGATTCTGGTCGCCATTGTTGCGATCTTCATCCTTTTCATCTTCGTCGACTGGGGCGCCGGCGGCGCCGGCGGGGGAGCGGTCGACCAGCGCGCCTACGCGGCGCGGGTGAACGGCGAGACCATCTCGTATCGCGAGTTCGATCGCGCTCTCTACTACACCGAGAAGAACTACGAGCAGATGTATCGCCAGCCGCTCTCGCCCGAGATCATCGCCCAGATGGGGCTCCCGAAGCAGGTGCTCGACTCGCTCGTCGATCAGCACCTCCTCCTGCAGCAGGCCAGGCGCCTCCATCTCGGCGCCTCGCCCGAGGAGATTCGCCAGAAGGTCCTTGAGATCCCGACCCTCAATCCGGACGGCAAGTTCGTCGGCGAGGAGCTCTACACACGCTACGTGACCGGCGCCATGGGCTTCCAGTCTCCGGCGGAGTTCGAGGAAGAGCTTGCCCGAGACATCACGATCTCGAAGATGGAGAGCTCGCTTCAGAACGCCATCGTCGTTTCACCGAATGCGGCGGATGCGGAGTATCGCCGCGTCAGCGAGAGTGCCAAAATCAAGTACATCCTCTATCCGGCATCGCGGGAGGCGGCCAACATCACCATCACGCCGGCCGAGGTGCAGCAGTACTACACGACGCATCAGTCGCGGTACACACACGGTGAGCAGCGGGAGGCGAAGTACCTGATCGCCGACTACAACCGGCTGCGGCTCTCGATCAATCCGACGCAAGCGGACTTGCGCAAGGTCTACGATCAGCGGCACGAGGAGTTCAAGGCGTCCGAAGGGGCCCACGTCCTCCACATCCTCATCAAAGTCGATCCGGGCTCCGCGCCGGCGGTCGACGCCGCGGCGAAGGCGAAAGCCGACGATCTCGTCAAGCAGCTTCGTGCAGGGGCCGACTTCGCCAAGCTCGCCCGGGAGAACTCGGGCGATCCGTCGTCGTCCGGAAAAGGCGGCGACATGGGGTGGGTCGACAAGGGGACGACGGTCGAGCCGTTTGACACCGCGGCCTTCTCGATGCCGCTCAACACCATCAGCGACTCGATCCATTCGAAGGAATTCGGCTATCACATCATCAAGGTGTTGGAACGCCGCCCGGCGGGCTACCGCCCGTTCGAGGAGGTGCGCGACCGCATCCTGGCGTTGGTGGTGGATCAGCAGAGCAAGGACCGGGCTCGCGACGAGATCACCCGGATTGCCGCGAAGATCAAGGAGAGCACCCCGAAGACAGCCGGGGAATTCACGGCCCTGGCCAGCGGCAGCGTGACGTCGAACGACACCCAGTGGTTCACCAAGTCCGACGCGATCCCGGGCATGGGCAACAATCCGGCCTTCACGACGTGGGCGTTCGGGGCCAAGCAGGGCGACGTCGGCGACATCATCGGCTCGCAGCGCGGTCCGATCATTCCGTTCCTATACAGCATCCGCGCGGCCGGAGTGTCGCCGCTCGAGGAAGTGCGCGCCAAAGTCGAGAACGACGCGCGCATGGATAAGGCGCGGCAGCTCGCCCAGCAGGTTCTGGCGAAGGCTCTGCCGGCGCCGACCGTGGACGCGGTTGGCTCGAAGATCGGTCTGACGTCGATGGAGACGAGCATCAATCGCCAGGGCTATGTCACCGGATTCACCGGCGATACCTCGGCATTGGTCGACGCGGTGATGACCGCGCCGGTCGGCGAAGTCAAAGGGCCCGTGATGACCGGCGACGGCGCCGTGCTTTTCCAGGTCACCGAGCAGAAGAAGGTCGATGCCGCCGCGCTCGCGCAGAATCGCCCTCAGTACATGGAGACTTTGAGGCAGCAGGAATCGCGGAACCTGCGCGCCACTCTCCTCCAGCGCCTGCGCAAGGCCGCGACGATCGACATCAACAAGAAGCTGCTCGAGCAACAGACGCAACCGCAGCAGACCGGCGCATGAGGATGCAGAACCTCGCGGAGTTGCGTGGTGGTGATGTGAGGTGACCGTGGAGTCGCGGGACCCCAATGCTCCGCTGCCACGGTGGAATGAGCCGGCCATCCGCGTGCTGATGATGCCGCGCGACACGAACGCGCACGGCACCATCTTCGGCGGGGTGATCCTCAGTTACATCGACCAGGCCGGCGCGATCGAAGCGCGGCGGCAGGGCAGCCGGCTCATGCTCACGGTCTCGATGGACAAGATCGTCTTTCACCAGCCGGTCTTCGTCGGCGACCTGGTGAGTTTCTGGACTGAGACTCTCCGCATCGGTACGACCTCGATCACCGTCAAGGTCGTCTGCGAAGTAATTCGTGGCACCGAACCCCAGAAGAAGGTGATGGTCACGGAGGCCCAGGTGGTCTACGTGAATGTGGACGACGATGGCAAGCCGCTGCCGATCACGCGCCGGGCGAACGCGTTTAGCGTGTGATCGTAAAGTAGTTTCGTGGATTAGTAGATTAGTCCAAGATTAGTCCGCATTTCTCACACGCTGAGTGGAATTGCCGCACGCTGGTGGCGGTGAAACTTGGGACGATGTGGAGTTGTGCGAGCGGTTCGTTCTCGGCAGTTCCTGTAATCGCTCGACAAACACACGCGTCCATGATTCACCTGGATGGTGAGAAGTCCGGGTTAGTAGGTCAGGACTGACTCCTGCGGCGGTCCACTGATCAGGGAATCCACGGATCTACTAATCCCACGAATCTACTTTTTTCCACGTGCCTCGCGCATGGTATCGAGCCGGGCCTTGATCTTCGCCTCGGCGCCGATCTCCTTCGGCTCGTAGTACCTCCGGCCGGCCAGCGCCTCAGGCAGGCACTCCATGACGGCAGTCTGGTCCTCGTAGTCGTGTGCGTACTGGTAGCCGCGGCCGTAGCCGAGGTCCTTCATCAGACGTGTGGGGGCGTTGCGGATGTGAAGCGGGACGCCGGGGTTGTCACCCTGTCTCACTTCGCGGACGGCTTCACCATAGCCGGCATAGACTGCGTTCGATTTCGGTGCGGCAGCGAGATACGTGACCAGTTGGGCCAGCGCCACGCCGGCTTCGGGCATGCCGAGGAAGTGGACCGTCTGCTGGACGGCGATGGCGAAGACGAGCGCCTGGGGATCGGCGTTGCCGATGTCCTCGGAGGCGGCGCGGACGAGGCGGCGGGCGATGTACATCGGGTCCTCGCCCCCTTCCAGCATCCGCACCAGCCAGTACACCGAGGCGTCCGCGTCGCCGTTGCGGAGCGACTTGTGGAGCGCCGAGATGATGTTGTAGTGCTCTTCGCCGCCCTTGTCGTACATGAGCGAGCGGCGCTGCAGGATCTGCGTCACCTTCTCTTTGTCGATGGCGCCGTCTTCCTTCGTGGCCGTCTCGATGACGAGCTGCAGGGAGTTGAGCCCCTGCCGCGCGTCGCCGGCCGAGGTCGCGGCCATGAAGTCGAGAGCATCGTCGGTGACCTCGATGCCGTACTTGCGCAGCGAGGGATCCTCGACGGCGCGGCGGAGGATCGTCATCACCTGCTCGCGCTCCAGCGCGGGGATGACCACCACTTTCGTTCGTGACAGCAGCGCCGAATTCACCTCGAACGAAGGGTTCTCTGTGGTAGCGCCGATGAGGATGATGTCTCCCGCCTCGACATACGGCAGAAAGGCGTCCTGCTGCGCCTTGTTGAAACGGTGGATCTCGTCGATGAAGACGATCGTCTTCGATCCGCGCGCCTTCCGTTCCCTGCGCGCTTCCTCCATCAGCGTCTTGATCTCCTTGATCGAGCTGCTGGTGGCGGAGAACGTGACGAACCTTGCCCGCGTCCTGGTGGCGATGATGCGCGCCAGGGTGGTCTTGCCGGAGCCGGGCGGCCCCCAGAAGATCATCGAAGGGATGCGGTCACTCTCGATGGCGGTGCGCAGGAAGCGTCCCTCGCCGAGGAGCTCCTCGAGACCGACGACATCTTCGAGGGTCCTGGGACGCAGACGTTCCGGCAGCGGCGCGTCACCGCGGACCGGAGGGTCGAAGGGGGCGTCGTCGAAGAGGGAGCCGGTCATTTGGAAGGCGGAAGGCGGAAGGCTGAATGTTGAATGTTGAATGTTCAATGTTGAATGTTCAATGTTGGATGACTCCCTGTCTCATTCAACATTCAACACTGAACATTTAACATTTGACATTCATCGGCATAGCAGGACATTCGTCAGCAGAGCAGACTGAAATCAATGTTGCCTCCGGAAACCACGATTGCGGTCTTGCCCTTCGGTCGAATCGCTCCGTTCAGCAACGCGGCGATCCCAAGTGCTCCGGTGGGCTCGATGACCAGCTTGGTCCGGTACATGGCCAGCTTCACGGCATCGAGGAGAACATCATCGTCGACGCTGACGACGTCGCGGACGCGCTCCCGGATGACGGCGAAGTTACGTTCGCCGATGGCCAGGGTCCGGGCGCCGTCGGCGATCGTCTTTGGCGGATCGATGGTCACGATCCGGCCGGACCGGAACGACTGCTCGCCGTCGTTGCCGGCCCGTGGCTCAACGCCGTAGACGTCGATTCCGGCGTTGAGCGAGGTGGCCGCGATTGCGATGCCGGAGAGCAGGCCGCCACCGCCGAGCGGTGTCACGATCACCTCGACGTCCGGCCACTCCTCGACGATCTCCAACCCGACCGTCCCGGCGCCGGCGATGATCCGCCAGTCGTCGAAGGGGGGGATGACGGCGGCTCCGCTCTTCTCGGCGATCTCCCTGGCGACGGTGTCGCGGGTGGCTGAGGTGACCCCGGCGGTGACGACCTCGGCGCCATAGGCTTTCGTGGCCTCGACCTTCATGGCGATCGAGTTCTCCGGCATGACGATCGTGGCCTTCACACCGAGGAGCCTGGCCGCCAGGGCCACGCCCTGAGCGTGATTGCCGGATGAGAAGGCTACGACACCATTTCGTCGTTCATTTTCAGATAGTTGCAGGAGGGCGTTCATGGCCCCGCGGACCTTGAACGAGCCGGCTCGCTGGAGGTTTTCGCACTTGAGGCGAACCTCGACGCCGATCGCTTCCGAGAGCGAGGCGCTCGAGAGAAGAGGGGTCCGGTGGATGTACGGTTTGAGGCGGCCGGCGGCGGCGCGGATGTCCTCGATCGTGACAGCAGCCACATCGATATTTGAAGAATTCACCCAGCCAGTATAAACTGGGGCTATCTGACATAGGGTCGGCGGGACTACGCGTCGACAAAGCAGCAACGGGCAGGGTCATTTTCGGGTTGGAGGTTGGGGTTATGTGGAGAAGGGTTACCCGCGGCCTGGTTCTCGCTTTTCTGGCGGCGCTTGCTGTTCCGGCGCTCCTTGCACAACCGGTTGAAACTCAAGGTGCTCTTGAGCTTCCCGATCCAAACGTTACGCAGAGCGGGGTGATCCTCCTCAAAGGGTGGTTCCTCGATCCGGCGTCGATCTCGAAGATCGCGGCGTACGTTGACGATCAGTTCATCGTCAACGCGAATACCAGCCTGCCGCGCGTCGATATCGTTCAGGCCTACCCGAACTACCCGGGCATCCAGAACGTCGCGCCCGGCTTCCAGATCGGGATGCTGGCCAGCCGCTTCACGAACGGCCCGCACACGATCTCCGTTCATGTATTCGACAGCAACGGCACTGTGACGGAACTGGGCCGCCGGACGATCAACATCGACAACACGCTCAATCAGGCTCCGTTCGGCAACGTCGATATACCCGATCTCGGGGGGACGTATAACGCCTCAGGATCGTTCCCGGTCTCCGGCTGGGCACTCGATACGGACGGAATCGCCAAGGTCGAGGTGCTGATCGACAACGGTGTGGTGCAGAACGCGATGTACGGCGATCCGCGGCCGGATGTAGGCAACACGTTCCCCGACTGGCCGGCCGCTCTCTACAGCGCCTTCGTCGCCAACGTGGACACGACGCAGATTCAGGACGGCGTACACACGCTCGACGTCCGCGCCACGGACAACACCGGTCTGGCCCGCCTCATCGGCCGCCGGGTCGTGCAGATCTTCAACGAGAACGCGAACCTCAAGCCGTTCGGCTTCGTCGACGAGCCGCTGCGCGACGCCGTGCTGTATGGCACTCTCTGCCAGCTTCAGCCTGTCTTCTCGCCGGCCATCAATCCGCAGTCGCACATCACGCCTGTCCGTGGCTGGGCTCTCGACCTCGGCACTCGCGACGAACAGGGACGCGTCGCTTATGCCGAGCTTCTGGTCGACGGCGTCCGCTGGTATTCGACCGACGACTGCGCCTTCAGTCCCATCTTCAACAACTACGTCAACTGCTATGGCCTGCCGCGTTTCGACGTGGAGCGCTTCTACCCGAACTATCCGGACGCCCCGCGCGCTGGCTTTCTCTTCACGATGGATGTCGGCGCTCTTCTCGCGCTCGGCGTGAGTCCCGGCAGTCACATTCTGTCCGTGCGCGTGGGAGATCAGGAGCAGACGTTCACCCAGCTGCCCAACAAGGACGGCATCCCGGTCTTCTTCGAATGTGCCGAGAATCGGGTCGCCTCCGCGGTCGGCTTCATCGATGTCCCTCAAGCCTCCGATTTCATGAAGGGGACGGTAACCTTCCAGGGCTGGGCTCTCGTCGAAAGGAGCTCGCTCGTTGCGGTCGAGCTTCTGATCGATGGCGACTTCATCGGGACGGCGCAATACGGGTTCCCGCGTCCCGATGTGGCCGTGCAGTACCCCTATCTCTTCAACAGCCAGAACTCCGGATGGCGCTTCGCGATGGATACGACGAAATTGAGCAACGCGCGCCATCGCCTGACGCTTCGCGTCCTCGATTTCACCGGCCTGCGAACGGAAGTCGGATCGGTCGACTTCTACACGCAGAACCCGAATCCGACGCCTTGATGCTGCGCGGCGGCGGCGCAAGCCGCCGCCGCGCGTTGTCGGTTGATTGCTCCGGCTCGCCACTCTCGCCGTTAGCCCTCCGTTAGCCCGCATTTCTCACACGCTCACTGGAATCGTCGGCAGTCCGTACCCCGTCGAGCGCCCTTCTCCCCCGCGGTTTCTTGCGGGGGAGAAGGTGCCGTGTACAGACCTGATACATAGGTAACAGATCGGCCCGGGGACATAGGTAACAGTCGGGAGCCGGTTCAGGGGCGTCGAGGAAGACCGACGATGCCCTGGAAGGCGACGAGTGTGACCGATCAAAGAGCGAA
>DATHRD010000012.1:0-112481 GCA_035482045.1 Thermoanaerobaculia bacterium
CGTTATCACCAGCACATCGGCAGGTTCACCCCAACCGATTGCCGCCGTGAACGCCGGCCTCTACTGGGTCGAGTTGAGCAACTCCTCCACGGGCCGGCTGTATTGGAGCAGGATCGATCCCGAGCCGCGGCCACATGTGGCGGCCCTCGTCGACACGCAGCAGATCGTCGACTTGCCTCTGCCGCTCGCGGCCTCCGCGCGCAACACCTATCTCGTATCCAGCCGCGGCATGGACGATCCAAGCCTGATGGCAGCACGACTGTTCGTGCGGACGATCCCTTCACCCGACCCGCAGACCTCTGTGCCCCGGCGGCGCGCAGCGCGCTGATCCGGTCCGTTACTTGGGCGCCACCCTGGCCCAGGCATCTTTCAGCGTCACCGTCCGATTGAAGACGAGGGCATCAGGGACTGAATCGGGGTCGACGCAGAAGTAGCCGAGGCGCTCGAACTGGTAGCGCATGAACGGCGCGGCCCCGCGAACGGATGGCTCCAGCTTCGCGCGGGCCACGACCTGGAGGGATTGCGGGTTGAGGTCGTCGAGAAAATTGCCGCTCTCCTCCGGATTCTCCGATTTGAAGAGGCGATCGTAGAGGCGGACTTCGCAATCGACGGCGTGATCGGCGGAAACCCAATGCAGGGTCGATTTCGGTTTGCGGCCGTCGGGAGAATCGCCGCCACGCGTGGCCGGATCGTAGGTGGCATGCAGCGCGACGATGTTGCCAGCGTCGTCCTTCGACACGCTGGTGCAGGTGATGAAGTACGCGGAACGGAGGCGCACCTCGCGGCCGGGGGCGAGGCGGAAGAACTTCTTCGGCGGCTCTTCCATGAAGTCGTCGCGTTCGATGAAGATGGTCTTCCCGAACGGAACCTTGCGCGTCCCCGTCGAGGGGTCATCAGGGTTGTTCGCTGTCTCGAACGATTCGTCCTGTCCCTCGGGGTAGTTGTCGATAACGACGCGCAACGGGTCGAGCACCCCCATCACGCGCGGAGCGGTGGCGTTCAAATCCTCACGAACGCAGAACTCGACGAGGCCGGCGTCGATGACGTTCTGCCGCTTGGCCACGCCGACCCGTTCGCAGAAGTTGCGAATGGCGGCCGGCGTGTACCCGCGGCGGCGCAGACCGGCGATGGTGGGCATACGCGGGTCGTCCCACCCTCGAACGTGGTTCTCCTCCACCAGCCGCAACAGCTTCCGCTTCGACATCACCGTGTAGTTGAGGTTGAGCCGCGCAAACTCGTATTGCCGCGGGCGCGACGGGACGGAGGCATTCTCGATCAGCCAGTCGTACAACGGGCGGTGGTCCTCGAACTCCAGCGTGCAGAGCGAGTGCGTGATGTGTTCGATGGCATCCGACAGCGGATGCGCGTAGTCGTACATCGGATAGATGCACCAGGCGTCGCCCGTACGGTCGTGGCGCTCGTGGCGGATACGGTAGAGCACCGGATCGCGCATGTTGATGTTCGGCGAGGCCATGTCGATCTTCGCCCGAAGCACGTGCGCACCGTCCGGGAACTGGCCGGCTTTCATCCGCCGGAAGAGATCGAGATTCTCGTCGACGCCGCGGCCGCGATACGTCGACTCCTGCCCCGCCTCCGTGAGCGTGCCGCGCATGGCCCGCATCTCCTCGGCGGTCGAGCTGTCCACATACGCCTTCCCCCGCATGATCAATTCCTCACCCCAGGCGTAGAGCTGATCGAAGTAATCCGAAGCATGAAAAAGATTCTCGCCCCATGAGAAGCCGAGCCAGGCCACATCGCGCTTGATCGCCTCGGAGTACTCGACCTCCTCCTTCGTCGGATTCGTGTCATCAAAGCGGAGATTGCACTGGCCGCCTTGCTCGCCGGCGACTCCAAAGTTGAGGCAGATCGATTTGGCATGGCCGATGTGCAGATATCCGTTCGGCTCAGGCGGGAAACGCGTGATGACGCGGCGGTACCTGCCGGCGGCGAGATCCTCCTCGACGATCTCGCGGATGAAGTCACGGGGCTTTGGTGGGGCTTCGATGGTCATGGGGCGGACCGTATACATCACTGTGCGTTCAGTCAATGGCGGGAATCCGGGGGTCGGGGGTCGGGGGTCGGGGGTCGGAATGAAACCACGGGCATCGACACCCCACTCCCCACCCGCGACTCCCCACCTCCGACTCCCGACCCCCGACTCCCGACCCCCGATACATGTCACAATTCGACAATGCGAAAACTCACTCTCCTCGCCGCGTTTCTCCTCGCCGCCAACGCACACGCCCAATCGCTGGATGACGTCGTATCCAACGTGATGAAGGAGTACGGCGGGACCGCGGCGTGGCAGAAGGTGACCTCGATACGGGAGACCGGCAAGGTCGTTCCGGCGATGAGCAAAGGTGACGGCGCAACGACGCGTCTCTGGCAGAAGCCGGACAAGCTCCGCGTCGAGATCGTCTATCCGTCGAGCACCGAGCTGCGCATCGTCGACGGCGATCATGGAACGCGCAACGGCAAGGAGGCCACCGGCGCCGGGCTCGACGCGATGAAGCTTCAGGAGGCGCGTCTGGAGTTGCCGCTCCTCCTCGTGGCCAGGCGCGCCTCCCTGAAAGATCTTGGCGTGCGCGAGGGCTTCCGCGCCATCGAGATTCCGATCTCGGCCTCGCTGACGGTGACCGTCGACATCGATCCGAAGTCGTGGCACATCCTTCGTTCGACCGGCAAGACCTCCGGTCTCGACTTTATGGTCGATTACAGCGACTTCCGCCGTATCGACGGACTACTATTCGCGTTCGTCGAAACGGGCACGGCGCAGGGGGTACCGACGGCGAAGACGACGCTCGACAACATCGCTGTCAATGTCCCTTGAGCGCCTCTTCAGCCCGCGGCGCAATGACCGCGACCCACTGCGCGTACATCGCCGCCGAGGGATGCAGCCCGTCCGGCGCGACGAGCGTTGGGTCGGTCGCGGCATGGCGTGAGACCGGCGTCACGTCGGCATAGCGGGCGCCGGCCCGTTTCGTCTCCGCGGCGTTGATGGCGTTGAAATGATCGATCTCGGCGGCGATCTGACGCCGGTCACGCCCGGCGGCGTAAGGAGTCACGCCCCAGTCGGGGATCGAAACGACCACGACGCGCTTCGGGTCGCCGCCGGCGAACGCGATGGCACGATTGAGCAGCGCGGCGAATTCCTTTCGATACTGTTCCGCGTCGCGGCCGCGGTATTGGTTGTTCACGCCGATCAGCAGCGTCACGAGCGCGTACGGGCCATTCGGTTTCGCCGCATCGATCGCTGACGACAGCTCGTCGGTCGTCCAGCCGGTTTTGGCGATGATCTGCGGATCGGCGAGGTCGATCCCGTTCTTCCGAAGCTGAAGCGCGAGCTGAACCGGCCAGCGGTCAGTGACGGCAACGCTCTCGCCGATCGTGTAGGAATCGCCGAGGGCGAGAAAGCGTGGGGATGGCGTCATCACGAGCATGAGAGTGGCGGCGAGAACGCTTAACATCGCGGAAGTCTATCCGCTGCACGCCCCCTGCTAACCTTTCGCCTCCGCCAGCGTACTTACTCTGCACAGGAGGCAACCATGAAGCGCATCCGCATTGCAGCGCTCGCGGCCTTGCTTGGGCTCGCGTCAATATCGGCCGCCCATGCCGCGATCGAGAGCCCCATCCACCGCAGTTTCAACGTCCGCCCCGGCGGGACGATCATCATCGACGCCGACATCGGCGACATCAAAGTGACCTCGGGTGCCGCAAACGCGAGCATCGACGTGATTCGCGTGGCGAAGACAGCGAGCCGTTCGCACGCGGATGAGCTCTTCAAAGACTTCGACGTCACCTTCACCCAGGAAGGGAACGACGTCCGCATCCGGTCGCGCTACAACCGCCCCACCTCGTGGTTTCACTGGAACCTGGACTTCGACGTTCGTTACGTGGTCAATATCCCGTCGCAGTACAACGTCGATCTGACGACCTCAGGCGGCAATATCACCGTTTCCGATCTGGCCGGCCAGGTGCGGGTCAAGACCTCCGGCGGCGACATTTCACTCGGACGGATCGGCGGAGTGGTCGACGCGCACACCTCGGGCGGCGACGTGTCGATGGCGGGCTCTCACGCCAGCGCGCTGCTTTCCACCTCCGGCGGGGACATCAAAGTCGGTGACGCGGGCGGTTCACTGAAGGTGAAGACCTCGGGTGGCTCGATCGATATCCGCCGCGCCGACGCCGATCTGAGCGCGCACACATCGGGCGGCTCCATCGAGATCGGCGATGCCGGCGGCGCGATCGATGCCTCCAGCTCCGGCGGTTCCATCCGCGCGCGCCTTTCGCGCCAGCCTCACGCCGATTCAAAGCTTTCGACGTCCGGCGGCGGCATCACGGTTTCCGTGGCGCCGAATATGGCGCTCGACATCGACGCGCACACGAGCGGAGGCGATGTTGCCTCCGACGTCCCGGTGACGATCCTCGGCAAGCAGCACGACTCATCGCTGAACGGTAAGTTGAACGGCGGAGGTCCGAAGCTCGTGCTGCGCAGCTCCGGGGGCGACATCCGCATCGGGAAATAGCCGGCACAGCCGGCAGCGCTGGTTGCCCAAGGCTCCGCCAACAGTGTGAAACCAACGTTCGGTCGCGCAGGCCGCTGGTTCAGGCGAGGATGGCCTTGGCGGCAGCGCGCGCGCTGGCGAAGGCGGCGTCCGAGAGGATGCCGCCTTCGTTGACCCAATCGCCTGCCACGTAAAGACCGCGCAGGGATGTCGCGGAGCGCATCCGTGTTGACCTGCCCTCGGGCTCCACAGTTGCGTTCGACACCGTCATCGACGGCAAGTACCGGCGGTGGACGATGAGGTCGCGCCAGCCGGGTTGCATCTCATCGATGAGTGCTTCCAGCTCCCCCTCCGTTCCTGCTCCATATCTCATGGCGTGGAGGAGGGCACCGCCCTTCGGCGTCAACTGCGCCCACTTTGAATGAACGGAGAAGTAAAGCGGCTTGTCGATTCCGAGGGCAAACGTATTGCCAGGCACGGGGAGCTTCGACAACGCCACGTCGAGGCAAGCCGCCGTCACGGCGGTCATCGAAGGCCAGTCGAGATCGGGAACGAGCTCGCGGGCGGTGACGGGATCGACGGCGAGAAGGACCGTTTCGGCGGGGATGCGCGTTCCCTTGTCGGGATCGGACATGTCCGGCATCGCCAGCGACATGGTGTCGTTGCGGACGTCGAGCTCGAGCCCGCCAAGCTCCACGCCACTGACCGCGCCGCCATCGTGATGGACATTCACGACCCGCGAGCTCGTCACGAAATTCACGCCCGAGGCGACGGCCGCGCTGTGCAGTGAGTCGACGATCTTCTGCCACCCTTCATCGACGTAGACCACGCCACGCATGGCCAGCCGCAAATGGCCCAGCGCGGCGCTCGCGCTCTGCAGGTCGGCGCGGTCGCTGTAGGTGGCCAAGCGGAAAAGCGCCTCCAGCACCTGACGCACGCGCTCGTCGGACGCGTTGGCGTCGATCCATTCGCGCACGGTCATCGATGCGAAGGGTTTCGGATCGATTCGGCGGATGCGAAGCAGCAGCATCGCTGCCTGGGCCTTCGCCTTCAGGCCGAAGAGGGACGTCGTCAGCATCGACCATGGCGCGCCGGGTAATTTGTAATGTTGGTTGCCGAGTATGGCCACACCGCGCGTTTTCGGGATACCGCCGCGCACGGGGATGCCGAGCTCACGCAGCACGTTCCATCCAAGGCCGTTGCGATAGAAGGCGTGCGGCCCGAGGTTGAACCGGTAGCCGTGGCGGAGATGGGTTACCGCCCGGCCGCCCAGGTAACGGCGGCGCTCGAAAATCGTCACGGTTCGGCCCGCTCGCGCCAGAAAGACCGCGGCCGAGAGCCCAGCGAGCCCGCCACCGACGATAATGACGTTTTTTGACACGATCGTGACGGATGCTACCGCGAATTCAGCAAGAGTGAGAATGAAGTGTGGCACAATTTCCACCAATCAAGTCCTTCAGGATGAAACCGTTGCGGCTCCGCTGTTCTCGGGTCCGATACGACAAGCGTGTAGCGAATCGTCAATGGTCAAACGGAGAATGATCCTACGCAAGTTGGTGGTGTGGTGGTTGGTGCTGCTCGTGCCGGTCGCGGTATTCGCCGCGTCGGGCGACGAGTTCTATCAGCGCCTTTACCAGCGCGGCATGGCTCACTTTGCGGCGGGCGAATACTCCACTGCCTTCACCGAATTGCGCAACGCCGGGTTCGGATTCGTCGAGCAAGTCGATCAGTTCGTGACGATCCAGGCCTACGCCGCCATCGCCGCCCACCGGCTCGGGCACGACGACGATGCGCGCGACTCGATGCTGCGCATCGTCAAAGCGGAGAAAATCGAGCCGCATTACCGCTCCGTCAAACTTCCCGACGATCTGCGCGCGGAAGACGACAACATTGCCGCCGTGCTTCTGACGAGGCAGGAATGCACCGTCCTCGGCGTCCCGACAGCGATTCAGGACGCCGCGAGAAAGGTCAACCCGCCTAACCTCGTGCCGACGCCCAGCAAGACACCGAATGTCGCCGTGACAGCACCGCGCGATCGCGGAGGCGCGGACACGGCATCCCCCGAGTCCGACCCAACGACGAGGCCGGAGCAAGGCGCACAGTCATCCCAGCCGCCGACGCTTCAGCCCACCACGCCGGCCACGCAACCTGTCTCCCCGGTGCCTGAACCGGCCGATCCGCAACCGCAACCCGCACCGCCGGTTTCCACCGCACAGCCGGACATGAAGAACGTGGATGCCAGCTTCGCCGAGGCGCAGCGAGCCGTCGACAATGGGGAGATCAGACAGGCGCAGACCATCTACGACGCACTCCTGAACGGACCTCAGCTCCCGCATAGCACGATGCTGCGCCTGGGCGAGGGTCTGTATCGCGTGCATGACTTCGCAGGGGCAACAATGGCGTTCAAAGGCGCCGGCACGTTTGGTCGCGGCGAAGAGCTGTACCACTACTACTACGCCGTAGCACTGAACGAGACGGGCCGTTCCGATGAGGCGAAGCGAGAGCTCGCCGCCTCGCTCCCTGGCGTTCAGTAACGGGCCTCCGCCCGTTACCTGGAGATTGGACGTTACGACGCCGCGATAGCGGCTCAAGAAGGTAGCCAGGGGTGCGAGCGTTTTTTTGCGAGCACCCCTGGTCAGCGTTGTCACTTGAAAGCGCGCCGCGTCAGCGGCACTGGATGGAGTCCCGATAACTCCAGTGCCGCTAACGCGGCACCAACCACGACATCTCTTTACCAGGGGTGCTCGCAAAAAGCGCTCGCACCCCTGGCTACCGTCTTGTTGCCGCTAACGCGGCAAATTCGAGGGCGAAGCGGGCGTCGTAACGGGCGTCCGCACGCTACGACGCGGACCCCATCGTGGTGCGCGCATCGAGCGCGCGAATGGCCTGTATCAGCCGTTTGCCGGCCGAGCTTCCCTTTGCAACGACGGCGTGAAAACCCTTTTTCAACTGTTCGCGATCACCGGCGGTCAACTCCTTGGCAGTGAAGGCGAGGATGGGAACGCGAGACGTCGCGTCACACTGCTTCAACTGCGCCGCCACCTCGAACCCGCTCATCCCCGGCATGGCCAGGTCGAGGATGATGACGTCCGGCACGCTCGCCTTCGCCCTTTCCAACCCATCGGCGCCGGAGAAAGCCTTCTCGATCTGATACCCCTGTTTCGTCAGTTCGGCCTCGATCATGTCGTGAACGCTGACGTCGTCGTCGATCAGGAGCAGGCGCGGCCGTTTCGGCGCCGCGGTGCGTACAGTGATCTCGCGAAGACGGCGCATCAGCCGCGTCCAATCGACCGGCTTTACGAAATAGTCGTCGGCCCCGAAGGCCAGACCGAGCTCTCGATTGTCGATCATCGATACGATGATGACCGGAAGATTCGCCGTCGACGCATCGGCCTTCAACGCTCGCAGCACATCCCAACCCTGCGCACCCGGCAGGACGATATCGAGCGTGACCGCGACCGGACGGATGGTGCGCGCCAGACGGAGGGCCTCGTCCGCATTGCGTGCCCGGATCGGCACGTACGCGGCCGCCTGAAGGTAGGCGGCCAGGGTGGAGTAGGCCTGGTCCTCGTCTTCGACGACGAGCACGCGCTCTCCCGGCGGAATCACCGTTCCGTCGACGTTGATGATTGGGCTGGGAATGGTCGTGCCGGCGAAGTGGACCGGCAGCGTAAACGTGAACGTGCTCCCCTTCCCCACCTTGCTGGCGACGGTGAGCGTTCCGCCCTGCAACTCGACGAACTTCCGCACGAGCGAAAGGCCGAGGCCGGTCCCGCCATATTGACGGTTCAAGGTGCCGTCCACCTGGCGGAACTCTTCGAAGATCAGCACCAGGTTCTCCTGCGCGATGCCGATGCCGGAATCGACGACGTCGATGCTGACCGACTCCGGCCGATCGTCCGTGGCTTCGAGATGGTGCGCCCGAATCGTGACGATCGAATCGCTCGGCGAAAACTTCACGCCATTCGAAAGAAGGTTGTAGAGGATCTGCTTGAACTTGGCCTGATCGGTCTCGATGGCGGTCACGCCCGGCTCGATCTCCACGGCAAACGTGATCGATTTGCGGGTCGACATGCCACGCATCACCTGGCAGACGCTCTCGATCGCGCTCCGGACCGGGAACGTCTCCGGCAACAGCTCCATCTTGCCGGCTTCGACTTTCGAGAGATCGAGGATGTCGTTGATGATCTCGAGAAGGTGCTTGCCGGAGCTGAGGATCGATCGGATGAAGGTGATGGACTTGGCGTCGATCTGGGTCTCCAGCCGTTCGATGAGAATCTCCGAGAAACCGATGATGGCGTTCATCGGCGTCCGCAACTCGTGGCTCATGTTGGCCAGGAAGCGGCTCTTGGCCTGGTTCGCCTCCTCCGCTTCGCGGTTCTTGAGCTGCAGCTCGCGCAGAATGCGCGCTTTGGAGATCGCCGAGACGGCGTGCTCCCGAACGCGCGCGAGCTTGCGCAGGTCGCCGCGGCTGAAGGCGTCCGGATCGCTGAAGTTGTCGAAAACAAGAAAACCCTCGATACGGCCGCCGAGAGACACTTCCATCGCCAGCATCGCTCTCGGAACTGGCAGATGTTTCGTCTGATCGCTCCCCGCGAGCTCGGAGAACACCTCGCCTTTGACGAGGTAGACCCCTTCTTCGAGCAGCTCGGCCCGTTCGGAGTAGCGCCGGGTGGCCTCCTCGGGTGACAGACGCACGTCGCGGAAGGCGCCGACGTCGTACCCGAGAGCGGCCACGATTTCCGTCTGGCGCCGCTCGTAGTCGAACTGCAGGAAGACCGCCGCGTCAGCCTGCGGAAAGAGCTTCATCCCCTGCTCGAGAAGACTGCGGAGCACGTTTTCGAGAACCAGCTCACGGTTGATGATCTCGACCATCTTGTCGAGCGTTTCCAGTTCGTGCGTCCGCGCCGAGACGATCGCTTCAAGCTCGCTGTTAATGCGCTGGAGACGCCGGACGCGCAGGCGATTCGCCAGGCTGGCGATGGCTACCGTAAGGGCAACGTACCCGATGAGTGCCCACCAGCGCAGCCACCATGGCGGCATGACCGAGAATTCGTAGAGCGCCGGCAATGACCAGACTCCGTCGCTGTTCCGGGCCATGACGGCGAAGCGATACGATTTGGGGAAGAAGTAGGCCGGCAGGTTGGTGTATCGGATCTTGGCGTCAGGACGCGCCGCGGACCAGTCCTTGTCGTAGCCGAAAAGGCGCGTGCGATAGACGACGAGCGACTCGTCGCTGAACGTCAGCGCGGTGTAGGCGATCGAGATCTCGTTATTACCGCTTCGGTCTTCGTGGAAGGCGATGCCGCGGAAGCGGACTACCGGCGGCTCCGCGTTCGGCTCGCGCAATGCCGGGTTGAAGATCGACAATCCGCGTGGGGTGGCGAAGTACACGCGTTTGTCGTCTCCGACAGCGAGTGGGTCATACGCCCACGCCTCGTCGTCGATGAGACCGTCCGCCTTCGAAACGCGCGTACGGATGTGAAAGTCGCGCAGATCGACTTCGGCCAGTCCCGCGTTCTGGCTCACCCACACCGACTGTCCCTGTGACGACAGCATGAGCCCGGCCACCATGCCGCCTCCGAGCGATGAGGCAGGAAGAGTGGCCACGGTGTGGAGCGGCTTCGTGTCGAGGATGGCCAGACCATCCGCCGTGCCGCTCCACAACTTGCCACCGGCCCAGAGCAGCACGCGCACGGTGTCGGTGGGCGCCCCCGTCGCGTGCGACCACGCCGGCGCGAAGAACTTCTCCACCTCGCCCGGGCGTATGGCCGACGCATTGAAAGGTGCGATGCTGCGAAGAAGGCCGCTGTCGGGTGTGCCGGCCCACACGTAGCCGTCGTCATCGACAACCACGGCGCTCGCGCCCGCGGGAGGAAGTCCCGCGCGCGTTCCGAACGAAAACCACTGACCACCGGCCAGGCACCTGATCCCGTGAATACTGGCCAGCCAGATCGTTTCGGCGCCGCGGATAGTGAACGGTTGCACGAGGTAGGTCGTGTCAACCGGATACGAGGTGTTGACGGCCGGCAGCCCGGCCAACGTGACGTTCTGTTGCGTCGACCCCGCCATCATCGGCGGCGCATTGTCGACCTTGGAAAGGCAGTTCACGCCGCCAACCGTACCGATCCAGATGCGTCCTTCGGCGTCCCGGGCCAGTGAATAGACGGAGTTGCTCAGCAATCCATCGCTGACGCGCAGGACCGATCTCGCCCTGGCGGGCGGAAACACGGCCAGGCCGCCGCCGGTCCCGACGATCATCAGATTCGCCCAGGGCCCCGGACTGCTTGCTTCGGGCGCGAGCACGCTGAAGGCGCTCAAGTCGGGGAGGGCCGGCTGCTCGCCGGCGTGGGAGCGGCCCGTCAGGGCTTCGAAGGCGCGGTAGTCCTTCCGCAGCCGTGATACCCCGCCGTTCTGCGCAAACCACAGGTTTTCTTCGCGGTCTTCGTAAAGCGACCAGAGAGTGTCGCCAAGGAGATCGCTCGCTCTGTTCACGACGAGGCGCTCCGCGAAGTTTTTTTCGTTGAGCCTCACGGCCCCCGAGCCGAGGCTGGCGATCCACACGTCGCCGCGCGACGTTTCGAGGATCGACACGATCCGCTCACTGAGATCGTGGTTGACCTCGTCGTAGTGTTCGCCTTGCCCGCGCCACACGAGGCCGTTCGTACAGCCGCCCCACAGCGCGCCGTCGCGCGCTTCCATCAACGCGCCCACGATGCACGACGGCTGGCCGTGCAGCGGTCCATGGAACTTACCGTCACGGTCGAATTGCAGGATCGGGCCCGCGTTGAGCGCGATGAGCACCGAACCGTCGCGGCGCATGAGCATGCTGCCTACGCCGCCGGTCATCGGGACCTCGTCGATCGTTCCGCGCTCGAGCGTGTCACCGCGGAAGCGGTAGCGGACGAGGAGGTCCTGCACGCCGGCCCAGATCCAACCGTCGATGCCGGTGACGAGGCAGTTGCGGCGAACGCGCATCTGCGGCAGGCGTTCGTTGCCCACCACCGTTACGAATCGCACCCTCTTCCCCGGCTCGTAGGCATCGAGCGGTTTTTCGGAGACGACGAGACCTGATTCGGAGCCAACCCACAAATGATGCGTACCGTCTTCGGCAACCTCGCGGATCGTCAGATCTCGAATGCCGTCGGCTGTTCCGTAGCCTTCCATGGCATGCCCGTCGTAGCGCGTCAGACCCGACGAATAAAAGGCAAACCAGATGTAGCCGAGGTGGTCTTGGGTCACCTTCTGGACACTGGCCGAGGAGAGCGGGTTGACCTGATCGTTCGGCGTGAAATGGCGGAACGGAAGTTCTTGCGCGGTGAGGGGGAGCGCGACGACGAGGAGCGAGGCAGCGAGGGGACGCATCCATCGACGCATCGGCTCAGTTTACCGCCGCGGAACTCCATCGCGACTTCTACGTACAATCGGGACGTGGCCGAACTGCACGACTGGGTCAAGCTCGGGAAAGACACGATCTCGTCTTTAAGGACGAAGGACGTCACGAACCTCTACGCGCTCGAGTGGCCCGAGACGCGGAAGATGCTGATCGCCGACTACCAGTCGAAGATCGATGGTGATCCGAAGCGCCTGCGGCGGTTCGTCCGAACGCGCAGCGCCATGCTCCTCGGCCTGGCCAAGCGCCTGGCTCCTTTTCGCCGCGTGCTCTTCCTCCTGGCGTTCGTCTGGTTCTTCTTCTGCCTTTTCAGTGCCGTCACGCACAACAACAGCTTCCATGCATGGCCGTTTGTGGAGATGGCCGGAGCGTTCATGGTCGTCGTGCTCCTGTTGGCGATGGAGCTGATCGACAAGATCAAGTACCGCGACGAGCTGGAGCTCGCGCGCGACCTGCAGGCGGACTTGATCCCGAAGTCGCCGCCGCAGACGAACGAGTACGAGATCGCCGCCTACAACCGGATCGCGAATACGGTCGGCGGCGACATCTACGACTTTGTCCCTCTCGCCGACGGCCGGCTGGCTGTGCTCTTCGGCGATGCCTCGGGTCACGGAATGGCGGCCGGGCTGGTGATGGCCGTCGCGCATGCGGCATGGCGGACGCAGCTCGACGTCGATCCATCGCCGGCCCTGATCGTCGGCTCGCTCAATCGCATCCTCTGCCGCACCGGCGGTCCACGTTCCTTCTTCTCCTGCTGCTATGTTCTTTTCGAGCGCGACGGCAGCTTCGTCGCCATCGTGGCCGGGCATCCGCAAATCGTAAAGATCGCCGCCGGCAAGGTCGTCGACCGCATCGGCGCCGGCTCCTATCCGCTCGGTGTGAAGTCGGGGATGAAGTGGGACGAGCTGCGTGGCTGCCTTGACCACGGCGAACGCCTGCTGTTCCACTCCGATGGGCTGACAGAAGCACGCAACGCCAACGAGAGGGAGTTCGGCGACTCCTTCGTCGACGCCATCATCGGCTGGAACAGCGCAGCCTCGCCCCAGGTGCTCATCGACACGTTTGTCGGCGAGTGGAATCTCTTCACCGGCGGCCGGCCGCCGGAGGACGATGTGTCGATTACGGTGATTGAGCGGCGATAGCTGCGTGCTGTACTCCGCACGAACATACATTCATTTCCGCGGCAGCCTCCGGTTCGTACCCCAGCGCCGGGGCAAGCCAGCGCTCGACGAGAGGTAGTGGCATGTCCTTTCGAACGTGATAGTCGACGACCTGGTCACGGCCGACGCGGCCGACGGCGAAGTACTTCGACTGGGGGTGCGCGAAGTAGAAGCCGCTCACCGAGGCCGCCGGCATCATGGCCATGGTTTCCGTCAACTCGATGCCGGCGCGTTCCGCGCCGAGGAGCGAGAAGAGCGTCGCCTTCTCGCTGTGATCCGGCGCGGCCGGGTAGCCGGGCGCAGGACGGATGCCGCGGTACTTCTCCGCGATCAGCTCTTCGCTCGAGAGATTCTCGTTCGGTGCGTACCACTCCGCGCGCGTCTCTTTGTGCAACAGCTCCGCGAGCCCCTCAGCCAGTCGATCGGCCAGCGCCTTGGTCATGATGGCGTTGTAGTCGTCGTGGTCCTTTTCGAACCGCGCCACAACGTCGGCCACGCCGATTCCGGCGGTCACGGCGAAGCCGCCGACGTAGTCAATGACGTTGCCGGCCTTCGGCGCGACGAAATCGGCGAGCGCAAGGTTCTGACCGGTGTTCGTCTCCTGCTGCTGGCGCAGCGTATGGAGTGTGGCGATCACCTCGCCGCGTGATTCATCGGCGTAGACCTCGATATCGTCGCCCACCGAGTTGGCCGGCCAGAAACCGTAGACGGCCCGGGCGCGAATGAGGCGGTTGCCGATGATCTCGCGGAGCAGTTTCTGACCGTCGTCGAAGAGCTCCTTCGCCCGAGGCTCGTCGAGGATCTGCGGAAAACGGCCGCGCAGTTCCCACGCCGCAAAGAAGGGATTCCAGTCGATGAACGGCTCGATGCGCTCGAGCGGGACGTCTTCGAGGACTCGTACTCCGAGGAACGTCGGCTGGTCGGGCGAGAACGTCAACGCCGGTTTGCGGCGCCGCGCGGCGTCGATCGACAACAGTTTCGTCTCGCTCTGCCGCTTCGCCTGCGCTTCGCGAAGATGCTCGTACTCGCTCAGACGCTCGCGCTCGAAATCGTCGCGTCTGTCCGACAGCAGCGTACTGACCACTCCCACCGCACGCGAGGCGTCCAGAACATGAACGGTGGCGTGTGAGTAGCGCGGCGCGATCTTCACGGCGGTGTGGAGCTTGGAGGTGGTCGCGCCGCCGATCAGCACCGGCGTGGTGAAACCGCGCCGCTCCATCTCTCGTGCCACGTGAACCATCTCGTCGAGCGAGGGGGTGATGAGCCCGGAGAGGCCGATGATGTCCACCTTCTCCGCGATGGCCGTGTCGAGGATCCTGTCCGCGGAAACCATCACGCCGAGGTCGATCACCTCGTAGTTGTTGCAGCCGAGAACCACGCCCACGATGTTCTTGCCGATGTCATGGACGTCGCCTTTGACGGTGGCCATCAACACCTTGCCGCGCTGGGAGAGATCGCCGGCCTTTGCCTTCTCCGCCTCCATGAACGGCAGCAGATAGGCCACCGCCTTCTTCATCACGCGCGCGCTCTTCACGACCTGCGGGAGGAACATCTTGCCGGCTCCGAAGAGGTTGCCGACGACGTTCATGCCGTCCATCAGCGGCCCCTCGATGATCGAAAGCGCGCTCGGGTAGGTCTGCCGCGCCTCCTCGATATCGCTGTCGAGGTTCTCAATGATGCCTTTGACCAGCGAGTGCGAGAGCCGCTCCTCGACGCTGCCGCTGCGCCAGGCCTCTTCCTCTTTCGCGGTGGTTGCCCCCTGACCCTTGACGCTGTCGGCAAAGGCGAGCAGGCGCTCAGTGGCGTCGGGACGGCGGTTGAGAAGCACGTCTTCGACCAGGTCCAGCAGTTCGCGCGGAATCTCTTCGTAGATCGCGAGTTGCCCCGCGTTGACGATCCCCATCGTCAGCCCGGTCTTGATGGCGTGATAGAGAAACGCGGCGTGCATGGCTTCGCGCACTGTCTTGTTGCCGCGGAATGAGAAGGAGACGTTGCTGATGCCGCCGGAGAAACTGACCAGCGGAAAACGCTCGTGCAGTTGGCGCACCGCCTCGATGAACGCGACTCCGTAGTTGTTGTGCTCCTCGATCCCGGTGGCGACGGTGAGCACGTTGGGATCGAAGATGACGTCGGTGGGATCGAAGCCGACTTCGTCGACAAGAATGTGGAAGGCGCGCGAGCAGATGGCAACCTTGCGCTCGATCGAGTCGGCCTGTCCCTGCTCGTCGAAGGCCATCACGATCACGGCGGCACCAAAGCGGCGGATGATGCGGGCCTGCTCGCGAAACTTCTCCTCCCCCTCTTTCAGCGAGATGGAGTTGACGACTGATTTGCCCTGCGTGCACTTGAGCCCCGCTTCGAGCACGGACCATTTCGACGAGTCGATCATGAGCGGCACGCGGGCGATGTCGGGCTCCGAGGCCACCAGGTGAAGAAAATGCGTCATGACCTTCTCGGAGTCGAGCAGCCCCTCGTCCATGTTCACGTCGAGGATGTTTGCGCCACCGTCGATCTGCTGTTTGGCGATGGCCAGCGCCGGTTCGAGCTCGCCCGCTTTCACCAACTGGGCGAACTTTGGCGAACCGGTGACGTTGGTGCGCTCGCCGACCATGATGAACTGCGACCCCTCGCCGCCGTCGTTGCGGACGGTGAGCGCTTCGAGGCCGCTGAGCCGCAGATGTTTCTCGACCCGCGGCGGGATGCGCGGCGGAAACTCTTTCACGGCCTCGGCGATGGCACGGATGTAGTCCGGCGTTGTACCGCAGCAGCCTCCGACCATGTTGATCCAGTTGTTGCCGGCGTATTCGTGCAGCAGTTCAGCCATCTCCGCCGGCGTCTGGTCGTATTCACCGAGGGCGTTCGGCAGCCCCGCGTTCGGGTAGCAACTGATGTAGACCGGCGCGATGGCGGCCAGCTCCTCGATATGCGGCCGCATCTCCTTCGCGCCGAGGGCGCAGTTGATGCCGACGGCGAGGAGCGGCGCGTGCGAGATCGAGTTCCAGCACGCTTCCACGGTCTGTCCGGAAAGCGTCCGGCCCGAGGCATCGGTGATCGTGATCGAAGCGATGACCGGCAGGCGGATGCCTGTGTCGGCGAAATACGTTTCGATCGCGAAGAGGGCCGCCTTCAGGTTGAGCGTGTCGAACGTCGTCTCCGGCATCAGGATGTCCGCACCGCCGTCGACGAGGCCGCGCGTCTGGTCGTAGTAGGCGTTGACCAGCTCGTCGAAGGTCACGCCGCGAAAGGCCGGGTTATTGACGTCAGGCGAGAGAGACGCGGTCTTGTTCGCGGGACCGATCGAGCCGGCCACGAATCGGGGACGGTCGAGGGTAGACCAGGCATCGACCGCTTTCCGCGCCAGGCGCGCCGCGGCGAGGTTGATGTCGTAGGCGTACTGGATGAGGTCGTAGTCGGCGAGCGAGATTGCCTGGGCGTTGAAGGTGTTCGTCTCGATGATGTCGGCGCCGGCTTCGAGGTACTGACGATGAATCTCTTCGACGATGGAGGGCTTCGTCAGGCAGAGGATGTCGTTGGCGCCCTTGAGGTCGCGTGGATGCCCGGCGAACTGCGCGCCGCGAAACGCTGCCTCGTCGAGCCGATAGCGCTGGATCATCGTCCCCATCGCGCCATCGAGGATGAGGATGCGCTGATCGAGTAATTGCCTGAGCTCGGCGGTACGGTCCGGTTGCGCCATTCGAATCTCCTGAAAAGAAAAAGCCCCGCTTGAAATTGCGGGGCTTCAGTCGGAGTCGAACGCCTGCTGCCGGCTCTTTAGCTTTTTTTAACCTGGTTGCAAGCGGCCCCGCAAATCAGTCCAGGGAGTCGGAGCGTACGGCAGCGCCGCCAGAGTTGTCAAACGGTTTGAGGCGCGGAATCCACCGGCGGACTTGCTTGCAGTACTCGATGTAGTCCTCCCCGAACTTCCTGCTCAGTGTCGGCTCTTCGAATCCGATGATGAAAAGCATCAGCGCGCACCAAAGGCTCGCGATCATGATCAGCATCGTGGTCGTCAGCCGGGGAAACGTGATGGCTTCGCCGAGAAGGATGACATCCATGCCGAGGTACATCGGATTGCGCACCCAACGATAAGGTCCGCTGATGACGAGCCGCCGCGGCGGGTCGAACGGCGCTGGCGTTCCGATACCGCGCCATGCGAACTCGAAGACGCAGCTTCCGGCGATCACCCCGCCACAGGCGATGACGATCCAACCCAGCGGGCGCTGATCGGCGAATGCGCCGGTGCCGACGATCCATCGCGGCAGAAACCACGTCCAGATCGACACGAATAAAGCGCTGACGATGATCGTACGAACGATGGCGAAGAGTCGCGCCGGCATGGATTCAACATGCTATCTTCAAAGCGCTATGTCCACCGTTGCCGAACTACCCATTGCCCATACCGATCCCATCAACGCGAAGATTCTGACGGTCTCCGAAGACCGTATCGAGGGGTTCGTGCGCGACCCGATCGCGGTCATCGCGGAGCAGTCCGGCGTCGATGACGCGACCGTCATCGAACGGATTCGAGCCATGCTGCGCGCCGGCACGATCCGGCGCGTCCGGCAGACGCTGATGGCGACGAACCTCGCCGAGGGGGCGCTGGTGGCATGGCAGTATCCGGCCGAAAAACTGGACGCTGCCTTCGACTACATGGTCAAGGACGATCCCTTCTCCGGCCATGTCGTCATCCGCTCTGCCGATCCGGCCACACCCGGGTCGAACTACCGCCTCTGGACGACGGTGAAAGTGCCGCAGGGATATTCGATCGAGAAACACTGCGCGATGATCGGAGCCCTCACCGGCGCCGAGCATTTCCGCGTGATGCCTGCCAACCGGATCTTCGCCCTCGGCGTGGGCCACGTGCGCCGCAAAGGGATGGAGCCGGGCTCCAAATCGGATGCTCTGGCCGAGGAAAAAGACACGACCAAGGCCGTTCTGAGCGAGCTCGATTGGCGCGTCCTGACGGCGCTCAAACGGGAAGTGGAGCCGGAGGAATTCACGCACGACCTCTGGCGCTCCCGCGCCGCCGAGGCCGGTGTACCTCTGGATACGTTCTTCGAGGTGGCCGAATCGCTCAACCGGCGCAAGGTCATCGGGCGGTTTTCGACATTTCTCGAGCACGTGAAGCCGCTGCAGACCGGCGAGCGCGTCACGCGTTTCAACGCTCTCTTTCACTGGGCAGTCCCACACGGGAGAGAGATCGAAGCGGGGCGGGAGGTGGGGCGCTTTCACATCCTCACGCACTGCTACTGGCGCGAGGGCGGCCCCGAGTTCCGCAACGTCAACATCATGGCGGTGGCGCATGGGACGGAGAAGGATGCGGTTCTCGCCCACAAGGTGGCCATCGATGCCCACCTCGCCGCGATCGGCATCCCGGTGTCGTATACGAACGTCTTCTGGGGCGGCCGCAGCGAGATCAAGCCATCCGAGATCTCACCGTTTGCCTACGGCGACTTTTGCCGGAGCCTGGGAGTGGATCCGGAGACGATGAAGGAGTGAGTGACGCGGGTGTCGGGGGTCGGGAGTCGGGGGTCGGAGAAAATGCAGGTCCATCTCCGACAACCGACAACCGACAACCGAGAACCACAGGAGTGAGCGCCGCGGGGGTCGGGAGTCGGGGGCCGGGGGTCGGAGAAAACGCAGGTCCATCTTCGACAACCGATAACCGACAACCGAGAACCACAGGAGTGAGCGCCTCGGGGGTCGGGGGTCGGGAGTCGGGAGTCGGAGATGGAGTTGTTTTTTCTCCGACTCCCGACCCCCGACTCCCGACCCCCGCGGTCTCGCTCGCTCTCGCCGCAATCGTTCTCGCTGTCGCGACGATCGCGTTCATCCAGTCCTACGCTCGCTGGCTCGATCCGATCATCGACACGGGCCGCGACCTCTACATCCCCGAGCAGCTTACGAAGGGGGCCAAGCTCTATCGCGACATCCGCTATCAGTACCCTCCGCTGGCGCCGTATCTCCTAGCGCTGATCACCGGCGGGATCGGGCACTCTCTGGCGTCGTACATGGCCATCGGAATCGCGCAGTCGATGACGATCATGGCGTCGCTCTGGGCCGCGCTGCGGCGGCCCTTGCCGGCCTTCGCGGCGGCCCTGTCGTTCGCCGCCATGAGCTTCTGCGGGGCGTCGACATGGGGAGCGAATTTCCTGTTCCCCTACAGCTACGGTGCGACGATTGGGATGGCGTTGCTGTGCATCGCACTGGCCGCGTTCGTCCACGGGCGCAACGCGCTGGCCATCGGCGCGCTCGTGCTGGCGTCATGGTGCAAAGTCGAATACGCGGTGGCGGCGCTCGTGATCGTGGCGGTGCTGGCCGTGGCGCGACGCATCACGATGCGCCAGATCGCGGCGTACGGCGCGGCGATGATGCTGAGCATCGCCGCTGCCGCCTTCTACTTCCGCGACACGAATTGGCTGACCGGGAACATGTTTGCGGCATGGCAGCACGGCGCGCGGGCGAAACGCTTCTTCGAGGTCATCTCCGGATTCGCGGACTGGCGCGGGCAACTCATTCAGATCGCTGTCGGGATCGCCGGCATCGCCGCAATTGCGTTTCTGCTACGGCTGCGCAGTTGGCTCGTGGCCATCCCGATCATCATCGTCAGCATTCTGGTCGCGGATCACTCATTCTTCCGCGCCTGGGCGGTGCTGCAATGGGTGGCCCTCGGCTGGGCGCTCGTGCGCGACCGCGAGAGCCCTCTGCTGATCTTCGCGGCCTTCTCCGTCGCTGCGACGCTGCGAATCCCGCTCAATGTCTCTCCGTCCTGGTACGGCTTCGTGCTGACCGTGCCTACCTTCGCGCTGGCCGCCTACGCACTGTTCTGCTACTTGCCGCGGCGAAACGCCATGATGCTGCTTTGGATCGCGCCGTTCCTGACGAACGCGGGGAACGATCTCTGGCAGCAGCACGTCCGCTATGCGGAGAAGCGATACGCGATCGTCTCGCCGCGCGGCACGTTCTATGACTGGAACGCCGACCGCGCGGCGATCCTGAATCGAGTGATCGCCACGGTCCGCGATGGCACCCTGGCAGTTATGCCGGAAGGGATCACCATCAACTATTTGTCGCGCACGCGCACGCCGCTGACGTTTCATACCTTCACGCCGGTCGAGACAGCCGGTCCGGCCGTCGAAGATGTGATCGTGCGGGAGCTGATCGCGCATCCGCCCGATCGCGTGCTGATCGTCAGCCGTGACGTGCGCGAGTACGGCTCGCGCGGCTTCGGGGTCGACTACGACATGCGTGTCATTCCCCTGCTCCGAAACGGCTATCGCGTCCAGCAGGAGTGGCGCGGCGGACGGTTTGAGGCGGTTCTTTTCCGAAAAACGGTCGCCACCCGGTCGTGATTTGACATCAAAAGATAGTTAATATCTGCGATTTTGATTTTAAGATCTAGGATTTAGATCTTAATATCTGTGATAGTGATCTTAAGATCTAGGATCGAGATTTTAAAATCTGAGAATTTGATTTCAAGATCAAAGGCTTTGATTTCAAGATCAGAGGCTTTGATTTCAAGATCAAAGATTTTGATGTTAATGACCTCCGCGAGCTTGTTTTTGAGGTCGAAATGTCCGGATTCCAGCCAACGGCCACGTTACGGACGGTTTCTGTCCGATTGTTGGACGTTTCGGCTTACGCCGCCGTGAGGAACGCCACGCCAGGGTTCTCCTTCTCGGCGTAGTCCAGCTCCCACTGCGAGCTGAAAAGGACCACCGCCCGGCCGGCGCTGTCGACGGCAATCTTCGAGCGGCTGGGAAGGTTCATCTTCGTCGCCACTTCGGCGACGTCGCGATCGATCCAGCGGGCCAGCGTGTACGGAAGCACCGTCACGGTCGTCTCGACGTTGTACTCACTCTCGAGCCGCGATTGCATGACGTCGAACTGCAGCTCGCCCACGACGGCCAGGATCGGCTCGCTGCGCAGCCCTTCGTGCGGGGAGAGCACCTGCATCACGCCCTCCTCCTCGAGCTGCGCCAGCCCTTTCTGGAACTGCTTCTGCCTCGTCACCTGCTTCGCGCGGAGCGTGGCGAAATGTTCGGGCGCGAAGCGTGGAATCGGGGCGAACTCGACCGGCGCGCCGGACGACACCGCGTCGCCGATGCGGAAGAGGCCGGGATTGACGAACCCGATGACGTCGCCGGGATAGGCCACGTCGATCGTCTCGCGCTCGCGCGCGAAAAGGCGGTGCGGACGGGTCATGCGCACCTCGCGGCCCAGGCGGGAGTGGTGCACGAGCATGTCCTTCTCGAACACGCCCGAGCAGACGCGCATGAATGCCAGCCGGTCGCGATGACGCTTGTCCATGTTCGCCTGGATCTTGAATACGAATCCGGTAAAGGTCTCGCTCGTGGCATCGACGATCATCTCTTCGCCGCCGACATGGGCCACGTGTGACGCGGGCGGAGGGGCGAACTCGAGGAGCGCATCGAGAAACGGCTGGACGCCGAAGTTGTTGATGGCGCTGCCGAAGTAGACCGGAATGACCCGCCCGCGGCCAAATGCCTCGGGTGTGAAGGCAATGCCCGCGCCGGACAGGAGCTCGGCCGCCTCCCGCAACTCCTGCCACGCCGTCGGACCGATCTCGTCTTCCAGCATTGGATCATCGAGGCCGCCGACCGTCACTGACGCCACCGACGCGCCGTGCGCGGCGCGCTCGAAGCGCAGCACCTGCTGATTTCGCAGGTCGAAGACACCCTGGAAGTTCGTCCCGTTGCCGATCGGCCAGTTCATCGGCACCGCGCCGACGTGCAGCTCCTTCTCGATCTCGCTGAGCAGCTCGAACGGGTCGCGCCCCGGATGATCGAGTTTATTGATGAAGCAGATGATGGGGATCTGTCGCATGCGGCAGACGTCGAACAACTTCCGCGTCTGCGGCTCGATGCCTTTCGCCGAGTCCAGCACCATCACGGCGCTGTCCGTTGCGGCCAGCGTGCGATAGGTGTCTTCGCTGAAATCCTCGTGGCCCGGCGTGTCGAGGAGATTGAGGCAGTACCCCTCGTATTCGAACTGCAGCGCCGTGGACGTGATGGAGATACCGCGCGTCTGCTCCATGGCCATCCAGTCGGACGTGGCATGGCGCTGCCCTTTGCGCGCACGCACCGCTCCCGCCATCTCGATCGCGCCGCCGTAGAGGAGCAACTTCTCCGTAAGGGTCGTTTTGCCGGCGTCCGGGTGCGAAATGATGGCGAAGGTGCGGCGGCGACCCACCTCGCGGCCCAGCTCAGCGGAGGCCGGCGACTGGGGAGAAACTGTCGGAAGTGCCGTCATGCGAGCCTTTTAGAACGTGCAAAGCCGATGAACATTCCGATTCATCGCGCCGGCACGCCCGCGAAGCAGATCGACGAGCAATCCCATATCAGCGCGGTATGCCCAAGGGCCTTTGCAGTGCCGCGTTAGCGGCAACAAGACGGTAGCCAGGGGTGCGAGCGTTTTTTGCGAGCACCCCTGGTAAAGAGATGTCGTGGTTGGTGCCGCGTCAGCGGCACTGGAGTAATCGGGGACTCCACCCAGTGCCGCTGACCGGCACGCTTTCGAGAGACACGGTAACCAGGGGTGCTCGCAAAAAAACGCTCGCACCCCTGGCTACCTTCCTCAGCCGCTATCGCGGCGTCGTAACGTCCAATCACCAGCCGCCGGAGGCGGCTCACCAAGGGGCCGCTTCTGCGGCCCTCGTCACTTGCGCATCGTGGCGCTGCGCCGCCGGAAGAGGCTGAGCTCCGTCCGGTAGTGACGCTCTTTCGGAGAAAGACGCGCCGCTTTCTCGTAATAGTCGCGCGCGACGGGAAGATCGCCGATCGCTTCCGACACGGCGGCGAGGTTGAAGTTAAGGGAAGCCGAGTCACGATGACGGCTCGCTGCCGCCTGCCAGATGGCGCGGGCATCCTCGAGGCGCTCGGAGCTGATCATGGCGAATCCTTCCTCGAACGACGGCGCTGTCTCATCGAGCTCGATCGACTCGCGCACGCTTCGCGGCGTGATCTCGTCCGCGGCGATGACCGCGGCGTAGCGCGCCGCCTGTTCGTACGCGACGTCGCGCTCGTCTTCGCTGAGCGTCGCCGACCGGGGCGACGTCCCCTCGCCGCGCACGGTGTAGGAAAACAACCGTTTTCCATCGGTGCTCATGACGTCGACTCGGGCCGTGCAGATCGCATCGATCCAGTGATGGATCCGCCTCACTCGCTCGCCGCTGTCGAGATACTCACTCCCCTCGGCACTCTTCTCCTCGCCCGAGCAGGAGAAGCGATTGATGCCGAGGTACACGTCCGCAGGATGCGTGCGACGGACCACGCGCATCGAGAGGTCGTCGACGATGAGATGGTGGTTGTTCTCGACAGCGTTCGTGATGTGCAGCACCCCCGCGCGAGAGACGAGATCGACAAAGCGATCGACAAACGATTCGACCTTGCTGCTGTCGCCGAAGGCGTAGATGACGGCCAGACGCGCTGCCGGAGCGAGGTCGTGCGCGGGCGCCACCGTCCTCGTGAACGTGATCCGAGGCGGACTTGCCAGCACGGAGGCGGCGCAAAGAACGAACGCCGCGGCGAAAACGAATCCTGATTTCATGGCGACGTTCCGGATCTTACTAGACCGAGTGAGATACGCACGAGCCCGTGCCGCCGGATGCACAAGGTCGCGGGATAGAATGCCGGCTGATGCGTCTCAACGTGACGAGTGAGATCGGCAGGCTGAAAAGCGTGCTGGTCCACCTGCCCGGGCGGGAGATCGACGTGATGATCCCGCCGATGATGAATCAACTCCTTTTCGACGACATCCTCTACGGCCAGGTGGCTCGCGAAGAGCATCGCCGGTTCCAGCAGCTCATCCGCTTCATCGCCCCCGAAGTCATCGACGTGCAGGACCTCCTCGAGGAAGTGCTCGAAGACGCCGGCATGAAGCGGCGCATCATCCGCGATCTCGAAAAGCGCAACATCCTCGGGCGAAGACTGGCCGCGGCACTTCGGGAACAGCCTGCTTCCGCGCTGGCGCAGACGCTGATCGGCGGCATCCCGCACGAGAGAGAGGGCAAGGGTGAGCTGCCGGCGTTCGATCTCCTCCCCGTACCCAACTACTTCTTCATGCGCGACCCGCAAGTCGTCATCGGCGACGGCGTCGTCATCTGCGGAATGGCCACGCAGGCCCGGCGTCGCGAGTCACTTCTGTCCAAATACGTGTTCGAGCACCATGCGCTGTTCCGCGACAGCGGCTGCTGGACGGATTTCATGGCCGGCGAGGAGCCTGAACATACGACGCCGCGACGCCTCCCGACGATCGAGGGAGGCGACATCCTCATCCCCTCGCGCGACCTGCTCCTCGTCGGTGTCACCGAGCGCACCAACCGCGCCGGCGTGCGCCAGCTTGCGACGTCGCTTCGCGATGCCGGCAGCCCGGTGAAAACAATCATCGTCGTCGAACTGCCGAGACAGCGCTCGTTCATGCACCTCGACACCGTCTTCACGTTCACAAGCCGCAACGAATGCCTCATCTATCCGCCGGTGATCCTGCCCGGTGGCAGTCAGGCCGCGACGGTGACCACCATCGATCTGACCAAGAAGGGGATCTCGTACGCGCCGCAGAAGTCGCTGCTCGGAGCATTGAAAAAGCGCGGGTTCGACCTGGAGCCGATCTACTGCGGAGGCAGGAGCGCGGTGGATCAGCAGCGCGAGCAGTGGACCGACGGCGCCAACGCCTTCACGCTCGCCCCAGGGATCATCCTGCTGTACGAGCGGAATGTGCGGACGGCCGAAGAGCTCGCGTCACACGGCTATCACATCGTCTATGAAGACGACCTCCTCCTCGGCCGCACCGAGCTCGAGACGTGGACGGACACGAAGTACGCCATTCAGATGGCCGGCCATGAACTGTCGCGCGCGCGCGGCGGACCGCGTTGCATGACGATGCCGCTCGATCGCGAGGAGTTGTAGCGTGTCCCCCGAGAGGAAGCTCGCCGTCGTTGCCTTCGGCGGAAATGCCCTGCTCCGCTCCGAGGATCACGGTACGCAGGTAGAGCAGATCGCACGCGCGAAACAGGCCGCGCGCTGGCTGGCCGAGATCGTCCGGCACGGCTATAAACTGATCGTCGTCCACGGCAACGGCCCGCAGGTCGGCAACATCCTCGTTCAGGCCGAAGAGGCATCCACGAAGATCCCTCCGCAGTCGCTCGACGTCTGCGTCGCTCAGACCGAGGGGTCGATGGGGTTTCTGCTCCAGCAGGCCATCCGCAACCGGCTCGACAGCATCGGCCTGGGCGGCGACGTGGCTACGATCCTCACGGAGGTCGAGGTCGATCCGAATGATCCGGCGTTCAAGCGGCCAACTAAGCCGATCGGTCCATTCTTCACGCGCTACCGCGCCGAGGCGCTGGAGCGCGACCTCGGATGGACGATGCGTGAGGAGGCTGGGCACGGCTGGCGTCATGTGGTCGCCTCACCGCGGCCGCTCCGCATCCTGAACATCGACACGATCGTGCACATGCTCAACGGCGCGGCGGTCGTGATCGCGGCTGGCGGTGGCGGCATCCCTGTCGTACGTGGCCGCGACGGCCAGTGGCGCGGCGTTGAGGCAGTGATCGACAAGGATTTCTCGTCATCCCTCCTCGCCTCGGAACTGCACGCCGACCACTACGTCGTTCTCACCGGTGTATCCAGGGTGGCCATCGATTTCGAGAAGCCGACGCAGAAGACGCTCGATCGTGTCACCGTCGCCGAAGCGCAGCGCTACCTCGCCGATGGACAGTTTCCCGCGGGCTCGATGGGCCCGAAGATCGAAGCGGCCATCCAATTCGTCACCCGCGGCGGGAAACAGGTGCTCATCACCGACGTCGAGCACCTGCGCGAGGCACTGGAAGGGAAGGAGGGGACGCTAATCCTTCCGTGACTTCGCGTGGTGTCGGTTCGTCGTTCCTCGCTCGCATTTCTCACACGATGAGTGGAATTGCCCGCAGCCTGTCTACCGGTCGTGCGGAGTGGTGCCGATGAGCAGGACCGATGTGGCACAGACACTCTTGTCTGTGCGGGGTCTCGCCCAACTCGAGAGACTGCAAGCGCTCACGGCACGCGGCTTCGGGCCTGAGCACAGACAAGAGTGTCTGTGCCACATCGGTCCCTGGCTTGCGGCGGCAGGCAGGGAGGCGCAATCAGGTCGTGTTCAGTGAAGTGAACGGCGCTTAACCACCGTTTTCAATCTTGACGCGACACTAGACTACTCGTCGCGCGGCTCGGGCGCGCGCCCTTCGGCGATGAGTTGCCTGAGGGCGGAGTTAACGAGCTCTGAAGACGAGTAGTAGCGAGCTACGTCTTCGTCGATCGTCATGCGGATGATCGTCTTGCCAGGACGGTAGAACTTGCCCCGGACACCGTTGCTGAAGTCATATTCCGGCAGAAGGTCGTCAACTTCGTCGATAGGATCTTTGTCTTTGCTCATGAGTGTTTCGGTGCGCGACACTGCCGCGCGGTTTGAACTGCGTCCGTTCCCGAGGATACCTCGGTGTTCCTTTCCTCCGTAACCGTCAAGATTGGATACACTGGCGAGGAATCCGTGCGAGTCAAATTCATCTACAACCCTGCCGCGGGGCGCGGGCGCGCGTCGCGGCATCATGCCGAAGCGGAGCGTCATCTGCGCGCCCTCGGGGCTGATGTCGATGCGTATGCCACCAGCAGTCCGGCGGATCTGACGCGCGCGGCGGCGGAGGCCTCGCGCGGCGGGTACGATCGCGTCGTCGTCAGCGGCGGAGACGGCACGCTGCATCTTGCGGTTCGCGAGTTCGATCTTGCCGGCGGCACGCTCGCGCTGGTGCCGCAGGGGTCCGGTAACGACTTCGCGAAGGTTCTCGGAATCCCGCGTGACGTCGGTGCCGCATGCGAGCTGGCCCTGCGCGGGACAGCGCGCGAGGTCGATGTCGCGATCGCCAACGGCATCCGGTACCTCGGCGTGGCCGGGCTCGGTTTCGACTCCGAGGTGGCCCGCTACGCGAACGACAACGTGAAGTTTCTGCGCGGCTCGCTCGTCTATCTTTACGCCATCCTGCGCGTCCTGCCACGCTTCATGCCGCACCGTGTCACGATCGATGACCATCGCGACGAAGAGATCATGTTCGCGACCGTCGGCAACTCGCGGCAGTACGGTGGAGGGATCCGGATCGTTCCGGATGCTCTGATCGATGATGGCCAGCTCGATCTCTGCATCGTCCACCGGACCTCACGTTCGCAACTGCTGAAGACCCTGCCACGGGCCTATACCGGAACGCATGTGAAGAGTCCGTTCGTGGAGACTGGCCGTGGAACCTCGTTCACATTCGCGTCCGAACAGCCGCTCGATGTCTACGCCGATGGCGAGCGCATCACGGTTACGCCCGTGCGATTCTCGCTGGCCGGCGAACGCCTACGCATCGTCGCGCCTTAAGCAGGCACGGCCGGCAGCGGTGGTTGAGTGCTGGTTGCCAGAGGCTCTGCCAACAGTCGCGCATCAAATGTTTGCCGCGTTGCCCGTAATCCCTACCCAAACGGTCAGGATTCGCGGCGGAGTTCGGCGTTAGACTCCGGAACGTCAAGGAGACACAGCCGAATGGTCCTCATCCCGATGGTGGTCGAGCAGACGAGTCGCGGCGAACGCGCCTACGACATCTACTCCCGCCTTCTTAAAGACAACGTCGTTTTTCTCGGTCAGACCATCGACGACACGGTTTCGAACCTGATCATCGCCCAGCTCCTTTTTCTCGAAGCGGAGAACCCGGAAAAGGACATCTCCGTCTACATCAACTCGCCTGGCGGATCGATTACGGCCGGGCTGGCCATCTACGACACGATGCAATATGTGAAGCCGGACATCCAGACCATCTGTATCGGGCAGGCCGCGTCGATGGCGGCCGTGCTCCTGGCGGCCGGCAAGAAAGGGAAGCGTTTCGCATTGCCGAACTCCCGCGTTCTCATCCACCAGCCGCTCATGCACGGCCTCGGCGGGCAGGCGTCGGAGATCGACATTCACGCCAAAGACATCATGCGGATGAAGGCGAAGATGAATCAGATCCTCGCCAACCATACCGGCCAGCCGGTCGACAAGGTCGACCGCGATACCGATCGCGACTACATCCTGCAGGCTGCCGACGCGGTCGAATACGGCCTCGTAGATCAAGTGATATCAAAACGCGAATAAAGCGTGAAATAGGACTTTGTTACGGAAGACGTAGGAATGCTCTCAGGACGGCTTCACGTTCACGACAGCGCAGCGTAGAATCTAGCGACCTCGAAAAAAAGGATCCAACCACCCAATGTCGAAAAAGGGGAACAGCGGCGATGTCCTTCGTTGCAGCTTCTGCAACAAGAGTCAGCGCGACGTCAAGAAGTTGATCGCCGGCCCGACCGTCTACATCTGTGACGAGTGCGTCGACATCTGCCTCGACATCATCGCCGAGGACCGCAAAGACGAGCCGGGCACGATGGAAGGTTCCGGGCAGCTCCCGAAGCCGAAAGAGATCAAAGAGTTCCTCGATCTCTACGTCATCGGACAGGAGCGCGCCAAGAAGAAGCTCGCGGTCGCCGTCTACAACCATTACAAACGCATCGACTATCACACGCGCAACAACCGGCAGGACGTCGAGCTGCAGAAGTCGAACATCCTTCTCATCGGCCCCACCGGCACCGGCAAGACACTGCTGGCGCAGACATTGGCGCGCATGCTCAGCGTCCCCTTCACCATCGTCGACGCCACGACGCTCACCGAGGCCGGCTACGTCGGCGAGGATGTCGAGAACATCATCCTCAAGCTTTACCAGGCTGCCGGCAACGACAAAGACAAGACCCAACGCGGCATCGTCTACATCGACGAGGTCGATAAGATCTGCCGCAAAGGCGACAACCCGTCGATCACGCGCGACGTGAGCGGTGAAGGCGTCCAGCAGGCGCTGCTCAAGATCCTCGAAGGCACCGTCGCCAACGTCCCCCCGCAGGGCGGGCGGAAACACCCTCACCAGGAGTTCATCCAGATCGACACGACGAACATCCTCTTCATCTGCGGCGGCGCGTTCGTCGGGCTCGAGAACGTCATCGAGAGACGGTTGTCATCGACGTCGATGGGCTTCGGGGCGAAGATCGCCACGAAGAAAGAGAAGCGCACCGGCGAGCTGCTGGCGCAGGTTCATCCCGAGGACCTCATCAAGTTCGGGCTCATCCCCGAGTTCGTCGGCCGGCTGCCGGTCGTGGCCACGCTCAACGAGCTCGACAAGGGCACGCTGATCGAGATCCTCCGCGAGCCGAAGAACTCGCTCGTGCGGCAGTACCAGACCATCATGGGTTTCGAGAACGTGACGCTGAAGTTCCACGATGACGCGCTCGAAGCAATCGCCGAGGAGGCGCTTAAGCGCAACGTCGGCGCACGCGGCCTCAAGATCATCATCGAAGAGCTGATGCTCGAGATCATGTACACGATCCCGTCGCAGGATGCGATCAGCGAATGTGTCATCACCCGTGAGGTCGTCATCAACCGTAGCCAGCCCATCACGTTGTACCGGAAAGCGGGATAGCGGTTCAGGGTTGCTGAGTTTCGGGGTTGCTAAAGTTTCAAGGTTGCTTGAGTTTCAAGGTCGCTGAGCAATCCACCCCAACTTTGCAACCTAGCAACTCAGCAACCTTGTAACTCAGTAACTCAGTAACTCAGTCACACAGCGCAGCAGAAGTAACACCGAGGCCCACAAAGACCATGCCCAACAAACAGCCAGAAATCACAACACTTCCTCTCGTCCCCTTGCGCGACATGGTCGTCTTCCCGGCGATGATGGCGCCATTCGTCGTCGGGCGCCGCGCTTCGATCCTCGCCCTCGAAGCGACGCTGTCAACGTCCGAGAAGAAGATCTTCCTCGCCACGCAGAAAGACCCGAAGATCGACGATCCCTCAATTGGAGAGATCTACCCGATCGGCGTCATCGCCACCGTCGTCCAGAATCTCAAGCTTCCGAACCAGAACGTGAAGGTGATGGTCGAGGGCCTCACCCGAGCGGAGATCATCTCCACCAGCGAGGCAGACGGCTATGTCACCGTCGTCGTGCGTGACATCGATAGCAGCGTGCCGCTCACATCCGAGGTCTCGCAGTACATGCAGAAGCTCGTCGAGATCTTCGAGCAGTACGCGAAAATGTCGCACCACCTGGCCTTCGAAGGCGTCATGTCGACGCTCAAGCTCGACGACCCCGACAGGTTCGCCGACACGCTCGCCTCGCACATCCTCATCACCACTCCCGAAAAGCAGCAGCTCCTCGAGACCATCTCGCCCTACGAGCGCCTGCAGAAGCTGCAGGACTTCCTCGAAGTCGAGATCGAGAAGATCAACATCGACAAGCGCATCAACTCCAAGGTCAAGAAGCAGATGGAGCGCGCCCAGAAGGAGTACTACCTCAACGAGAAGATCAAGGCGATCCACCACGAGCTGGGCCGCAAGGACGATCGCTCCGATGAGGTCGAAGAGCTCCGCCAGAAGATCGAAGAAGCCGGCATGCCGAAGGAGACGAAGGAAAAGGCTCTGCAGGAGCTGAAGCGCCTCGAGGCCATGCCGGGCGTTTCCGCTGAAGCCACGGTCTCACGTAACTACATCGAGTGGCTCGTCTCCGTTCCCTGGAAGAAAACGACCAAAGAGATCAAGGACATCGATCTCGCCGAACAGATCCTGAACGAGGATCATTACGGCCTCGACAAGATCAAAGAACGCATCCTGGAGTTCCTGGCCGTGCGCCAGCTCGTCAAGGGACCGAAGGGGACGATCCTCTGCTTCGTGGGACCGCCAGGCGTCGGCAAGACCTCACTGGCGAAGTCGATCGCACGCGCCACCGGCCGCAAGTTCGTTCGTCTCTCCCTCGGCGGCGTTCGCGATGAGGCGGAGATCCGCGGACATCGACGGACTTATATCGGCGCCTTCCCCGGCCAGATCATCCAGCGCATGAAGAAGGCAGGGACGATCAACCCGGTCTTCCTCCTCGACGAGGTCGACAAAATGTCGATGGACTTCCGCGGCGATCCCTCGGCGGCGCTTCTCGAGGTGCTCGATCCGGAGCAGAACAACGCCTTCACCGATCACTACCTCGACGTCGAATACGACCTCTCCAAGGTCATGTTCATCGCCACCGCCAACGTGACCCACACCATCCCGGCGCCGCTCAGGGACCGGATGGAGATCATCTCTCTCTCCGGCTACACGCATCTCGAGAAGCTCGCCATCGGCAAGCAGTTCCTGGTGCCCAAGCAGAAGCAGGAGCAGGGCATCGACGAGGCGCAGGTCGATTTTCTCGACAACGCCATCGAGGAGCTGATCGACTCGTACACCCGCGAGGCCGGCGTGCGCAGCCTCGAGCGCGAGATCGGCTCCGTGCTGCGCAAAGTGGCTCGCCAGGTCGTAAAGCACGGTCCCGACATCAAGACGAAAATGGACCGCGCCAAAGTGCGCGAGCTCCTCGGCAAAGCCAAGTTCCGCTCGCAGCAGATTCATGACAAGAGCGAGATCGGGCTGGCTACCGGCCTGGCCTGGACGGAAGTCGGCGGCGAGATCCTGTCGACCGAAGTAGCGATCTCGCGCGGCAAAGGCAATCTGATCCTCACCGGCAAGCTCGGCGACGTGATGCAGGAATCGGCGCGAGCCGCGCTGTCTTACGTCCGCTCGCGGGCGGAGCTGTTCGGCCTCGATGCCGACTTTCACGCCAACATGGACATTCACATCCACGTGCCCGAGGGAGCGATTCCGAAGGACGGCCCCTCGGCCGGCATCACCATGGCCACGGCGCTCCTCTCCGCCGTCACGCGCATTCCGGTTCATCGCGACATCGCCATGACCGGTGAGATCACGCTGCGCGGAAAAGTGCTGCCTGTCGGCGGCGTGAAGGACAAGATCCTTGCCGCCGCCCGAGCCGGCATCACGCGCATCATCCTGCCCGCGGAAAACGAGCGCGACCTCGAGGACATCCCCGCGGACGTCCGCGAGAAAATGGAGTTCGATCTCGTCGAGTCGATGGATCAAGTCGTCATCCATGCCCTCGACGGCACGATCGTCCCGCTGGCCAAGAAGCTTCCCGAAGCGGAGAGCGTTCTCGGTTCAGAGCCACCGATTCATTGATGTTGTGGGGGTGGGGAGTGGGGAGTGGGGGGTGGGAGCAAAGGCAGAACGGTAAGTTCGTCATCGCTCCCGCACCCTCACACCACTTCCCAAACCTCACTTCCCAAACCTCACTTTCCAAATCTCACTCATCGCTCCCACACCCCACTCCCTACACCCCACCCCCCGCCCCATGGCACGGATGTTCCATTCTGACCCTTCGTGACCATCTCTTGACCAGCACCGGAGAATACCGGCACAATCCTCGTCGTTAACCCTCAAAACTACTCGCTCCCCTCTTCGCAGCACCCCTGCTTTGCATTTTCCTAAGCAAGACACCAATTGGACATCCGAACAGTCGAGTTCCACCGCGCGGCGTACAAGGCCGACGACTTTCCGACTGACCGCAGGCCACAATTTGCAATGGTCGGCCGCTCCAACGTCGGAAAGTCGAGCCTCATCAACGCCGTTTTGAAACGGAAAGCGGTTGCCCGGGTGAGCCAGACCCCGGGAAAGACGCAGGCCATTCAGTTCTATCTGATCAACGATCGCTTCTACATCGTCGACTTCCCCGGCTATGGATACGCGAAAGTTCCGAAGGACATCGCCCGCTCGTGGGGCGAGCTCGTACGCGGCTATCTCGAGAGCGCCGACGCTCTCCAGTTGATCTTTATTCTTCTCGACGCCCGGCGCACTCCCAGCCCGGAAGATCGTCAAATGCACGACTGGACCATCGCGTCCGGAATCGACGAACGCATCCTCATGACCAAGAGCGACAAGCTGTCGAACAACCAGCGCACCAAGAGCCGCATGGCCATCGCCAAAGAGCTCCAGATCACCGAAGACCGCCTCATCGCCTGCTCCACCGTTACGAAAATCGGAATCCAGGAAGTGCGGCGCGAGATTGCATCGCGCTTCTGAAACGTAACTCTCTCAGAGCCACCCAACCAACGAGGTCTGAACCATGTCCGAAACCGAATTCGAAGACGAATCGACTGTCGCCGTAGCGGAGTTGCCACCCGAGAAGCCCGAGAAGGTCGCGCGCAAGACCACGCGGAAACCGAAGGCCGACAAAGCCGTGGCATCCGCGGTGGCCGTCGAGACGCCTGCGGCCGACGCCATCAGCGCGGAACCCGAGGCAGCCGCTGCCGTTGTCGTCGATCGGGAAGCGCGCAGTGAGCCCGTCGACGTCGAAAACGACGACGCCGAACCGCTCGCCACGGTTCCGGCGCAACTGAACAAACGCAACGAGCCGACCCAGGCCGCGGAGACGCTCGACATCCGCGTCCTCAAAGAGATGAAACTCCCCGACCTCACCAAGGTGGCCAAAGAGCACGGCATCGAGAACGCCACCGGCATGCGCAAGCAGGACCTCATCTTTTCGGTCCTCCAGGTCCAGACTGAAAAGTCAGGCCTCATCTTCTCGGAAGGTGTTCTCGAATGCCTCCCCGACGGTTTCGGCTTCCTGCGCGCCCCCGAGTACAACTACCTGCCCGGCCCGGACGACATCTACGTCTCGCCCTCGCAGATCCGCCGTTTCGACCTGCACACCGGCGATACCGTCTCCGGTCAGGTCCGCCCGCCGAAGGAAGGGGAGCGCTACTTCGCTCTCATCAAGGTGGAAGCGGTCAACTTCGAGCATCCCGACGTGGCGCGCGAGAAGATCCTCTTCGACAACCTCACGCCCCTTTACCCGGAACAGCGCATCAAGCTCGAAGTGCCTTCGAACATGTCGTCACGCGTGCTCGACCTCATCGCACCGGTCGGCAAGGGACAGCGCGGCCTGATCGTCGCCCCGCCCAGAACCGGCAAGACGATGATCCTGCAGGCCATCGCCAACTCGATCACCAGCAACCATCCCGAGGTCACGCTCATCGTTCTCCTCATCGATGAGCGGCCCGAGGAAGTCACGGACATGCAGCGCAGCGTCAAGGGCGAAGTCATTTCCTCGACCTTCGACGAGCCTGCTTCGCGTCACGTGCAGGTCGCCGAGATGGTCATCGAGAAAGCCAAGCGTCTCGTCGAGCACCGCCGCGACGTGGTCATCCTGCTCGACTCGATTACCCGCCTGGCCCGCGCCTACAACACCGTCGTTCCCCCTTCAGGCAAGGTTCTCTCCGGCGGCGTCGACTCCAACGCCCTCCAGCGCCCGAAGCGCTTCTTCGGTTCCGCGCGTAACGTCGAAGAAGGGGGCTCGCTGACGATCATCGCCACCGCTCTGATCGACACCGGCTCGCGCATGGACGACGTCATTTTCGAGGAGTTCAAAGGCACCGGCAACATGGAGGTTCACCTCGACCGCAAGCTCTCAGACAAGCGCGTCTTCCCAGCCATCGACATCAACAAGTCCGGCACGCGCAAAGAAGAGCTGCTCCTCGAGCGCAACGAGCTCAATCGCATCTGGGTCCTGCGCAAGGTCTTCTCGCCGCTTTCGACAGTCGAGTCGATGGAGCTGCTGGTCGAGAAGCTGGAAAAAACGAGGACGAATTCGGAGTTTCTGAACTCGATGTCGTCGATGTAAGGCGCATGTCCACCCACGGATCAAGGCAGTCGCGATCTTTCCTGCTTTGCCTGGGATTGCTGCTCTTGGCCGCTCCGGCGTTCGCCCGCGGCCACGATGTCTCCGGCCATTACGAACGTAATGGTGAGAATGAACAGGCTTCCCTCGACGTGACCGTGCTTTCTGGCGACCGTATCAAAGTCAGCGGGATCGCGCTCTGGAACACACGAAACGAGAAGTACGGACCGAACATCGGTGAGTTGGCGTTCGAAGCCGTGCTGAAGGACGACGTCCTTTCCTGGAGCGACACCGACGGCTACCGGATCGTGATCCGTTTTTCACGGCACGCACTCGACGTCACCGAGCGAAGCGTCGACGGCCACTTCGGCATGAACGTGACCTTCGCCGGGCACTATGAGCGGACAACCGCAAAACCGGCGAACTGATCAACCGCAACGCGGCAGTTACTGTACTGTCGCACTGGTAGCGGCAACGGGCATCGTGGAGCGCGTAGACGCCTGCAGATAGCGGCCCGGCAGAGGATGGTCGAGGTATGGCGCGATGATCTGCGAGGCGGCCACGAGGCGGTTCAGGTCGACCGCGGTGTCGATGCCCATCTTCTCGAGCATGTAGACGAGGTCCTCGGTGGCCATGTTGCCGCTTGCACCAGGCGCGTACGGACACCCGCCCAGACCACCCGAGGAGGCGTCGAACGTGGGGATGCCCATCTCCAGCGCGGCCAGCGTGTTCGCCAAGGCGGTCCCACGCGTGTCGTGAAAGTGCATGGCCAGCTTCGACGCGGGAATCACCTGAAGAAGCATGCCGATCACGCCCTGTACCTGAACGGGAGTGCCGACGCCGATCGTGTCGCCCACCGACACTTCGTAGCAGCCGAGGTCGAGGAGCCGCGCGCAGACCTCGAGCACTTTCTCCGGCGCCACGTCGCCTTCATATGGGCAGCCGAACGCCGTCGATACGTAGCCCCGCACGCGCATCCCCTCGGCGCGAGCGCGCTGCGCTACCGGCGCGTAGTTGATAAACGATTCGTCGATCGACATGTTGATGTTGCGTTTGTTGAACGTCTCGGAGGCCGCGGTGAAGATGGCGATCGACTTCACGTTCGCCTCGATGGCGCGTTCGAGCCCTTTCATGTTCGGCACGAGGACGGGGTAGTCGACCCCCGGGTCCTTCGGGATGCTGCGGTAGACCTCCGCCGTGTCAGCCATCTGCGGGACCCACTTCGGGCTGACGAATGCTCCCGCCTCGATCGTGCGCAGCCCCGCGTCAGCGAGCGCGGTGATGTAGTCGATCTTCGCCTCGGTCGGGATCGTCACCTTCTCGTTCTGCAGCCCGTCGCGCGGGCCGACTTCGACTACGTGGACGTGGTCGGTTGTGATTTTCATGAGAGCGTCACAAGGTCCAAACCGGGCTGCACGAGCTCCCCTTCCTTACAGTTGATCGAAACGACAGTGCCGTCGCGCGGCGCGGTGAGCTGATGTTCCATCTTCATCGCTTCGAGAATCAGTAAAGGGGTGCCCTTCGCCACCTCGTCGCCGATGGCGACGAGAATCTTCAGCACCACGCCCGGCATCGGAGCGCTCATCGAGTGATCGCGATGCTTCGCCCGTGCACGCAACCCTTTGTCAGCGACCTCGGCGATCCAGATCTCGCCGTCGTACGCGAAGCTGACCTCCGTTCCATCGACGATGAAGGGGACGAGATGCGTGCGGCCGTCGACGCGCAGCTCCGCCTCGCTGCCGTGTACGGCAACCAGCTCGATCTCGTGCTCGCCGAGGCGGAAACGGCCACCGTCGCGCTCGAGGTTCAGCTCGTGCGACTGGCCGCCGATGGTTACGCTCTTCTCCGTCACCATCGGAGTCTATCGCGAGAGGAACGCCGAGTTCGTAGCGCTGGCGGCCCGCCGGCTGGACCGCCAGCAGCTCGCTGGCGCGTTGAAGTGTCGCCGCCGAGCCGGCGGCGGTCCAGCCGTCGAGCCGACGGCGCTACGCTCGCTAATACCGCGATCCCGGCGAATCGATCGCCACGCCGCTGGCGCAGAGCGGGCAAGTCGATTCGTCGTAGGTGTCCAGCGCCAGCGTCAACAGCGATTCATAGGGCGCATCGAACGGATTCCCTTTGCCGCTGCGATTGAGGATCGAGGCGAATCCGGCCACCCGTCCTCCGAGGCGTTCAACGACGGCGGCAGTCTCCCGCGTCGACTTGCCCGTGGTCACCACATCCTCGACGATCACGACCGGCTCGTCCGGGACGATTCGAAACCCGCGCCGCATCGTCATCTCGCCCTCTTTGCGCTCCGTGAACACGGACGGTACGCCGAGCGCCTCGGCGACCGTATAGCCGATGATCACGCCGCCGAGAGCGGGAGCAACGATCTTTGCCGGCCGCATGTCGCCCAGCGCTGCCGCGAGCGCTTCGCCGATCGCCTTCGCATTGCGCGGATGTTCGAGCAGCAGCGCGCACTGCACGTAGCCGGCGCTGTGCAATCCGGAGGAGAGCCGGAAGTGGCCGCTCAGCAATGCGCCCGTTTCGCGGAGGAGTGCGGCAACGTCGAGCGCCATGGCCGGCGAGAATAGAATGGCGGGAGGAGTAAGCGCAACATGGGCAATCTGACAGAGAAGATTCGCGCCGAGCTCACCGCGGCGATGAAAGCGCGGGACGCGGAGAGACTTTCCACGCTGCGCATGCTGCAGTCGTCGTTCAAGTATCAGCAGATCGAATCGGGCCATGAGCTGAGCGACGAAGAGGCGATGGCGGTCATCCGCAAGGCGGTCAAGCAGCGGCTGGATTCGATCGAGCAGTTCACGAAAGGTAACCGCCCCGAACTGGCCGACAAAGAACGGCGGGAAATGGAGCTGCTCAAGACCTGGCTCCCGCCCGAGCTGACCGACGCGGAGATCGAAGCCGGAGTCCGCGAAATCGTTGCCGCGACCGGCGCCCAGTCAAAGAAGGATATGGGCAAGGTGATGAAGGAAGCCTCGGCGCAGTACAAAGGAAGAGTGGATGGGAGGAAGTTGCAGGAGATCGTGAGCCGGCTGCTGCCTTGAGGGTTCGGGTCTCGCGGTCTCGCGGTTGCGAGGTCGCGAGGCAACCACGGCCCGATTCCCAGGCTGCGAGACCGCGAAACCCCGAGACCCCGAGACCGCAAAAACATGCTCACCAAAACCGAACGCGCCCGCTACGCCCGTCATCTGATCCTCCCCGCGGTTGGTGAGGCGGGACAGGAGAAGCTCAAGGCCGGGTCCGTGCTGGTTGTCGGGGCGGGAGGGTTGGGCAGTCCGGTCTCTCTCTACCTCGCCGCGGCCGGTGTCGGGCGCATCGGACTGGTCGACTTTGACGAAGTCGATGCCAGCAACCTTCAACGGCAGGTGCTGTACGGCGCATCGGACGTCGGCCGTCCGAAGCTGGAAGCGGCGCGCGACAGGCTTCACGATCTCAATCCCGAGATCGCCATCGAGACGCATGGCGCCGCGCTGACCTCGGACAACGCGCTCGCCATCATTGCGAACTACGACGTCATCGTCGACGGCACCGACAACTTCGCCACCCGCTATCTCGTCAACGACGCCTGCGTGCTTCTCGACAAACCGAACGTCTACGGCTCGATCTTTCGCTTCGAGGGTCAGGCCTCCGTTTTCTCCGCGCTGGAAGGCCCCTGCTATCGATGCCTCTACCCCGAGCCGCCACCGCCGCATCTCGTCCCGTCGTGCGCGGAAGGAGGCGTCCTGGGCGTGTTACCGGGTGTCATCGGCACGATTCAGGCGACAGAAACGATCAAGCTGCTCGCCGGCATCGGAGAGACGCTCGTAGGCCGCCTGCTGCTCTTCGATGCGCTGCGGATGTCGTTTCGCACCTTGCGCCTGCGGCAGCAGCACGACCAGCACGCAGCGATCACCGGCCTCATCGACTACGACCAGTTCTGCAATCCTGCCAATCTCCACGAGGTCACGCAGATCGTTGACGGCGCCGTGGTCATCGACGTCCGCGAGCCTTACGAATGGGATGCGGGACACATCGACGGTGCACGCCAGATCCCCCTCGGCGAGCTACCGAATCGCCTGGGCGAGCTCCCGCGCGACGCCGACATCGTCTTCTACTGCCAGGCCGGTGGCCGGTCGGCGCGGGCTCTCGACATCGCCCGCGACGCGGGACTCACCCGCGCCAAACACCTGCGCGGCGGCTACGCGGGTTGGAACAAAACGTAGGTCGGATTCTCCAGGCTCGACTCGCGCTGGCGAAACGCCACCTCCCCAACCTGTCGGACTAGCCTGGATTTCTCACCATCTGATTGAAATCGCAGGCACGGTGTTAGTCGAAGGTGCCCCTTCGTCGCTGTCGCTCCTCAGGGCAGGCTCCGGCGGATGAGGGGGCTTTGGCTCTTGCAGAGCAGTGGACTATTTTCACGAACGGGCGGGTGGAAACGATTGAAAACAGTCAACTTCGCCGCGAGAACCGCCCCCTCATCCGCCTGTCGGCACCTTCTCCTCCGCAAGAAACCGCGGGGGAGAAGGGCTCTCGACGGGGTACAGAGTGCCGACGATTCCAGTGAGAGTGTGAGAAATGCGGGCTAGGAGTCTGCGCGGTAGAAGGTCGCACGCGTTGGTGGTGGGGTTCGCGGGGTCCCCTTTCAAATCCGCGAACGCCTTTTGCAACGCGCGGATTGGCTTTCTCTTTCTGCAATCCACCAATTCCGGTGCGTCAACACACCGTCCGAGCGTGTTAATACACCTTTCGAGCGTGTTAACACACCTTTCGAGCGTGTTAACACACCTTTCGAGCGTGTTAACACACCTTTCGAGCGTGTTAATACACCTTTCGGGTGTGTTAACACACCTTTCGGGCGTGTTAATACACCTTTCGGGCGTGTTAACACACCTTTCGAGCGTGTTAATACACCTTTCGAGCGTGTTAATACACCTTTCGGGCGTGTTAACACACCTTCCGAGCGTGTTAATACACCTTTCGGGTGTTAACACACCCTCCGAGCGTGTTAATACACCTTTCGGGCGTGTTAACACACCTTCGGAGTGCGTTAACTCGAACACAAAGGCTCACCGTGATGGTACCGATCGAGAACCCTCTCCCCGCGATCGAGCGGGGAGAGGGTGGGCCCCTTCGTCGCTGTCGCTCGTCTGGGCAGGCTTGCTTCCTGCTCTTACCGCGTCGCACCAAACATCACCACGATCGACTTTCCCGTGCCGCGCCGCATGGTCATGCCGTCGATGATGGCGATGCCGCAATCTTCGAAATGCGGCGAGAGGATGTTGTCGCGGTGGCCGGGGGACTCCATCCAGCCGACCAGTAGCAGCTCGGTCGTCTCGAAGCCGGTGGCGAGATTCTCGCCGGCGTAGTGGATTTCGTAGCCGTGCGGCGCAAGCCATGTGAACGGTGAGCGGCCATCGGGCGACTCGTGGGCCCAGTAACCCTGATCCTCCATATCGCGCATTCGGTCTTCCGCGGCGGCATCCAGCCGCAAATCCTCCCGCAGCAGCGGAAGGTTGTGCTCCGCGCGATAGACGTTCATGGCCGCGACGACCGACGCTCGCGTGATATCCGAGGCGAGCGCCGGCGTCGCAACCAGGAGGAGAAGGGCCAGGAACCGTTTCATGGACAGTTATTTTGCCTGAGCCGCGAGCATTTGTGGAGTGGTCGCCGGCTGATTTACCAGATCTGTGTACTCAAAGAGTGCCGTCGAGAGGTAACGCTCGCCCGTGTCGGGGAGGACGACCACGACCCGTTTGCCCGCGCCGAGCTCCTTGGCGATCTCGATCGCCGCCCAGGCGATCGCTCCGGAGGAAATGCCGACGAAGACGCCTTCCTCCTTCGACAGCCGCCGCGCCGTCACCTGCGCGTCGTCCCAGGTGACGTCGACGATACGGTCGACGACCTTCGGGTCGTAGATGGCCGGGACTAAGCCGGCGCCGATCCCTTGCAGCTTGTGCGGGTTGTGCGTGCCGCCCTTGAGCACCTGCGACTCGATCGGCTCCACAGCGACGATGAGCGTGTCGGGCTTCTCTTTCTTGAAGACCTGACCGACCCCCGTGACGGTGCCGCCGGTGCCCACACCGGCGACGATGGCGTCGACCTTGCTGTCCGTGTCGCGAAGGATCTCCTGCGCCGTGGTCTCGCGATGGACCTTGAGGTTGGCCGGGTTATCGAACTGTCTCGACAGCCACGATCCTTCGTTGTTCGCCGCGTACTCCTCGGCGACACGCTGTGCTTCCTTGATGCCCTTCGGTCCCGGCGTGAGGATGAGCTCCGCGCCGAGGGCCTGGAACAGTTTGCGGCGCTCCACCGACATCGTGTCTGGCATGACCAGCGTGCACTTGTAGCCTTTCGCCGCAGCGACGAAAGCCAGGCCGATGCCGGTATTGCCACTGGTCGCCTCGACGATCGTCGAGTAGCCGGGCTTGATCTCGCCGGCTTTCTCTGCCTCGCTGACCATGGAGATGGCGATGCGGTCCTTGACCGATGAGAGCGGATTGAACGATTCGAGTTTGGCGACTACCTCCGCCGCTCCGGCGGGGACGATGCGGTTGAGCCTCACGAGCGGCGTGCGCCCGATCAACTCGGTGATGTTGTTGTAGATCTTCCCGTGCATTTCGTTCCTCCTAAAACAAAAGACCCGAGCGATCTGCCCGGGTCTCATTCGACGATAAGTGGCTGTGGACGCGCCTACGTTCGCTCGAACGGACCTGTGAGGCGGCGGCAACAGATGATCGGCTGCATGTCATCGGTGACGCTATGACGGTTGACCGCGGTTGTCAATGTTGCGGTCGCGCGGTTACGCGGTCTCACGGCTGGGGTTGCCAGTATTCGGTTGCTGGGTTACTCGGTTGCTGGGTTGCTAAAAGAGAGACTGACTCTCTCTCAACTTCTGCAACCGAGCAACTCTGCAACTCAGCAACCAGTAACCCCACCTCGCGACCCCGCAACCGCGAGACCCCGCGACCGCGATATCACGCCGCGTCACTCTCCTCGCCGAGGTACCGGTATCCGATCTTGGCGACGGCAACGATCACGGCGGCATCGGTTCCGACCGCTTTCTGCAGTTTGCGGCGGAGGCGCGTCACGTGCGTGTCGACGGTGCGGCTGTTGAGATTGAGATCGACCCGGTAGTTCCAGACGCGCGAGAGCAGCTCATCGCGCGGCACGACGCGCTCCTTGTTGCGGAAGAGGTACATGAGCAGGTCGAACTCTTTGGGCGAGAGCTTCAGCTTCTGGTCTTTCGCGGAGGCTTCGCGCGTCGACGGATCGAGCTTGATGAGGGTGTCTTCGCAGATGGTCTTCGTCGTGAGCGAGGTGGCGTCGCTGCGCCGCATGACGGCGTCGATGCGGGCGAAGAGCTCCTGAAGGCCGAACGGTTTGGTGATGTAGTCGTCCGCGCCGCCGCGCAGACCGCGTACCTTGTCCGTCTCCTGCCCGCGGGCGGTCAGGAGGATGACCGGGATCTTCGAGAATTTGCGGATGTGGTCGAGGACTTCGAAGCCGCTTTTCTTCGGCAGCATGAGGTCGAGCAGCACCAGATCGGGCGACTCGGCGTGGAAGATGCGGATGGCCTCTTCTCCGTCGGCGGCCAGCACCGTTTCGTAATTCTCCATGCGGAGATTGATCTCCAGCCCCTGCCGCAGCCCTGCTTCATCTTCAACGATCAAGATTTTCGTCATCGGCAATCTCCGGTGTATGTACGAGCCTTCGGCGGCAAGAGTTTCTAGAGCGTCTGCGGAGCGAACTGCGCCAGGGATGCGGTCTTCCTCGATTGCGGGCGCGGAAAGATGAGCCGGAAGGTCGAGCCGGCGCCCGGCTTCGATTCCACTTCGATCGTGCCGCCATGCGAAGCGAGGATCTGTTGCACCAGGGTCAACCCCAGCCCCGCGCCGCGGCGTGTCTGGGTGTCGGAGAACTGCGCGCGGTAGTAGGGCTCGAAGATGTGCGTGAGGTCGTCGGCATCGATGCCGATGCCGCGGTCTCTCACTTCGATCACCACCGAGGCCTCCGTCTGCCGGAGGAAGACGTCGATGGCTTTGTGCTCATCGCCGGAGTACTTGATGGCGTTGTCGATCAGGTTCAGCACGGCGCGCGAGACGGCGTCGCGGTCCCACGACTGTTCTTCGACGGCGTCGTCGATATGGAGCTTGACGTCAAAGCCGCGGCTCCGGATCCACGATTCGTAAGTCGAGATGAGCGAGGTCAGCAGATCGCGCGGGTAGACCGGCGTGAACGCCAGCGCCTTGGCGTTGCGGTTCTGGATGCGGGCCACGTCGAGGACGTTCTCGACCAGGTGTGAGAGGTGCAGCACCTCCCGGAGGATCGAGTCTTCGATCTCGTGGCGCTGCTTCTCCGGCAGGCGCGTAGCGCCGCGCTTGAGCGTCTCTGCCCCCAGGCGGATCATCGACAGCGGCGTGCGCAGTTCGTGCGACACATTCGCCACCAGCGCACCGCGCAGCTTCATCGTGTCCGCCTCGCGCATGAGGCCGCGCATGGCCATGTACGCGCCGAGCGCCGTGAGCGACAAGGCGAAGGCGCTGAGGAGAATGCTGATCAGCCGGGCGTTCTCCCATCCGGACGTTCCATAACCTGTCTCGACGAAACCGCGAACCGCGTAAGACGCGAGCGGCGCGGCCAAAGGCGTGACGAACGCGTAGCCCTTGCCGGTCCTGATCGCGCCGAGGGCGGACGGGGTGCCGATGATGGACACTTGCGCCTGCTGGGAGAGCCCCTGCGCCTGCATGAGCGGCTGGTGTGCCAGCACGGGTTGGACGCGGGCCAGAAGCAGCGAGGGATCGTACGTATAGCGAACGATGCCGCTGGAGGAGTAGAGCTCTTGCGTCAGGCGCGTCGTCGTGTGCGCGGCTCCGGGTCCCTCGCTGGCAAAGACCGCGCTGGCGGGGTCGGCGTCGGGAACGTATAGCGCGGAGATGATCCAGTCGTTGTCGTGGACCCAGTTCTGCAGTTCGTCCGATGACGGCGAACGCCGCTCCACCCCCTGCCACTCCTCGGATGCGCGATGCAGCTCATTGCCGACGGCCGCGTCGATCCGGCGCGCGGTGATGTCCGCCGCATAACCGGCGTACTGCTTCGCCAGCGTGTCGACACCGTGCTCCATCCGCGAAGAGAGCACGTATGAGCGCCACGCCAGAACGCCCAGGCCGGCCATGACGATGAGAAAAGGGATGAGGATCGCCGAGACGTGGTCAGGCCGGTCACCCGATTTCGGGCTCACCTTCCACTTCGCCATGAAGGCACGGACCATTTGTCTCCGTCGTCACGGCTGCGGCGCTGTCGCCGTGGCGGCCATGGCGTGCTCCTGCGCCAGATGCTGCGCCACCATCTTGTCGATCTGCGCCTTTGAATACGGCGCCAGCCTCACGTCGATCTTCTTCAAAATGCCCTGGCGCTTGACGATGATCCAGAGCACTCCTGTTTCCTTCGCTCCGTAGAGGATCTGCTTGAAATCCTTGATGTCCGCCTCGATGGTGCTGTGACCGTTGACGGACATGAGCCGGTCGCCGGGCAGGAGACCGGCATGCACCGCTGGGCCGTCGTCGTTGACGGCTTTGACGATGATGCCGGGATTGAGCTCTTCGATCTGCGCGCCGAGGTAGCGCCGGCCGCTCGAAAGCTGACGGATGGCCTGCTCGCAGTCGCGGGCAGAGGCGGTGCACATCTTTCGCTCCTGGGCATACGCCGAGGGAACGAAGAGAAGCGCCGCAAAAACGAAATGGGGAAGTCGGGCTGTCATGGTTAGGTGCCGGGGTCCTTGGCCGACCCTCAATCTAATCTGCTATTGCCGGGATGTTGATTACAAATCAGCAAATGTCGAATGAATTCCCTGTAATACAAGAAGTTAGCTGCATTTGTATCACGTGAAGCGGAACGCGCCGAACGCGGAGGCGACGTGAAAGTCGGGCGGCGTTTTCCCCGTGGGCTGCCAAGCGCTGAAATCGTCGCCGTGCGCAGCGCTGCGATCGATACGGTAGAGGTTGCCTCGCCACTCGTCTCCGCTCCTCGGCGCGGCGCCAAGCGAAGCGAATGGCACCCGGATGACGATGTGCCACGCGCGTCCTTCCCGTAGAAGTGCGGCGAAGAGGCCGTCGCAGGTCCAGGCCCGGTCGGTCGTCATCGTGGCGCGGATGCCGTCGGGCGAGTCGATACGAGCGTCGAAGGTCGTTCCGAGCGGGTTGACTTCGATCTCGAAGTAGGGCGTGAGGCCGTTCGGTGCGAGAAAGACTTCGACGACATCCTCCCGCCAAAGCGGCTCATCGTGCCCGAGGTAGGTGGCCACAACCTCCTCGTCGTCCTCGGCACGGAAAACGATCGTGAGAACCTCGTCGTCGTAGTAGGCGGCCACGGACGTCTCCAGCCGGGGTGGTTCGCCGTCGATGGCGCGCCGCAGGGCAACCGGGGCACAGACCGGCGGAATCGCCCACGGCTCTTCTATCGAGAAGTCCGCACGCGGCACATCGAGCGATGGGATATTCATTCCGAAATCATACGGCCTGGACCGGCGCGGCATATCGCGTGCAATGGCCGGGAAGCGATGGTGGATCTTGAACTGGATGACCTGAAACGGGAGTTTCTCGTGGAAGCGGACGAGAAGGTGCGCGAGATCCAGGAGAAGCTCGACGGTGAGCAGTCGCCGGAATCGCTGGCGCGGATGACGTATCTCGCCCATCAGCTCAAGGGCTCGGGCGGGAGCTACGGTTTCTCGCGAATTTCCACCGACGGCGCCGGCCTCGAGACCGCGCTGGAGCTGCTCACGGCGCAGGGAACACGCCCCGGCATCGACGACCGTATTCAGCACCATGTTTTCAATCTGCGGGCTGAAGTCGATCTGCGGATGAAGGAGCTGGCGGTGGCTGTGGCGCGGTAGCGGGGTTGCGGAGGTCTCGAGGTTGCGCGGTCTCGCGGTCTCTTGGGTTGCTTGGTTGCTTAGGGTTACTGCTCGTCAGACTGACAGACATTTCCTCTGGTTACGGCCTGCGCGGTCCACGACCCCTCCGGGGTCGGGTTCTGGCGCCGATCCCTAACCGGTGGCGGCGCGTCCTTCGGCGCTTGCCACCGGCTAATCTACGGAACGCCTCCGGCGTGCTTCGCGCTCGAATCTGCCAGCGATCTACTCACGCGCACCCTGAACGTCCAAACGCAAGGGCCCCCGTCGGTGCGCTGATCATGGTGTCCACCCGACACCGCGAGACCGCGCAACCCCGAGACCGCGCGACCGCGAAACCCCGAGACCGCGCGACCGCGAAACCGCGCGTGACCGCCCTACGCCGCCGACACCTTTACCGGCCGCCCTGGATCCGCCGCCTGCACCTGGTTGCGCCCGTTCTTCTTGGCCCGGTAGAGGGCCTTGTCCGCCGCCACGATCAGCTCCTTCGCCGAGTGGATGCGCGGGTGGGGCACCGTAGCCACGCCGATGCTGACCGTCGCGGAGATCGGACCGGCGTGCGTCTTGACCGGCGTCAATTCGATCGACCGCCGGATCTGCTCGGCGAAGATGAGCGCGGCCTCGAGCAAGGTCTCCGGCAGCATCAGGGCGAACTCCTCGCCGCCGTAGCGAGCAGCCAGGTCGGTGGTCCGGATCGCCTCCTGGAAGATCTTCGAGATGGCTTTGAGCACCTCGTCGCCGATGGCGTGGCCGTAGGTGTCGTTGACCTTCTTGAAGAAGTCGAGATCGACGATGACAAATGAAAGCGGCCGCTGGTAGCGCGCTGATTCCTCGAACGCGCGAAAGAGCTCGTCCTGGAGGTGGCGGTGGTTGTAGAGCTTCGTCAGTCCGTCGGTGATCGAGAGCAGTTCCAGCCGGTGGTTGCTCTCCATCAGCTCCTTCTGCAGGTCGACGATCCGCTTGGCGGCGCGGATGCGGGCCATCAGCTCGGGATACTGGAACGGCTTGGTGATGTAGTCGTCCGCGCCGAGGTCGAGACCCTCGACCTTGTCGGCCTGATCGTCCTCGCCGGTGAGCATGATGATGTATCGGTTGCGCAGCTCCGGCTCGGACTTGAGCTGACGACAGAGCTCGACGCCGTCCATGTCCGGAAGACGCCGGTCGAGAATAGCCAGGTCCCATGCCACTTTCGGAAGCTGCTCCCTGGCCTCCTGCCCCATCCCGAATTCGATGCTCTCATAGCCGCTGCGCTTGAGAAACAGGCGCACCAGCCGCCGGATGGCCGGATCGTCGTCGACGACAGCGACCTGGAATGGTTGATCGGGCATGGAGGTGCATTCCGCAAACGTGATGCCATGACGCGGTTGCGGGGTCTCGGGGTTGCGCGGTCTTGCGGTTGGTGGATCCTGGGGTTACTGAGTGCAGGTCCCCTGAATTCAGGTCCAGGGCCGAACCCATACAGTGGCGTGGGCTTCTGGCCTGAAGGACTCACGCGGAGGCGCGGAGTGCGCGGAGAAAGATGTTCCTCGTCCACTCCTCCGCGTCTCCGCGTGAGTTCAAGTCGTTCGTTCCAGCGTCACCTGCACACGAACTTCCGGGAAGCTGTACTGAGTTGCTTGGTTGCAGCGAGGGTCACCAATCTTGTTTCTTGCAACCTGACCCAGTAACCCAACCCCGAGACCGCGTAACCGCGCGACCCCGCTACAGCGACTCCACACGCATGGAGATATCCAACGCCACCACCGAATGCGTCAACGCCCCAATCGAGATCCGATCGACGCCCGTCTCCGCGATCTCGCGGACGTTGTCGAGGGTGATGCCGCCCGATGCTTCGAGCGGGACCGCGCCGGCGACGCGTGTCACGGCGGCGCGCATCGCCGCCGGCGGCATGTTGTCGAGGAGGATGAAGTCGGGGCGAAGGGCCAGCGCTTCGTCCAGCTCGGCGGCGTTGCGCACCTCGACCATGATCGCCTGCGACATCTTCCGCACACGGATCCGCTCCACCGCGGCGGTGATCGAGCCGGCCCGGTCGATGTGGTTGTTCTTGACCAGGAACATGTCGTACATCCCGATGCGGTGGTTCTCCCCTCCGCCGCAGCGGACGGCGTATTTGTCGAGCGCGCGCAGCCCCGGCGCGGTCTTGCGGGTGTCGCAGATCCTGGCCTTCGTCCCTCGGATCGCTTCCACGTACCGCCGCGTGGCCGTTGCGATTCCGGAGGCGCGTTGCATGAAGTTCAGCGCCGTCCGCTCCCCCGCCAGCAGCGCGATCACCGATGCGCTGACCTCGGCGACGACATCGCCCGGCTCGACGAAATCGCCGTCGTTCCGCATCGCCGTGAATGAAGCCGAGGGATCGATAGCCAGGAAAGTCGCCTCCGCGAAACGGAGCCCGGCCAGAACCCCCGAGGCCTTGACGTGGAAGTGCGCCTGCCCGTGGTCGGTGGGATCGAAGATGGCCTCGCTGGTGATGTCGGGAAGGTCTTCCTCGAGTGCACGGCGCACGATACGGTCGATCTCGCGGTCAAAGTCGGACGTGGTCATAACGGAATGCTGCCATCAGACGGGGCGTTTGGGGAGATTGGATCGTTGAAAATTTGGGGGCGTACCGGCTTCGACGGGGACATGTCGGGGCCATGGTTGCATGCCGAGCTGATTGACTCGTAAATCCGATCACCCTGAGTAGCTGCGAACAACAGCCAACTCGCTCTCGCGGCCTAAAAACCCACGAGCGTCCGCCCGATGGTTGCTCACGCCGTCGGGACCGGATGTCATTAAGGTGAGCTAAGCGTGCGCGAGCCGTCTCGGCGCGGGCGATGAAAACCAAGAGGCTGGTCCACGTTCACTCCCCGCTCTCCGGGCAGAACGAGGACGAGAACCCAAAGGAGAGCTAAGCATGTAGTAGCCAGGCTTCACTGCTCTCGGACGCGGGTTCAACTCCCGCCGCCTCCACCAACGATTTGCGGATCCTAAACCACTGTTGCAGCGTGGTTTAGCAAATCGGGCGAATCGCGCGTTTCGGCGGTGTACCCAATACGTACTCTTCGATTTAGAACGGAGAGTGCGATGCTTCATATCTACCGCCGCCACCTCAAGTCCTGCCCTCATAGCTCTCGTTCCTACCGCCGCTGCTCCTGCCCCATCTGGGTGCAGGGCACCTTCAGCGGCGAGACCGTCCGCCGGGCGCTCGACGTCACTTCGATCGAAGCCGCGTCGAAGCTCGCTACGCAATGGAACGCCCAGGCGCAGTCGGCGTCGTGAAGGAGGCGCCTGCCCCGGATCGACGCGGCCGGTCACCAAGTACCTTGATGATGCCCGCGCCCGCCACCTCGCCGAAGCGACCATCACCAAGCTCACCACGCTCTTAGAGAAACAGTTCCTGGCCTGGGCCAAGGACTACGGCTATCGCTTTCTGAAAGACCTCACGCCGGCCCGCCTCACGATCTGGCGCTCGACCTGGAAGGACCAGGCGCTTGCTGTCGAAGAAGTACCAGCGCGTCGTCGGCTTCTTCTACTTCTGTATGCGCATGAAGTGGCTCGCGGAAAACCCGATGAAGTCCCTCAATCCCCCGAAAGTGAAGCAGGACCCGACGCTTCCCTTCACCCCGGCCGAGGTGAACGCGATTGTCTCGGCCTGCGACCGCTTTCCCCTGAAAGGCATCTACGGCGAAGGGAGCCGCAAGCGACTCCGCGCGATGACCCTTCTGCTCCGCTACTCGGGACCGCGCATCCGCGACGCTACCGAGCGAGCGGCTGCAGAATCGAAAGCTTCTCCTTTATATGCAGAAGACCAGCGTGCCCGTTTTCGTCCCGCTGCCGCCCTACGTCGTCGAAGCGCTCGACGAGATGCCGAACGTCCATTCGAGCTACTTCTTCTGGTCCGGCAACGGACTCCCGAAGACGACGGTCGCCGACTGGCAGCAGTCGCTCCGCAAACTGTGCGAAATCGCGACGGTACAGGGCGGCCATGCCCACCGCTTCCGCGATACCTTCGCCGTCGAGCTGCTCCTCGCCGGCGTGCCGATCGATCACGTATCGATCCTCCTCGGCCACTCCTCCGTGAAGAGCACCGAGAAGAGCTACGCGCCGCGGGAGAAGGCGCGGCAGGAGCAGCTCGAAGCAGCAGTCATGAAGAGCTGGCCTGTGGAACCTCAGGCTCTTCGGCTCGTAGCACATTGAAAACACTGCACTTACTCCACAACTCTTGGCTTCGCGCAGCAGCCAAAGCGGGCGGTGTTAAAATAGTGGGCCGGCATGCCACTTCCGCCCTGTTTAAGTGAGTCTCAGCACAATACAGCACTTTTCTGCATTGACCCCGCATAAAAAACATGAGGGGTGTGTTGACTTTCGTGCGGGGTGAGCGCATATTGCGCGGATTGATAGCTCATTCATGACCACGTCTGAGAGAAACGGGAGGTACAGCTTGCTGCCATCACTTTCGATTCCGATCCCCGCAGTTCGTGGATTCTTCGCCGGCGACCTGACCACGTTCCAGACGCAGATCAGGCCGGACCAGATTGTCCAGATCCTCGGCCACGACCCCCGGTCGCTGAACTGGAAGTACCTGCCCGCCGACTTGCGCCAGATGTACGAGTACCTTCAGCGAGCCACAAAGAAGGACCGCCGCGAGGGAACGGCCTCGTACATCGAAGAGCGGCTTGCACCGGAGGCGATCACCATCGGTGCCTTTCCGGCCATTTCGATCGGCATGGTCCGACCCGCCACGTTCAAGTCGACCAACGACGACCCGACCTCCCCGCTCTCTTCGGTCGGGTTGCTGCATCTCGAACTCTCCGATACCAACCGCCGGATCATCCTCGACGGCCTCGCGCGGGTCACCGGCGCTCTTGACTTGATGGATGAGCGACCGGATGCGAAGGTCGGAGACTGGTTCAGTTTCCCCGTCACCTTCTATGCGCCATCCGGCCGAGTCACCACCCTCGAGCAGCTCGGCCAACTGTTTCACGACTTCAACTTTCTCCAGACCCGCGTCAACGCCAACCAAGCGATCGCGCTGGACAAGAGTGATCCGTACATTCAGCTCACCAACCGGCTCGGCCGATCGCATGCGTTTACGCAGTACGGCGGGATGGAAGAGCGCGCGGCGAGTTTGGGCACGAAGAGCTCTGCGATCGTCGTGCAGCGTGTTCTGCTTCGCTTCGTTCGCGGTGCCTGTGAAGGCCGGCGATTTCAGGAAAGCAATCTCAGTCGCACCGACAATCCAAATCTCACCGCTCAGACGCTGCCCGAACTGCAGACCAAGCTTGAGCACTTCGTCGCCACAATCGCAGAACGTATGGGGTTCGATCGCTTCAAAGACCGCGACAGCCTCCACCTCAGTGCGCCGGGCTGGCAGGTGCTCGGTCTCATTTTCCACGACATCACCTTTCGTCTTCGCGAGCGCCTCACCGACAGAGCGCGCTCCGAAGTTGTCGATCATCTCGCCCAAGTCGACTGGTCGCGCTTCAACCCGGATTGGATCGGCATGGTGGGTGAGCCCGAGCGCGACAAAGTCACGCAACAGCTCATCACCGACGATCGCGGCAGGCAAAAGGTAGCAATAAGCCGCGCAGGCCGCACCACGATCGCCGCGATGCTGAACTATGTGCGGGAGAAGACCGCGCTCACGCCCCTCCTTCAGGACGCCGCGCCCGAAGATGAGCCGGATGACGCCATTGAACCAGCGGAGGCGCAATCTTGAACTGCCGCCCCTCCTCGTCCGTCGTGGGCTTTAGCAATCTTGACCGCTCAATGCTGACGATTACAATTCAGGAGCCTTAATTCCATGTCCATTCCGCTCTCACAACTCAATACGTGGTCTCACCAGGGTGCCATCATCACATCGTCTAACGCCTACGAGAGTATCGAGCGTGCCTTATGCGCCGAGTCAGCGGCGCCACAAGTGCGAGCCGCTGACGTGTTTCTGCAAGGCTCTTACAGGAACACGACGAACATCTACGGCGACAGCGATGTCGATGTGGTGGTGCTCTACAAGACATCATTTCACAGCGACAAGTCAGCGCTGACGCCGCAGGCCCAACGCCTGCACGATGCGACGTATCCCGATGCTACATACCTCTGGCGCGATCTCCACGCCGATGTCCTTGCCGCACTGCGTTCGCATTTCGGCTACAACGCGGTCACTCCAGGCCCGAAGGCCATAACGGTGAATACGGGACACGGTCGCCTCACTGCCGACGTCGTTCCGGCCTTGGAATTCCGAAAGTATGCGACGTTCAACGGCGCCAATAGCATGACCGCTCATTGGGGTATTCAATTCTTCGACGCCGCTGGCAATCCCATCGTGAATTACTTGAAGTTACACATCGACCGCGGCGAAGACAAGAACAGCCAAGGGCGCACGGGCGGCTGCTATAAGCCCACCGTCCGCATCTTCAAGAATCTCAGGAACTATCTCTACGATAACGGCCTCATTGCCGAGGACAGCGTGCCGTCGTACTTCCTCGAATGCACGGTGCACAACGTGCCCGACAATCTCTTCGCCGGTGGATTCAGCACCAGCGTTCCAAACATCTTGCGTCATCTCTGGACGACGGCTCCGGGCGACTTTCGTTGCCAGAACGGTGTCGTTCCGCTCTTTGGTCCGGGTCCGACGCAATGGTCGCAAGATCGCTTCACGGCGTTTGTCACCGCTGCCGTGAACGCCTGGGATAACTGGTAATGCACGCGTACTCCACCGATTCCACCGAGCGCCGCACCATTCCGTTCTTTGTGGCGCTGGCCGCCGTTGGCGCTGCGATCGGCGTGGCGGCGCTCTTGAAATTGCTACATCTCGAAGTTCCCGGCTGGCTGAGCCCTCTCGATACGATGACGTTCTACGGCCTGTTCTACTGGCTCTTCGATCGCGTCATCTGGAAGTGGCCGTGGGTCCATCGGGCCGGCGTGACCCGAGTCCCTAACCTTGCTGGCACCTGGCGGGGTCACGTCACGACGACGCGCATGGTCGGAGCTGCCGCAGCCGGAACGCCCACGCCAATCACATTCACAATTCGCCACACATGGACGGAACTCGCCATCACCGCCCGCACGGATCAGTCGTCGTCACAAAGCCTCTCGGCCCACATGGTTGTTTCCGGCGACTGTTCCCTGAGCTACGAGTACGCCAATGAACCCTTCGCCGGTTCACCCGACACCATGCACGCGCATCGTGGCTCCGCGCACCTCACCCTGCACGGCAACGTCTTACGCGGCGAGTATTACTCAGGCCGGGACAGACAAAACATCGGCACGATCGAGGTCACGCGCGCCTAGCAACGTTATCGGAAGGAAGACATGCATTATCAAGTCAAGATTGGTCCTCTCGCCGGCTTCGTGCCTCATGCCGTTGCACCGGATCAGGTTTTTGCGATGTGCGTCGGCGGGTTTTTCACGACGGACGACGGCGCGCAGTTTTACAGCAAGCTCGAAGCCATACAAGGGCTCGTCCTCGGCCCGTACCTCGAAACCGGCGCACCGGTGTCCACGATCGATCGGTTTGTCGTCGTCATCTCCGGCGAGACGGCCGATGTCTATATCAACGCCTTCGACTTCGAACTCAAAGCTGTGAGCCGCCGCAACGCGATCGCCGGCGAGAAGATGTACCGCAAGGACATCGGCGGCATCGGTGCCGTCCGCCTTCCGGGCATTCAAATCCCGCAAACCGCAGCCGTCATCTTCTACTTCTCGATCGGCTGGCGACGCGGCCTCTATTTCAACTTGATGCCGCTCCAGGGCGAGCCGCTCGGCGACATTGAGCGCGTTCTCGGAGAGCAGTACGACAAGCTATGGTTCAGCGATCTCTACGCCATTCCGAACGACAGTTGGCCGACGATCTTCGAGACTGGCTGGTTTCCGTTCACGAAGCTCATCGGCGGCACGTTCGAGAATATGCCGGATTTCTTGCAGCGCGACATTCTGTCCGCATGGGAAGAGGGCGTTTTCAAGCAATTCGACGAGGCTCGGCTTCGTCAGCTCATCGACGGCTGGCGCGACATTCCCGCGTTCAAGGAGCACATCCCGTTTGCAGAGACGGCAGCGGCCCGTTACGGCGCAGGCGACTACGTCTCCGCCATCAGCAATCTCTGGCCGCGCATCGAGGGTGCTCTACGCCATTTGTACTTGGGCTCTGAGCAAAAGCCCGGACAGAAGAAACTCCTCGCGAACGTGCGGGAAATCATGGACAAGAAAGCCGCTGCCCCCAACTCGTACCTGCCGGGCCTCTTCGAACAGTATCTTCTCCAGTTCTACTTCCGCGACTTCAGCCTGAAAGACGATCGCGTAGAACTCGGCCGCCATGCTCTCGCTCATGGTGTGACCAAGGCCGCGGAGTATGACCAGCGTCGAACTCTCCAAGGCTTCCTGATTCTCGACCAGATCGCCTGTTACGCCAAGCTGGGTTGGTCCTCTGGAAGTGAACCGCCTTTGCAGTCCGATGCCCCAGCCGCTACGCCCGGCGAAGCCCTCGCGCTTCCATGATGTCCCGGATCCGATGGACCGGACGTTGAAGGAGCCACGTCGGGCCGGAAAGCATTCCCACCCGACGAACGAGCCGGGTTTCAGTCCATTCGCTTTGAAGGAAGGTTCACCACCCTCAAGCCGAATAACGTCGTGAAGCTGCTCTTCACGAAGCCGTGACGAGCGTCCCGCGTACTCAATACGTACTTCCAACGGGACTTTTCAGCGGTTCGAGCAGCTTGAGTGGTATATTGTTTTCAGTAACTTACTGAATCTAAAAGAGTACGGACAGGTTCAACTCCCGCCGCCTCCACCAACGATTTTCAAGATCACTGCGCCTTGACCTCAAGGTTTTTCCTCTACCTCGTGGTCCAGATGAAGGGCAGTAATCCTGTGGTCACGGTCGTTGAGCCGGGCCACTTCTATGTGGAGACGGGTACCCACGGACAGGCCGCCTGGCTCGTGAACTCCACCGATACTCCTCTTCCCGCACGCCGAGTCGAAGTGAATGTCCCAGCGTCCACCGGCCAGTGCGGGGAGCTCGATGCGAGTACCAGCCTCACGACCTGGGACAACAAGCCGATCCCAGTGCCCGTGGAGATTACAGGGTGCACGACCGCAGACGGGAGGCGCAATCTGACGCTGACGGTCGCGGTGGATGTTCCGAGTCGCAGCTCCGTGCCGATCGACGTTCACCGGCGGCCCAAACCGAATTGACGACGTCAGCTCACTGCTTCGGTCCGATCACCGGCCCGACCCCGACCGGAACATAACCGGCCGGGGGAAGTCCGGTGGCCGTGCACTGGCTCGCAGCCGCGAGTCCTGCCGCCTGGGCATCGTTGACCGCTTTCGGGCTGTTGTTCGGAGGCACAACGACCGCAACGCACTTGTTGCCCGTATTGCTGGACGAGTCAGTCGCTGTGACGCGGATCAGGTAGACGCGTCCGGGTCCGTCCCCGCCGTTCTCGCGTTCGGAGCGCAAACGGAGCGTCCCGGCTCCGATATTCGTCGCGTCGGGTGAGAAGTTGCCGTCCGCGTCGCCGGAGACGACGTCGGGCTCGTTGCTGAACACGCCGAGTTGCGTCGTCACCGCGCCGCAGCCGTTGTCGGCCGTGCTGAACCCGAAGCCGACGTTCACGAGGTCGTGATTCGGCGGCCACAGCACCGGCACGGCTACCGAGGCCGTGATCGACGGCGCCTGCGTATCGATGACGTTGATGGTAACGGTCACGATGTTCGAATCGAAGAAGCCGTCATTGGCCTTGTAGGTGAACGAGTCGACGCCGCACGCGAACGCCGGATTCGGCGTGTAGGTGAACGATCCGTCGGCATTGAGAGCGACATTGCCGTTCGCCGCGTTTGTGATCGGTACGGCATGGAGGGCGTCACCATCGGGATCCGTATCGTTGCCGAGCACGCCTGGCGCGGCGACGGTGAGCGTCGCGCCTTGATTGACCGAATACGTATCGGGATTCGCGACCGGAGGCGTATTCGCAGGCCCCACGTTGAGCGTGGCCGATCCATTGTTGCCATCGTTGCTCACCAGTGGGTAAGCCCCGCCAAACGACGTCGTGATCGTGTTGAGCAAGGAGCCGGTGGTCGTAGGGGTGACGTTGACGCTGAAGCTGCAGGTATCAAACGCGCCGCCGGAGTTCGTGAGCGTGATCCCGCCGGTATTGCCGCCCCCGGCAAAGAGCGGCGGATTCCCCAACGTGATGGTGTTCGAGCCGGGAGTGGCCGTAATGGTTGGCGTGGCCGCCGCACAAGTACCGAGGTTCAGGCCGTTCGGCGTGGCCACCACGAGGCCGGCCGGCAATACGTCCTGAAAGACCAGGTCGGCGACCTGGTCAATAAAGGGCGAGGTCGGATTCGGTTGTGAGCTGGTGATTGTGAAGGTCAGCGTTGAAACATCACCCGTGTTGATCGAATTCGGAGAAAAGCCCTTAGAGACCGCGAAGGTCCCGCCGTTCACAGCCAGGGTCGCGGTGGCGCTGCTCCCGGTTCCACTGCTCGCGGTCACGTTGCTGGTGGTATTGACATAGTTGATCGTGGTGAAGGAGCTCTGGTGAAGAACGATCACGTCGAGCGAAAACATACACGATCCGCTGGCGGCGATCGTCCCAGCTGACAAGCTCACCGAACCGGTGCCGGCCGTGGCAGTGATCGTCCCGCTCCCGCAGGAACCGGTCAGGTTGTTCGGGGTTGCCACGAACAGGTTCGCGGGGAAGTTGTCCGTGAAGGCCACCGCCGAGATCGCACTCCCCGCCGGATTATTGATGGTGAAGGTCAGCGTCGATCGTTCCCCGATCTGAACGCTGGACGGGTTGAATGACTTGGTGATGGTGGGCTGCGCAAACAAACCGCCCGGCGCAGCCAACCCGATGACCAACGCGGCGAGCGGCGCCGCATACCACCGATTCCACCTCGCGCGATCCGTCTCCCGATGCATATTCTCCACCCTTGCCGCGTTCGAGCTGATCACCAAGGATCTCCGCGTAATGCGCGCACTCACGGAGCGCTCACGCTGATCTGACAAAGCCAGGCGGACCATAAACTGATGGGCCCGGCTCCAATCGATCGAAGCTCACGAGATCAAACGTAGGAGCGGGACGTCTGGCCGGACGTGCGCTGGCTCACAATTCCACGATTTCGGGTACGCGACGCTGATCTTCAAGGCTTTTTCGATTCGTCCCGAGTGTCCCCCCTGTACATCGTCACATCAAGATAAACATCCGCCACGAACTCCGACGCCGCGCGGAGTTGCTGATCGAGATCGTCCATCGCATGGGCCAGGTCTTCGATCGAGGCGCCTTCCGCTGGGTGAACCTTCGCGGCGACGATCACCTCTTCCGGACCGATGTACACGGCTTGAAGGGTCACGATCTGTTCGATGCACGGGGAGGCGGCCAGGATGCGTCGTAGCTCCTCGAGCAGATCCGGGGGCAGGGAGCGGCCGACGAGGAAGTCGGCGAGGGGGCGGGCCAGGCCGAAGGCGGTGATGGCCAGGAGGATGCCGATCAGGAGCGAGGCGATGGCGTCGGGGGTGTTCGTTCCGAGGAGCTGTCTCAACAACAGTCCGGCGGCGGCGATGACCAGTCCGATGAGGGCGGCGGTGTCTTCGACCACGATGGCGCGGACGAGAGGCTCGCTCGATCGGAGGAGGTGGCGGACGACGCTCTGCCCACGTTCACGCGCTTCGCGTCGCGCCTGCCGGACGCTCTGCAGCCAGGACATGCCGTCGGCGGCGAAGGAGATGGCGAGAACGATCCAGGCGGCGAGAGGACTTCCCACCGTCGGATCGTGAATCTCGAGCTGGCGGATGGCCAACCCCACGGACAGGCAGCCGCCGATCAGGAAGGATGCGATGGCGGCCATGAGCGCCCAGAGGAAACGCTCGCGGCCGTGGCCGAGAGGATGCTGGGCATCGGGGCCGCGCCGGGCGCGGCGCAGCGAGATGCCGAGGAATACCTCGTTGAGTGAATCGGCGAAGGAGTGCGCCGCTTCGGCGAGCATGGCCGTCGATCCTGAGAGGAGACCGGCGACGAGTTTCGCCGCGGCGATGACGATGTTCGCCGCCAGCGCCACGAAGACGGTGCGGGCACTGGCGCCGTCTGCGAGTTTTTTGAGTGCCGCCCGGGAGCGGCGTTGCGGCGGAGTGCGCAACACGGCTTGAGGAACGTATCACGGGGGCGATTGAAGTGACTGGCTTACCGGCAAATGGCCTGCGCTCAAGCGCGCGCAGCAGTGGGGCCGGAGCTCTGGTGTTTTCGTCGCAGGTTGGCGCGGCTGGCTGGGTCGGCGGCGTCCTCGCTCCCTTGGTCACCATCGAATGTTAGGGGTCTGCCGGGTCGGCGGCGGGACGCCGCCGAGCCAGCCGCCGAGACGGCAGCGCTCCGGCGCGTTCGTTCACGCCCGCTGCCACCACATCAGGCATCCGGTGACCACCAGTACGACTAGCAGAAGGCTCGAAAGAGACAGCAGGATCTTGCTCGGCAATCCCAGGATGGTGCCCATATGGATGGCCTGGTTCAGGAAGTGCGCACGATAGGCGCGGGGTAGTTTGCTCAGATCGTCCACACGCAGGATGCGGCCGTCGTAGCGATCGAAATACACCGTGCTGTGGCCTGGAACCCACGGTTTGCGCTGCAGCAGTTGCAATGAGGAGCGGGGCCGCATCGGTAGTTGAATCTGGTAGGTTTCGGAGTCGGGAAGTGCGCGGCCGGCTGCCAGGATGAGCGCATCGAGCGCCGGCGCGCTGCGATCCGAACCGCCCGCTTCCGGCGGCACCGAGTGAGGAGCGGCTTCGGGATGCCATGGCTCCGAACGCGCCATCCAATAGAGCGGCGTCTCGAACGCGACGAGCAGTCCGGTGGCGGCGAGCAGGAAGATCAGGACCGATCCGTAGAGCCCCGCCACGTTGTGCAGATCCCAGTTGATTCGACGCCACGAGGCCGCCCATTTGAGGGTGAGCCGCTTCTTCTCCCACCACAGGTACACGCCCGTGGGAACCAGGAAAAATACGCCCGTGGTGGCGATTTCGACGAGCCGCTCTCCCCAATCGCCGGCCAGGAGCCGGACGTGCAGTTGGTGTACCCAGCCGACGAACACCGCCACCTTCGAGGGATGGTCGGTCGTACCCAGGACCGCTCCCGTGTAGGGGTTGACGAACATCATCCGGCCGTCGGTAAGGGCAAAGAGTTGGGAGCTTTGATCGCCGGCCATCCGAATCTCTTCGATCCGCACCGCCGACCCGTCGCTCGCCAGCCGGCCGCGAATGCGATCAACGAGCGTCTGTTCCGATAGCCTGGCGCCCTCCGGCGTCACACGCCACAGCGAGGGGTGCATCCAACGGTCGTAGTCCTCGGCGAATGCCAGGATGCTGCCCGTCAGGCCGGCGATGACCAGGAACGCCGCGGCGAACAGACCCACATAGCGATGCAAGCCCAGCAGGAATCCGCGCGCGGACGGCCTCACGCGCAGCGTCTTCCTACTGGCCACGTTTCCGGTGCGCTTTCATGTACTGCTTCTTGCCGTAATCAAGCTCGCGGATCAGCGTCAACTGGTCGCCTTCCAGGGTGCCGGTCCAGAGTCCCATAGCCTCGAAAGAAATCCCGTTGCCGTTGATCTTTCCGTTCCGGATGTCGAAGGAACGGTCCTGGATCGGCAGCTCGACCGTCCCGGTGAGGATGTTTCCCTTCGTCGTGAATTCGAAGACGAAGGAGAAGGTCCTGCCGTCTCCGGTCACTTCCGCCTCCCAGCGCCCCGCAAGGCGATCCGCAACCGTTGCGGCGCCCAGAAGTCCGCCGGAGGTGATGAGCAGAAACAAAGCGGAGAGACCAACGGCCAGCCGTCTCTGTTGAACGTTCATCCGATTCTCCTTGGAAGCACGCGTTCCGCGCACGCACATCAGATGTCCGTTACGGTACCCGGTCGCTCATCGGGAAAGGTCGTGGCGACGCAAGACTCATGTAAAGAACGTTAAAAGTGAGAGCTGGACGGGCTGCTGGAGATCTCGATCGTCGAGGCCGGGCTGCAGACCGCCGGTTGGCTGCGCGAAGGGATCGACGGCGAGTCCGAGGCCAGGTCCGCGGCCGCGCGCAACGTCGAGGTCACTCCTCTCAGCCGCTATGCGCGGGAAGCGATGCCGCGCGATGGATTGCAACTGGGGTTCGCTGCAGTCGATGCGCGTGAGATCCGCGCGGCGCACGCGATCTGGCCGCGGCGCTGGAATGAGCGAGATTGGGAGAGACCATTTTTGGTGGTTCTCTACTTCGGAAGGCACGTAAACGTGCAAAAATGGTGTGACGTCAAAGCCCCGAGAATTCCGTGAATGGAGTCTGAAGCGTGTTAACTGCCTCGGGGAACGAATTAACTGCCTCCGAAAGGCAGTTAACTGCCTCTGGGAGCGTGTTAACTGCCTCTGAAAGGCAGTATAACTGCCTCAAAAGGCAGTACAACTGCCTCCGGGAGCGTGTTAACTGCCTCAAAAGGCAGTACAACTGCCTCCAGGAGCGTGTTAACTGCCTCTGAAAGGCGGTATAACTGCCTCGAAAGGCAGTACAACTGCCTCCAGGAGGGTGTTAACTGCCTCTGAAAGGCAGTACAACTGCCTCCGGGAGCGTGTTGTGAGAATCGACTACGCTGACGAAGCCTGCGGGAGACTCGTGGCCGCCCGCTTCGAGCCTATTCGAAAAGCGACGGAGCCACCGGTCCGGCCCGGATGTCCCTGATCACGGTGTTGTACCGCGGATGCCACAGCGTCCAGGGCTCGCGCCGGTACGTGCCATTCGAAACGCCTTCCACATCCTTGCTCGCGGGAAGTACACGCTCACCGCGATGACCATAATCCCCTGGGCTGGCCGGTTGGAGCCATAAGCGCGCAGCAGACGCTGGCCACGAAGCTCAAGCGTGCGCGCTCCTCAGCGCCGGAGCGGCATAGAGCACCGCCGCCAGAAGTAGCTCTCCCTGTATGAGCAGGACCGATGTGGCATGGCACATTAGTCCCTGGCTCGCGGGGCGGTAGTCACGGACGTTCAATCAGATTGTGCTCGAGTACCTCGCGATCTCATGACCTGTTTTCGATTTCGTAGCAGCGCGCACGGCCGCTCCGTCCATACATTGGTGCCATGATCATCGCCTCGCTGCTCCTCGCCGCCGCGGTCGCGCAGCCGTTCGCCCGATCTGTTCACGTGCCGCTGCCGGGTGGATTTCGACCCGACTCGATCGCCACCGGCGATTTCAACGGCGACGGCAGGATCGACGTCGCACTGTGCGGAGACAGCCAGCAACTCCTGATCCTGGCCGGTGACGGCCACGGAGGCCTGCGCGCGATACCGCAGGAGGCGCGGTGCGGCGCGAATCCCACATCCATGATCGCGACGGATCTCTACGGCCGTCATCGAACCGATCTCGTGGTCTCCAATCACGATACCGACTCCCTGACCATCCTGGCCAACGACGGAAAAGGGCATTTCCGTGCCCAACAGGTACACGTGCATTCGAATCCTCATCCGCACACGGTCGCTGCCGCGGACGTCAACAGCGACGGGCACGCGGACCTGATCACAGACAGTTGGGCCGAGAACCGGCTGACCCTGGTGCTGTCCGACGGTCACGGCGGATGGCAGACGCCCGGGACGCCGATCGAAATTGGACGCAAACCGTACATCAACGTGGTGGCCGCCGATCTGGACGGCGATGGTCACGTCGATCTGGTGATGCCGAACGCGGGTCTCGATTCGATCTGCATTCTCTTCGGCGACGGGCACGGTCACTTCACGCAGGCCCGTCAGTCCCCACTCGTGGCAGGTCCAACCCCCTTTATGGTGGCGGTCGCCGATGTGAACGGCGACGGCCGCCCGGACATCGTCGTGGCCAACTACTCGGGACACATCGGCGACACCGGAGGAGATGGATTGACCTGGGTGCGCAACGACGGGAGCCGGCACTTCACGGCGTTTCCGCAACGCATCGCCATCGGCCAGGGGTGCTGGCGCGTCGCCGCGGGCGACATCAACGGAGACGGGATTGCGGATGTCGCCTTCACCGACGCGGCGCGCAATGCGGTGACGGTCGTATACGGATCACGCACCGGTTTGCACGCCGGTGCGCAAGTGCCGGTGATGCAAGGGCCACACAACATCGCCCTGGCCGATCTCGACGGCGATGGCCGCGCCGATTTGCTGGTGATCACAGAGGATAAGGATGAGTTGCTGGTTTTGTTGACGCGACAATAGGTCGGGGACGGCTGGGCCGGAGCGCTGGCGTCCTCGCCGACTGGCTCGGCGCGCGTCCTCGCCGTCGGGTTACCAGCTAATGTTTGGAGTCTTGCCGGGTCGGCGGCGAGGACGCCGAGCCAGCCAGCCGAGCCAGCCGCCGAGACGGCAGCACTCCGGCGCATCAGTTTCACTTGCCGCCATTAGTACTAATCGCGCATCGAGCGGTTCTTTCGGAAACCGTGGTGTCGTGGGACGAGCGGCTTCAAATCACGCCGGAGGGCGGCTTCGCCTATTTGCTCGAATCATTGATCCAGTGAGCGTCGATCCTGCGCTACAATTCTTCGTGGATTCGCCTCTGAAACTCACCGCCGATATCTGATTTCGTCTCCCCCTTTCCCACCGCGAACGGCGGGACTGCTTGGCGTGTGTCCCGCCAACGATGGAGACGAAATGACGACCAACGATTGGTTTCACGATTTCTTTCACGGCCTGGCGGTGGACTTCTGGGTGGCGGTCGCGCCCCCTGCCGATGCCGACCTGCCGTTCCTGGAGAGTGTCTTCGGCGCGCCCGGCGGCGGAGCGATTCTCGACGTCGCCTGCGGTGCGGGAAGGCACAGCATTGCACTGGCGCGTTGCGGATACGCCGTAACGGGCTTTGATCTGTCGGCCTCGTGTCTCGCCGAGGCACAACGGCGCGCGGAGGCGGAACGTGTGGCGGTCGAATGGCATCGCGGCGACATGCGCGCGATTCCCTGGCGTGACCGCTTCAACGGCGCGCTCTGTTTCGGCAACAGCTTCGGCTATTGCGACCGTGACGGGACGCGCGCGTTCATCCGCTCGCTGGCGGAGGCGTTGAAGCCGGGGGCCGCATTCGTGCTGGAGAGCGGTGCGACGGCCGAATCGCTTCTTCCGTCGCTGCAGAGGCAACGCTGGATGGAGGTTGGCGACATCCTCTTCTTCTCCAGCGCGACCTATGAGGCTTCGGCCAGCCGGCTCGACATCGAGTATTCCTTCGTCCGTGGTGCCGTGCGTGAGACACGCAGGGCTCACACGTGGATCTACACCATCGGTGAGCTTCGCGAGCTATTCGCCAGCGCCGGACTCATTGTCGAACAGCTTTGTTCTTCGACCGCGGGAGATCCGTTCCGGTTGGGAGATCCGCGGTTGTTGCTCGTGGCAAGGAAGACGTGAAGCAAAACTCACCACGGAGACACAGAGATCACGGAGGCTCTCTGTGTCCTCAGTGTCTCTGTGGTGATGATTTCCTCGATCGCCGCCAGCGCCTTGGCCACCTGACGCTCGCGCTTCTCGATTTTTCGGCAACGGCCGATGACGTCCTCGATCAAGGCCCAGGTCACGTTCGACGGCTGGTAGCGTTCGGGATTGGACTCGGCGACGTGACGGCCGAGGGCGCCGAGAGCCGTGTAGTAGGGCAGCGGAGTCGCGGGAGTGTCGTGCGCGAGCGCGTCGATGTAACGGGCCACGAGGAGGCCGACGGCGGAGGACTCGACGTAGCCTTCCACGCCGGTGATCTGGCCGGCGAAGAAGATGCGCTCGTCGCGTCTCGTCTGAAAGGTGGGCCGGAGGTGCCTTGGGCCGTTGATGAAGGTGTTGCGGTGCATGGAGCCGAAGCGCGCGAAGACGGCGTTTTCGAGACCGGGGATCTGCTGAATGACGCGCTTCTGCTCCGGTACTTTCATCTTGGTCTGGAATCCGACGATGTTGAAGTAGTCGTCCGAGAGGTCTTCCTTGCGAAGCTGTACGACGGCGTGGGGCCGTTCGCCGGTCACGGGATGCTCGAGTCCGACCGGCTTCATGGGGCCGAAGCGCAGCGTTTCGATGCCTCGCGAGGCGATCTCCTCCACCGGCAGGCACCCTTCGAAGTGCGCGGCCTTCTCGAAATCGTGCGGCGCGAAGATCTCCGCCGATAACAGCGCGTCCACGAAGGCCTCGTACTGAACCTGGCTTAACGAAGCATTCAGATAGTCGGTGGCCGAGCCCTTGCCGTAGCGCGATTTCCAGTAGAGCTTTGACATGTCGAGCGAATCGGCGGCCAGAATCGGAGCGATGGCGTCGTAAAAGTACAAACCGTCGCGCCCGAGAAAGTCGTTGATGGCATCGAAGAGCGGCTGGGAGGTCAGCGGACCGGTGGCGACGACGAGGAAGTCGTAGCCGCCGCGGTCGAGCGACGTCACTTCATCGCGCTGCAGCGTAATGTTCGGCTCGCCGGTGATGGCGCCGGTGATGGCCGCGGAGAAGCGGTCACGATCGACGGCGAAGGCGTCGCCTGCGGGGACGCGCGCCTCCGTGCCGCAGCGGATGACGAGCGAGTCGAGCATGGCCATCTCCCGCTTGAGCAGGCCGACGGCGTTCGTAATGGCTGAGGAGCGGAATGAGTTCGAGCAGACGAGCTCGGCGAGGTTCGAAGTCTGATGCGCGGCCGTCGTCTTCGAGGGCCGCATCTCGAAGAGATCGATTTGGTGACCGCGGCGAGCCAGCCCGAACGCGCATTCCGAACCAGCCAGGCCGGCTCCGATGATCTTGATGCGGGCCATAGATCCTTCGCTTCGCTCGGGATGACGATGTCCGCGCGTCGTCAGTTCGAGGGCTCGTTCGAGGAGAATGCCGTCCCGCCGTCCACCCGGATCTCGCCGAACTTCTGCTCGAAGATCGAGATGTTCTGCGCGAGCGCCTCGAGCAACTGCTTGGCGTGGAGCGGCGTCATGATGACCCGGCTGTAGACCTTCACGTCCTGCCGCCCCGGAACGATCCTCCCGAGGTCGATCACAAACTCACTCGGCGAATGAATGATGTTCGCGAAGTTGATGTACTCGCCCTGGGCGACGCTGTCGTCAAGGGTGATGCGGATGGTGGGCTGCTGTTGCTCGTCCATGGAAGCGAGGATACCGGAGGGGTGAGGTCGAAATTCCCAGAGACACTCCCTCTCTTCAGACGTAGCTCCGCTCCTCGGCAAGGTAGTGCGCATTCTCATGCTTGCGCCGGCCCTTGCCGACCCAGATGAACGACTGCTCATCAAAGTCCCAGTCGATATAGGTTCTGGGCAGGTCGCCCACGCTCACACGTTCGCCGAGCTCCTCGATGGTGAGATGAAACGCGAGCTGATCGCTGAAGAACTTACGGTTGCCGATGGCATCGATGCGCGCGGCCGCCCGCGTGAAGAACTCGATGGCCGCGGCCGTCGGGCGGGCACCGATCACACCGCCGGCGACGCGCATGAACTCGGCGGCCTCCGGCCGTTTGTGAATCACGACATCATGGCGGTCGATAAGCGCGCAGAGCGGGCCGAGGTCGCGGCGGACGATGGTGTCCGCATCGACGAAGAGGAGGCGGGGAGAGCCGGCCTTGAGGAGATCGACGATGGCCCGGCCGCGGAGGTTGACGCAATAGCCCGCCTTTTCGGTGTACGGCGTGATGCCGTCGAGGCCGATCGTCACATCCGTGGAATCGAGCTCCAGGGAGTGGAACTGCAATTCGATATAGCGATGAATGGCCCGGAGCCGTTCCGCGTCCCGTGGTTCGACGTTCACCAGGCATGCGTGGAGGCGCGCGGAAGGGGAGTTGCGCGCCAGCGAGGCGGCGAGCACCTCGAGACGCGGCAGAAACTCAGGATCGGAGATCGCGAGAACCGTCAGCTCAGGCATGACGTGACTGCTCAATAGACGGCCGCCGGTATCCTGCTGTGAACCTCCCTGGCCGGGATCACAGCGGCAGGCGTCCGTTCGTCTTCTTTTCGTCAAGTGAGTCGCTCCGATGGCGGTTGATTACTCCGAACGATACGTCGCGGAACAGTACCGGTCGGCGAGCACGCTCGTGGCTCGCGCGGCCATCGGTTTGTTTCGCGTCATCGAGGGCGTGCGAGCGCTGCAGCGCGGAATCGCGCCGACAAGAATCGACGCGGCATCGGTCGTTCCCTGCCGGATCAGTGACGCGCTCGAGCGGGCCGCCCCCCGCTTTCAGAAGCACGGCTGGGCATTCATCGAGGAATTCTTCGATCCCGACTTCCATCGGTTCCTCGTCGCGCACTGGCCGAAGCGCCGTTATTTCACGGCCCCCTTCGACATCCACAAATCGTACGACAAGGGCTTCCGATGGGTCGATCAGAACCCGGCAGATGATCGATGGGCCAGGGTGATGGCCACTGACGCGCGGAAGGCGGCCGACGACGGTTATCCGGCGTACATCGATGAGCATCCGCACATCCGATCGCTCATCGATTTGCTGCGCTCGCGGGAGACGTTGGCGCGGATGCAGGCATTCTCCGGCCGCCTGGAGCCGCTTCAACTGAACCGCTTTCAACTCACCGTCACCTATCCAGGGACGCTCGTTGCGCCCCATCGTGACTCGCCGCAACGGGGACGGAACTGGCTTCAGTTTTTCTTCTATGTAAAGGCAACAGGCGGCGCGCGCTCAGGTGGAACGGCGATCATCCGCGACAACACATTCCGTGACGTCGTTTTCGAGCCGACGCACCTGACGAACACCTGCATGGTGTTCGATCCGCACGCGCCGTTCTTCCACGGCGTGCGCCCGATCGCGTTCGGCAAGTTCCGCTGGATGATCGGCGCCGAATACGTTTCGCAACCTGAGGAGGGGCCGCGCTCCTGATGGCGAGTGCCGGCTCGCTGGTCGATCGCGGTCAGTCCCCAGTCAGTTGACAGCTGGAGGACGACCGGACCCAGCCTCGTGACTTTCCTTGAGCAGCCCAGCGACCATCGCGCGCAGCGAATCCGCGTCCTCCAAGCTGGGGTTTCCGCCCGCACCGCCGCTGGCGGCACGAATCATGCCCGCGCGATCAATCACGATCACCTGCGGGATGTTCAAAACCTCTTTGTCCGCGCGACCCAGATAGCGATCCACCTCGGCTTTGGTCGCATATCCAACCGGATACGTGAGTTTCAGACTACCCACCAGGGCGGGGATCAGCCGGCCGCTGGCACCGCCACTGTTGGGCGGATCGAAAACGATTCCTATCGGCTGAAATCCAAGCGCGCCCAGTTCGCCGTTGAGCGCGTTCAGCGTCCTGGCGACGCGGATGCAATGATCGGACTGAATGAACAGAAACTCGATGACCACTACTTTCCCCCTGAGGCTCGAGAGAAGGATTGTCTTTCCCGAAGGTTCTACGATGTTGAGCTCGGGCGATTTGCGCGGAAGGTTGGGCGGCGCCGCGACCGCGAAGCTGGCCAACGTGAGAACGATGACGAGGTGGATGAGCGTTCGCATAGGATGAATCCGTACCGACAAGGTTATGCATCCTTCCATTTATCAGCGATGCGCTGCACCACGGCCGCTGCCTCGCGGCTGGCGTCCTCAGGACTCCTTTCACCTTTAACGACACTCAGGAACATCCTGGGGATGACAAACGCGTTGAAGGTCTCCATGAAAGCCGGCGTGGCGTATCCAGGTACACCGAGATTGTGCGTCCAATGCAGCGCGTCTTTCAGTGCCTTGTTCTTGTCCGGCGGATCACTCTTCGGATCATTTTCCAGCCTGACGATGAAGTCGGGGAGGGTCTTCTGGTAGATCGGCAGATTGCAGCCCTTGCTTTGCTCGTAACCGGTCTTCCCGCTGTCCACGAGATCGATCAGGAACTGCTTCGCGTCCTCCTGATTCCGCGCGAACTTCCAAACAACGGAACAGTTGGTGATATGCGGAGTGGCTACGATTCCGGCCCCGGCCGACCCCAACAGTGGAGGCTGGATCCTGATCTTCCTGGCGACCTCGGGATCATGTTGTTCCGCGGCGCGCAACAGACTGAGCGCATTGATGCTGCAGGTGGTCTTTCGTGCCAGCATGGCCTTGACGTTGTCTGACGGGCCCCATCTGAGCTGATCGGGCGTTCCCGTTTCCTCGTAAAGCAGCTTGACGTACTTGAGGGCCTCGGTTGTACGGGCACCGTCAAGCATGACCTTACCGTGAACGTTCAAAACCGCTCCCCCGAAAGCAACCAGGAGGGTATGCAATGTGATATTGCCTTCCAGAGTGGAAGTCATCGCCAGACCGCAGGAGACGCCGAGTTTCTCGCGGATCCTTTTCCCTCCGCTGCGCAAGCTCCCGTAGTGTAGTGGGCCCAGCGGCATACCAGCCTCAGCCCAGTAATCGGTGAAATAATGGAGAGGGGCCGGAATCCAGGAGTCGCAGAATGCAAAGTACTTGCGTTCCTTGACATAGTAGGTTGAGCGGTGCGCAAGCTTGTCGATGACGCCAACTTTGAGCCGCAGCGCCTGATAAATCTCACTGTGATCGATGACAGACCGGCAGAACTCGGCAGGCGGCCATGGGAACATCATCACGTCATGGCCCTTGCCTTGTTGGACCTCCTCCGCCGCACGCCGATGAATCTGCTCGGCAGGGATTCGATCCACGATTACGTTGACGTCATGCAGCCGGCCCCACTCTTTCGCCATACGTTCGAACCAGAGGTCGAACTCGGGGATGAAATGCGCCCACCTGGCGATTCTGAGTGTTCTTTGGCTGGCCAGCGTGCGAGGAGGGAAGGCAAAGAAAGGCCCCGCGGCTGCCGATACTGCCGCGAACTTGAGAAACTCCCGGCGAGAGAACCCTCTGCCCTTCACCTTGGACATTGTTTCAGTGACGTTTCCAGTAAACAGATCGGCCCCGGGCAAGGAGAACTCGCTTGCCAGGGGCGGTCTGGTTTTGACTTCCTCCCGTAGGGCGGCGCTAGCCGTGGTCAGTTGCTAGCCGCAGCTGCGTTCACCTGGGCCTGCTGCGACGGGGTTAACGTTAGCTCACTGCAGAAACCCCCGAATAGCTGCAGGCAGGCAAAGTTTTGATTGAACCGCGAATCGAGCGGCGCACCAGAGGGTCGGCGAACCGTATCAAGGAACGCATCGGATGCGATCGCTCCAGCTCTGGGGTCAGGAATCGCGGGACAAATCAACCAGATCGCGCCACTGTCCGCTCCGCCGGTGTCGAGCTGGCCTTCGTTCATGCACCCAGGGTTGGGCGGATTGGGGAATCCTGGACCGAGCGGCTGTGCACCCACATCCGTGCCTTCCAGGAAGTTGAGCTCATTGGCAGTAAGAACGTTAGGAGTTCCATCCAGGCCGGTGCCATGCATGAGAGCCAACTGGTGCAGCATGGCCGTGCACTGAGCGGTCGGCTGGATGTTCCCGGCTTGATCACCCACCGAATTCTGGTTGAACCAGAAGTAGGTGAGCACCCACATCCCTAACAGATCGTCACAGAAATAACCGAACGGACTGTCCGTCGGCGTTCCTGAGACGATACCCAGCGGATCGTTGCCGTCGCTGCCATCGATGGCGTTGCGGTTCGTGGCGAAACGCCAGTCCTGCCTGAGGCTCGGCGTGGCGACGCTGGTCACCGGGAAGCACGGAGTTCCGTGGGGTAAGGTGGAATCTCCCATCGTGCCACAAGGTGTTGGGGCGAGGTGTCCATCGTGACCCGTCTGTTTGAGCGCGGCGTAGCCTTCGAAGTGACCGACGATGTCCTCCATCGCGATACCCCGCTTGTTGCCCGCGCCTCCAGTCTGGTTTGCGGAATTGAAGAAATCCTGGTTGAGCACAAAGGCGATGATGGAAATGAACTCATTCGCCGTACCGCTACCGTCGTCCGGGTAACCGCCTGTGGTGGCCAGGATACGGATGTTCTTGCGAGTGGGGTCGCTATTGGAGTTGTCCACGATCCAGTTGGCCTGGCTGGAAGTTCGCGCCGGGGAACCGAATTGCCGGAAAAGACCGAAGCGGCCCGCGGCGGACTGGTCCAACCGCGTCACGTCTATGCCGTTGGCCCCGTAGAAAGCGTCGTTGAAATCGAAGGGCGGCGGATTGATGTTTTGTTGGGCACTCAGATTGGGAACAACCAGGAACGCGACTGCTGCCAGCGTCAGAAAAAGAGAAGCATGCGTTCGTAAGCTCTTCATGACCTTCCTCCGGTCAGGACGGCTGAATGTGACTCTGCTCCGGATGGATCATCCACGAGACAGATTCGGCAATGAAGTCAGCGTGAGCCATCCCTGGACACGCTGCCCACAACATCAGCGGCTCGTTGCCATAGCGGACATTTCCGATATGCTGAGTTTTGTCCTTATCGACGACGGGATTGGGATAACTGAACCCGATGCCTTTGCGGACTCTTTCCAGATCCTGGGGCTTGCCGGTGAGAAACGTCCACCCTGGTCTGGCGTGGTGCATTTCCCGGAACTCACGGATTGCGTCGACCGTGTCTTCTTCCGGCTTCAGCGTCAACGAGTACATGAAGAGCCGCTTGTTGAGGTCGGCGGCGAGTCGCGTCTGCACTCTGGCAAGATTGGCCATCACCATCGGGCAGATTTCATCGCACTTGGCAAAGAAGAAGTTCATCGTGACGATCCTGCCCTTGACCAGGTCGTCATAGAACATCACCCGTTTGCCCTCGTGAGTGTACAGAGGAACATTGGGGAAATGCATGCGCTGGATGCGCTGACGGGCCAGGTCGGACGCCGTGGCAGGCCCGCCCATACCGGCTGCCTTTCCTGTGATGCCGACGACTGCCTCCGCCGCCGCGGCCAAGGGGGCCATCGCCGTCCAGCCTAATAGTTTTCTTCTCGAGATGTCCATGGCTCCGGTCTCCTTTCGTCTATGGCACCCGAACGTCGTCGCCCTGGGCCACGACGTGCCAGAGCGCCATCATGGCGTGGTCCTCGTGCACCACGTTGTGGCAATGGATGGGATATTTGCCCAGCCAGTCACGGAAGCGGAAGAAGAGCTGAACGCGCTCGTTGGGGTGCAGTTGCGTCACGTCTTTGCGTCCTCTGTCCGCCGGCAACGTCGGTGCAGCCCGGTTGCGGCTCAGGATCTGGTGTTCTTCCAGATGGATGTGAATCGGATGGGTCCAGTCCCCGCTGAGATTCATCAGCAACCACTGCTCCACCGAGTTCTGCTGCACGGCAAAACGGAATTGATTGCAATCCATGAACTGACCGTTGATGGACCATTGACCATTCAAACGATCGAACTTGAAGGTCCGTACGATCCTCGGATCCACGTTGGTGCTGGGCAATTGATAGAAGGTGGGATTCGTGGCCGGATCGACACTGTTGTCGGCGACCGCTTTTGAGCTCACTCGGAACTGCAAGAGCAGGCTGCCCGTGCCCGCTGGAAGAATCTGCGGAACGGTCATGCCCAGATTGGCGCTGCACTCCTGCGAGGTGCTGCCGGGGCCGAAGTTGTCGACCGGGCCCTGCCCGTTGAGCTGATTCAGCCGGTTCTCCAGATAGATGGTTTTTCCTGCGAAGGGCCTGAAGTCGACGATCACTTCCACGCGCTCGGCGGGGCCGATGCGCACACTCGTGATCTGGACGGGATTCGGAAGGAGATTGCCGTCCGTACCGATCAGCCAGTACGGATTGGTGTTGTTCAGGTTATTCAGGTCCGTCAGGAAGAACTCGTAGAAACGTGACGGTCCGGTATCGAGCAGGCGGAAGCGGTACCGGCGCGGCTGAACCTCGAAGAAGGGCTGAATCTTGCCGTTGACCAGGAATTTGTCGCCCAGGATGCCGTCCAGGTTGAACAGATCGAAAACCAGGTCGCCGCTTTCCGGGTCATAGACCTTGTCGTTGAAGGCCAGCGGAATGTCAAACTGCGGGAAACTGGGAAGATGGAATCCGCTGCCTTCGTCGCCGGTATCGAACTGGTTGAACAGGCAGTAGAAGCCGATCAGTCCTTTGTAGGTATTCTGCGAAGTGAAATCCACGCGGTGGTCGTGATACCAGAGAGTACTCAGCGATTCGTTGATGTCGCCTTGTGGAGCGTGATCGGAATTGAATCCTGCCAGTACGTTGGGATAATACTGGTCGCAGAAGTGGCCGGGACCGTAGAAGTCGCAAGGATTGCCGTCGCTCTCGGAAGGGGTGTGACCGTTGTGCAGGTGCGTCGTGACGGACGATAGGCCGAAACCGGTATTGTTCACCTGCGTTACCGTGGGCAGTGAATTGATGTTGCGCGTGAGCTGAGGACTGCCGTAGAAAGCGCGATACGTAGGTCCCGGGCTGCGTGGGCCGGTGCCGTCGTCATAGCCCCAAATCGTTTGCTGAGGCAGATCGGGCGACTGCCTGGTCGTAAACTGCCTCTGGTTGAACTGGTAGAGCGTCCCAGGAACCACCGGAAATCTGACGGGATCGATGAGTGGGGCCTGGAACGGGGCCGCGCGCACCTCGCCCGCACCGGTATTCGGGTTTTCTGTCGGCGCGGGACTCAGGTGGTTCACCGTACGGGCCAGCGGCATGACCACGAGAGGCTCGACAAACGGCCTCGTCGGCGGGCTTGCGGTCTGGTTGCTGGGGAGGCATAGCTGGTTCGTCCCCGGGCTGTTCGTGGATCCCGAGCTCGGAGGATTCGTCTGGGCGCGAGCGCTTAGCCCGCCCTGGGTAACCAGCATGCCGCCGGCCGTCAGTAATCCCATCTTGAAGAGCGTGCGCCGGCTTGTCAGGCCGGCCGCGATCAATTCACGGCGATTCTTCGCCGCGTTGATCATCTCGCGGTAGCGAGCCCTGGAGACCTTTTCGCCGAATACGTTGAAGTACATAACCCCGCCTCCTCGTGGGTTGAACGGAACTTCGCAAATAACTGATTGGACCAGGTCCTTCAGCGAGTCATCGCTTCTGCGCGCACATCGCACCTGAGCGTGAGAAGCAGCACATATTGATGTGACATTGGAATTCAGGAACTTTATCCCCAGGTTCATCGGCGATCCAAGGGTCAAGTGTTAGCCGAAACGGCTATTTGTTAGCATTTCAGGCTGCGGGCGCGAAGCGAAACGCGACGCGCCACGGCATCGGCGGCTACGAAGGCGTGAACGAGGTTCTCGGCGCCGCCATCAATTCATCAGAGGCGAATCGCCTCGCGTTCAACCACCTTCGATCTTCCGCCGGTAGCTGCGAGGTCCCCGTTCAAACCGGCGTTCAAAGGCGCGCGTGAAGCTCGAGGTGTGCTCGTATCCCACGGCGATCGCGATTTCCTTGACACTCAGATTGCTGGTTGCCAGCAAGTGCGCTGCTCTTTGCATTCTTTGCTCATGGAGCACCTGACCAAGGGAAGCCCCCGTGGCCTGTTTGAACAGGTGACTGAGATAGGAACAACTGAGATGAAAAGTCCTGGCCCAGTCGTCGACGGTGCTCCTCGGGTCGTCTTCCATCATCTGCAAAAGCCGGCGGAGACGTCCATCCTGGATCGCGGCAGGAGAACTGAAGGCAAACATATGAGCCTCCGGAACGGGCTTGGTCAGCGGTTAGGGGAATCCTTGCGGCCTGCTCCTGCCGCATGGGTCTGGATTCCATGGTCGCCAGAACAACACATCGACAATTCACCCGTCGAAGTTGGTCAGCCCCTGAACGGACAAACCTGACGTATAGGTAACCCAGCATTCTAGGCGTAAGTACTGCTGGAGGCAAGTGGAGACTTGCAGGAGGTATCCAGCACCCTGACAAAATCCTGCCGGCGGCTTGGTGGAATCGGATCAACCGGGCCAGAGGACAGGGGTTGCAGCCCTTCGGATCACGAGCAACTACCTAATGCCCTACGATCAGATTCGCGCGTCCAGCTATCTCCGCTGATCAGTGCGGAGCACCGCCTCGGCTCCGGCGCGGCGGAGCGATAGTTGCGACGGAGATGGAACGCCGCTCGTGAGACTCGAGCAGTGCTGATGCCCGGCGCGCTGTGTTTGATCAACGCGACGTGGTTCGCGTCTCCGGCCGGCGCGCGGAGCTCATGCTGCTGCTCGACGAAGGTCATCCACGCGCGCCACAAGAACCCGCCGCGCGGAGGGCAGCCCTACCGACCATTCACATTGGCGCCGAAGAAGAATCCCCTAAGGTCATCCGAAGAATTGCTGCCGGATCGCTTTGACAAACGCCTCATCGCCCAATTTCACGCGCATTGCGTAGGTCTCCTTTGCGTCCACGCCCGCCAGGTAGCGAAGCTGGTCCTTTCCGTCGGTGGCCGCTTCGTACACCGTTTCAGCGATCTGGTCGGGAATCGAGTAGGTCGCCATCCGTTTCGGATCGGTGATTACGTTCATGACCCTGTCGACCATCGCATCGTAGTCCGCATGTCTGCCGACATCGAACGAGCGCGTGAAGAAGTCGGTCTTCATGCCCCCAGGCTCAAGGATCTTGAGGCCGATGCCGAGCTGATTCAACTCGAAGGCCATGCTTTCGCTCCAGCCCTCCAGCGCCCACTTCGTCGCGTGATACATGGAATTGAACGGCACCGTCATCAACGCACCGATCGAGGTCGTGTTGATGAAGAGTCCGGCCTTCTTCTCTCGGAAATGCGGGACGAATGACTTGGTGACCCGGATCGGGCCGAGGAGATTGGTGGTGACCACACGAAGGATCTGTTCGTCCGAGAGACCCTCCAGCGGACCGGCCATCCCGTAGCCTGCGTTGTTGAAGACCACGTCGACTCCACCCATTGCGATGGCGCGGGCGACAGCGGCTTCGATCTGGCGCCGATCCGTGATGTCGAGCGGCGAGAGCACGACGCCCGGAAGGGTCCCGAGCTCCGTCTCTTTATCCGGGTTTCGCATCGTGGCAATGACGGTCCATCCCCGCGAAGAAAACAGCTTGGCTGTCGCTCGTCCCAGCCCGGACGAAGTGCCGGTGATGAAAATGCTCTTGCTCTTCATAGCGTCAGCCCTCCATCCACCGGCAGGACGGCGCCGGTCACGTACGAGGCGGCATCCGAGCACAGCCAGGTCGCGGCGGCGGCGACCTCTTCGGACTTGGCGATACGGCCCATGGGTGTTTGTTTCTCGTAGTGCGCCCTGGAAGTCGGGGTGCTGTTGACGACGGTGCTGAAGAGCGGCGTGTCGACCGAGCCCGGTGCGATGGTGTTGACGCGCACTCCTCGCGAGGCAAATTCGCGCGCGGCAACTTTGGAGAGTCCGACGACGCCCCATTTACTCGCGGAGTAGACGGGATAGCCTTCGAACACCTGGAGCGCCGCGACGGATGTCATGTTGACGATCGCTCCGCCGCGGCCGGTTTTCAGCATGGCTGGAATCTGATACTTCATCCCCAGCCATGTCCCGGTCAGATTCACGCCGATGACGCGCTGCCACGTCTCGAAGGTACAGTCGACTGTATTGCTGGTCCACGGCGAGATGCCCGCATTGTTGACAGCGAAATCGAGACGCCCGAACTCTTTCAATGCCATCGCTACGGTTTCTTCTGCGACGCTTTCGCTCGAGACGTCGCCGACCACCGGCATCGCCTTTCCGCCAGAGCGCTCGATGAGAGCCAGCGTCTCCATCAGAGGCCCCTTGCTTTGGCTACACAGAACGACCGCGGCTCCGAGCTTAGAGAAGGCGATGGCGGTCGCTTGACCGATGCCTTTCCCCGCTCCGGTTACGATCGCGACGCGACCGTGGAATGCTCCGTCTTGCATGTTCCACCTCAGACGACTTCGAAGATAGAGATGCGCCGAGCATGCTGCCACTATAGGTTTATTCAGGCTTGGCGACGCCGAACTTGTCGGCCATCCTGACGAGCTCGGCGAGCGATCGAGCAGCCATCTTCCGCATGATCTGGCCGCGGTGAACGCCGATAGTGATTTCGCTGGTGCCAAGGCCGGCGGCGGTCTGCTTGTTCAGAAAGCCCGACACCACGAAGGGAAGCACTTCCCGCTCTCGTGGAGTCAGCAGGTCATAGTGGCGCTGCAACTCCACGAGCTCCGATCGCTTCTGGCGCGCTGCTCGATCAAGTGCGACCGCAGCTTCGATCGCGCGGAGCAATTCCTCATCGCCAAAGGGCTTCGACAGAAACTCGATCGCTCCCGCCTTCATCGCGCGTACGGACGAACGGACATCGCCGTGACCGGTGATGAACACGATCGGCGGCCCGTTCGCGGCCAACTCCCGCTGTAGCTCGAGGCCGCTGATGTCCGGAAGTTCCAGGTCCAGAACCAGACATGCCGGAGCATCGGGTTTTTCGTAATCCAGAAAGTCCCTCGCCGCGCCGAATACAACCACCCGAAGCCCCATGGAGGAGAGAAGGTCGGACAACGCTTCGCGTACGCGGGGGTCGTCGTCGACGACAAAGACGACGACACTCTCGCCGTTCATGGTGCAGTACCCGTCTGAAGCGGCAGTGTGAAACTGAACGTGGTGCCGGACCCTTCGGAGGACGAGGCCCACAACTCGCCGTTGTGTTCCTCGATGATCGACCGGCAAATTGCCAGACCCATTCCCATGCCGTTCTCTTTGGTGCTGAAGAAGGCCTCGAAGGCTCTGTCGGGGTCCTGCAGGCCGGCACCGGAATCCCTGATCTCGATCAGGGCGGCGTTGCCGCTTCTCCGCTTCGAGTGAATGTCAATCGTACGCGGGCGATCGAGCACCGAATCCATCGACTCGATTGCGTTCAGCAGGAGGTTGAGAGCCAATTGCTGCAACTGGACACGATCGCCGATAACCGGGGGCAAATCCCTTGCGAAGTGCGTCGCCACGCTAACGTGCCGTTTCGCCACCTCTCGCTCGAGAAGATGCACGACCTCGCCGATCAACTCGTTCACATTGAGTGCAACTCTCTCGGTTTCGGCGCGGCTGAAGAGCGCCCGGATGCGCCGCACGACGTCGCCCGCGTCCTTGCCATCCCGGACAATCCTCTCGGCGGACTCGACAGCCTTAGCGAGATTCGGCGGCTCTGCGGACAGCCACCGCAGGCACGCGTGAGCGTTGGCCACCACGGCCGCGAGTGGTTGATTTACTTCATGGGCGATCGAGGCCGAGAGTTCCGCCACGGTGGCGATCTGCGCGGCCTGCGCCAGGCGCGATTGTGTCTGGCGGAGCGCTTCGTCCGCGCGCCACTGTTCCGTCGTATCCATGGCGGTCCCGACGAACTGCACGAGCTCGCCCGCTCCGTTCAGAATGGGATGGCCAACGGAGTGCTGGTGTTTGACAGTTCCATCGGGAAGGACGATGCGGTAGTCCGCGCGATACTCCGTCTTCTCGACTTCGCATCGAGTGAATGTCTCAAGCACGCGCTGACGATCTTCGGGATGAATCCTATTGAACCAGAACTCGGGGGAGGACGTGTCCTCGCCCGGCTCCGCTCCGTAGACGTGAAGCATCTCCGAGCTACCTTCCGGCCAGGTGACGACGGTGCCCGAAGCAAGGTCGTGCATCCAGCCGCCGGTGCGACTGAGGCGTTGCGCTTCGATGAGAAATGCCTCGCTGTGCCGCGCTTTTTCCTCCGCGTGCTTGAGGTCGTCGATATCGGTGAGAACGCTGTACCAGCGCATGATCCGATCGTCTTGATCGCGCAACGGCAGGATGCGGCCGTGAAACCAGCGATACAGGCCGTCGGCCCGGCGGAGGCGATGCTGCAGATCAAATGGCGAACCGGTTTCGACGGAGTGCTTCCACGCGGCCATCACGGCCGGCAAGTCGTCCGGGTGAATGACATCGCTTCCGGCCCACCCGCGTAACTCCTCAAGAGTTCTTCCGAAGTAATCGAGCAAGGGTTGATTCGTGAATTCGATTTCACCGCTCGCAGTCAGAATGTTCACGAGCGCAGGAATGCTGTTGACCGTCAGGCGCAGGTCAAGCTCACTCGCGCGGATGGCTTCCTCCGCTCGCCGTCGTTCTTCGATGTCGGTCAGCAGGTGGTACCACCGCACGACGCTCCCGTCAGGTTTGCGTTCCGGGAGTGCCCGCAAGTGAAACCAGCGGTAGATGCCATCATCCCGCCGCAAGCGGAGGTCGAACTCGAACGGACTGGTCGCGCCGGGCGACCGCATCCATGCTTCGATGGTACTGACGACGAACGGGAGATCGTCGGGATGCACAGCGTCGAGCGTCCGCCAACCTTTCAACTCCTCGAGCGTCCGACCAAAATACTGCGCCATCTGACGGTTGACGAGCTCGGTCTCACCCGTGGGCGTATTGGTGGCAACGAGACCAGGAATGCTGTCGAGGACGCGGCGAAGGTCGATCTCGGCACGTTTGCGGTCGTCGATATCGGCGTTGGTTCCACACCACTTGACGATTGCTCCCGTTGCATCGCGTAGCGGCATGCCGCGAAACAGGAACCATCGGTATTCGCCGTCGAAGCGGCGCATTTGCGCCTCGAACTCGCCTGGCTGACCGGACGCTAGAATCGATCGCCAGTAGTCAATGAGAGCATGACGATCTTCCGGATGAATCGCCGCGGTCCAACCCCACCCGAGCGCTTGTTCAGCGGAAAGCCCCGTGTAGTCGAGCCAGCGCTGGTTCAGGAATTCGGCCGAGCCATCGGGACGTGCGGACCAAACAAGTGCCGGGATCGTGTCAACGAGCATTCGGAAGTGCTCTTCCGAAACGTTGGCTTTCTCGAACGTCTTCTGCCAACCGGTCGGGCGCATGAATCGCCTCCTCGTCGGTTCGATCGGCGAGCGTTGATGATGCCAGCTTTCATCCGAGTCCGCACCTAAAGGTTCATTCAGGCGGCGAAACCAACTCCCGGAGGCGATACGGGGTGGCTCGACAACTCGCGATGAATCGACGAAGTGACGTCGTTGATGAACGGCCGCGCAGTCGAGCCTCCGCATGCATCTGCGACTCTGGTCGATCGCCGAGGCCATCGGCCGCGTTGCGTGCCACGCCGCCGATGAAACCTCAACTAATTGACGCATCGCGGGACGGCCGAGACAGAAGTATTTTCGACGATCGGGGTAGGGCGCTGCATTCAGAGCTGCTATTGCTTCATCAGGGTCGGGCCACAGGTCACCCTACGATCCCGAATCGGATGAGGCTCTCAGCGGTCGCTACGATCGCGTCTTCGCGGGGAATCGGTGTCCAGCCGAGGACGCGCTCGGCCTTCGCGCTAGTCGCTTGACGTGTGTTATCGAGCAGGGGCAGCATCGGCCGCACGGTGGAGTCGAACAAAGCCACCATGCGCACGAGCCAATTCGGCAGCTCCCGCGTCGGCACGCTCCTGGCCGCGCTTCCCATGCGCGCCTTGAGCACCCTGGCGATGTCGAGCATCGACATGATGGCGCCGGAGACGGCGATGAAGCGCTCGCCCTTCGCGGCCGGATCCGTCATCGCGCGCAGATGGACGTCCGCCACGTCGCGGACGTCCACTACGCCGAAGTAGAGCCGCGGACAGCCGGGCATTCCTCGCATCAGGCGCGTGACGAGCGCGATCGAGGACGAAGTGTCTCTAGCAAGCACGGGTCCGAAGATGCCGGCGGGGTTGATCGTGGAGAGCTCGAGATCGCCACCTTCAGCGGCCATGAAGTCCCACGCGGCACGCTCGGCGATGGCCTTCGAGCGCACGTAAGCGCTCATCTCGCCGTTAATGTTCGTCCAGCTCGTTTCGTCGAAGGGTTTCGTTTGCGCGCGATGACCGTAATAGATCGCGCCGCATGAGGACGTGAGTACTACTCGTTTGACCTGTGCGTCGCGCGCGGCCTTGAGGACGCGGAGGGCGCCGTCCCGCGCCGGCGCGATCAGCTCATCCTCGGTCTTCGGTGCCGCGGCCGGGATCGGCGACGCCACGTGCAGTACGTAGTCACATCCGGCGACCGCTTCGGCCCACCCGTCGTCACGCTCGAGGTTGGCGGCGAAGAACGAGAGCCGCCTGCCAGGGTTCGCGCCAGCATCGGCCAACATCGCGCGGACCGAGTTTTCCCGTGTCAGCGAGCGCACGGTCGTGCGCACGTCATGTCCGGCGGCCAGAAGCTGAAGGAGTATGTGGCCTCCCACGAACCCCGAGCCGCCTGTCACCAATACCGTGCTCATGAACGAAGGTCGGGGGCGCCGCGCCACTTTCGGCTGACTGCCCTTTCACTCCCATCCTCCTCGTGACGTTGAAGCTTATGCCGACCTGCGGGCGAAGAGATTGACGATCGCTGCGCGTCTTGACGGATCTTGCGCTGTAGTTTTTGACATTTAAGCGCCGTCCTGAATACCATCGGTGCTGGGAGGAGAATGTCGGACTCTCGTCTCGGCCGTTCGGCTCATGGAATCGCAGCGGTCCGTTGCACGCGCCGCATCTCCAACGAAATTGCGGTGCATGTCATCGACGTCGACGTCAACCCCGAGCCGGCGTGGGCGGACTACTCGGCCCCTGCGCTTGCGAGTCTGTCCGTCCACCTCGGACAGGCCGGCGGACAGGCCGAGCTCCGGCTGAAAGCCGACGAGCCCGCGCTTGACGGACCGCACGCCATCTGCTTCACGCCTGCCGGCGCTCCGATCTGGGGATACACGCACGGAGCGACACGGGCCGAAGGCATCAAACTCGATTTCGACCTGCAGCGGGTGTCCGAAACGCTCGGTCAAACGTTGACGGGGCCGGAGCGGCCGCGCTCATTTCGCAACGATCGCCTGCGGCGGTTGGCGCAGTGCCTGGGCGACGAGTGCCGGATCCCCGATCGGTTCAATCGCCTCTATTTCGACTCGCTCACGGTGGCAGTGTGCATCGACTTTCTGCGGCTGAGCGTCGAACCTCCGCCCCGGCGCACTGGAGTGCTCGCGTCCTGGCAAGCCCGGCGCGTCACGGACTATCTCATGGCCCACCTGTCCGAGGCGGTGCGGCTCGCGGCTCTGGCCGGTTTGACGGGCCTCTCGCAATGGCACTTTGCGCGTGCGTTCAAGGCCACGACTGGAGTGTCGCCGCATCGATGGCAGCTGAACGCGCGCATCGCAAAGGCGCAGGAGCTTCTATTGGCGCGGTCGATGCCTCAGGCCGAGATTGCCTTGGAGCTGGGCTTCGCCGAACAAAGCCACCTTTGCCGTGTATTCAAGAACGTGACTGGCGTTTCACCGGGCGCATGGTTGCGTGAGCATTGCCCCCAGCGCCGGAGCACCTTCGATCAACTCAGGTGATCCGACAACGTATTTTGCGAGGCCAACGACTAGAGACTCGGCAATCATGCACCGACCCCGTTCGAGGGGGAGCGGGGTTAGAAAAACTCGAACGGTCAGACGTAGCTCGAGGGTGGGCCACGCGTTCACGATCAGGCCGAGAGCGAGTTCTCTGGGTCTCTCTCGAAACAAGCGCGGTTATCATTTTTCGAGAGCAGCTAAGACCGGTCTCGGCTTGTCCGCACACGTGCGAGAACGCGCGAAGCAGACACGCGCTAGACGCGCGACGCCATCGGGACAACGATGAATTCACCTAGTCGGATCATTCGGCTGCACGCTACTCAAGTCTCCCGATGAACCCGCCGTTCGCGTCGGAATCTCACTGGCCGCAATGAACGTCAACGCAGCCACGGCGTTCTTGTACTCCACGGGCTTCGTTTCCTGCTCGCGGCCGCGGAAGGCTTGTTCAAGCAGGGCGTGCATGACCGGGCTGCCATCGAACGGTGTGAACGTGATCATGCATATCGCCTCTGCGGACTGTGTTTCGGCCTCTCGGATCAGCTCATCCCTCAGATCCTCTCGCGTAAAGGTGATGGTCCAGCAGTAATCGTGCTCGACGATCTCATTCTTCCAGAGAAAGCGCGCGGGGCCGCTGAACACAGGCCCGCCAAAGATGAGGCGCTTTCGAATGAGGTGTTCGAGCATCCGGAGACCTTGAGTCCGAAGTTCCCTGCTGATCATCACTTGAAGGAATTTCATTTCACGATCTCCTCTCTGGCTGTGTCAGACCGTCGGCACGGTGCCGCCATCGATGATGTATTCGGATCCTGTGATGGACGCTGCGCGCGGCGATGCGAGGAACGCGACGAGATCTGCTACCTCCTCTGGTTTCGCGGGCCTTCCAATCGGAATGCCACCGAGCGAGTCCATCAGCATCTGTCTAGCGCCCTCGTAGTCGGCACCCGTCTTTGCGGCCAGTTCGTTTACCAGTCCAATCGCACCATCCGTTTCCACCCAGCCAGGCGAGACGCGCACGACCCTAATGCCTTTCGGACTGACCTCCTTCGACAGGCCCTTGCTGTAGTTCGCCAGCGCCGCTTTGGCGGCGGCGTAAGCGAGGGTCGCGTCGGGCAGCGGCAAACGCGCCTGAATCGACGTGATGTGAATGATGACGCCAGAGCCTCGGGCGAGCATCATGGGCAAGAGAGCCCGATCGAGACGGACGGCCGGGAAGAGGTTCACGTCGAGCGCGCACTGCCACTCCCGATCGTCGAGCGCCGCGAACCCGCCCGCTGGTGCCAAGGATCCCCCAACGACGTGCACGGCGATGTTGATTTCTCCCAGTCGAGTGGACACAGCCTCGACGACCGCGTTGCAGCCGTCGACGGACGCAAGGTCAGCGGCGACGAACTGTACGTCTGTTGGAAGGCCAGGCGGGACGGTTCGGGCGGTCCCGAGCACCTTCGCGCTTTCATCGCGCAGGCGCTTCGCGATAGCAGATCCGATGCCTTTGCTGGCCCCGCTGACCAGCGCGCGCAGGCCGCGCAGTTCGCCGCCAATCATCAGCGGATCTCCAGCGACGCGATCCGGTCGCCATCCAGTCTGAATATGTGTCGGAGATCCAGAGGGCTTCCGGGAAAGTCACCGGCCACTCTCGCGCGAACTACGATGGCGCCGTCGCCCTCAGTCACGCTGAGCGGGACGACCGTATGGTGATACTTCGCTCGGACGTCGGCGTTCCACCGCTCTATCGCGGCCGTCCCGGTGAAGGTTCCACCCTCATCACGGACAACGCCATCGTCCGTGAAGCATCGGGCGAGCGCGCCGGCGTCCCCGGCTTTTTCTGCGGCGAAATACGCCGCGATGGGCTTGGGCAAGCTGATCGGCATGAGTACCGCTCCTCAGTCGGAAGATAGGCGCTACACTGGCCGGATGGCAAGAACGCACAAAAAAGTGAGGTTCTTACCGAAAGGTAAGCAGAAACATACGGAGGCGTCCGCCGCCAAAGGCGTTGAAGAGGTGTTGCGAATCCTCGAAGGACGGTGGAAGCTCGTCATCCTCTTTCATCTGTTTGGCGGCAAGGTGCGGCGTTTTTCTGAACTCCGACGCGCCATCCCCGCCGTGTCCGAAAAAATGCTGATTCAGCAGCTGCGGCATATGGAGGCTGACGGGATCGTGCGTCGGTTTGTCCACCATCAGGTGCCGCCCAAAGTCGAGTACAGCCTGACCGACTGGGGGCAAGCCCTCTGTCCAGCTCTTGAGGCATTGCTGACATGGGTTGAACGACGAGAATCGCTGGTAGAACGGAATCCCGCGGAAAGTGTCAGCCGCGAAGGCGCGCCGCCCTGAGAATCCAGATGGCGCGGAGACGGCACACGCACGGAGACGCTGAGGAGGGAGGAGGTTCGGTTTGGTCGGGCAGGGGGGATTTGAACCCCCGACCACCTGAACCCCATTCAGGTACGCTACCAGGCTGCGCTACTGCCCGACTCGGGTGCATCCTAACACGGCGGCAGAGGGGGTATTCCGATGCTACAAACCCGCCGCCCAAAGGATCAGGTACTTCGTGATCTCGATGTTCTTTGCGCTCGGGGTGACGACGATCTCTTCGATCCCGCGGGCTTTCGACTGCATCTCGTCGCGGATGACCTCCAGCTCCTTGTCCCAGGAGCGTTGGATCTGGCGGATCTTGGTGAGGTAATCGTCTTCGCGCAAGGAATGGGGGCTCTCGTCGAGGGAGGCGGGCTTGCCGCTGGTTATGTTGTAGATCGTCTGGCCCCAGGCGACATTGACGTCCGGACCGCGCTCGTCGGTGGGCCCTCCTTCGTTCGCGTCGAGCTCGCGCTGATCGCGCTCCGAAAGCTCCTTCACCTGGTCGATCCGCCGGCGGAACGTGCTCTCCAAACGCATCTGCTCTTCCTCGATGCGATGTTTGGCCTCTTCATGGCAACGGGTCAGGAACGCCTGGCGCGATTCCTCCTGCTGCGAGTACATGTCGAACTCGGGATTGTGAAGAACGGTCAGTTTCGAGGTGCCTGCCACGTACTGCCGAAAGGCATCCTCGGACTGCAGGGCGCCCTGCATCAGCATTTCCGGTTTCACGGAGTCATCGACATCGTGATTCGGGTCAGGGACGGCGCGAATGTCGAGCCTCTCCGGATCGATCGTTCGCGCTTCGCTCCAACGAACCAGGCCGTCGCCGGCGTGCATCGGGGCGATGAAGCTCTTGACGGTGTCGACGTGCACGCCGCTCCGCGGCTCGTTCTGCGTGATGATCGCTTCGGCGAGAAGATGAGGACGGTACCGGCCGCTACCGCCGAAAACGTAGAGCTGTTCAAGCGAAGGTGAGCTGCGCATCGTAAAGCGCGGACGCCGGGTGGTCTGTGCGTCGTCGCTACGCTCGACCGTGAGCCCGTGCGCGACCGGCTGGGCGTCGATGACCTGTCCGGGCACATTCGCCAGCGCGGCCTTGACCGCTTCGCGACGGTCCGGCGGCATGAGGAAGACGATGCAGCCACCGCCGCCGGCGCCGCAGACTTTCCCCGCCCATGCTCCTGCGCCGACGGCCGCTTCGATGGCCGCCTCGATCTCCGGCGTGGAGATGCCGTCGATGAGCGCCTTGCGGTTCTGCCATTCGTGATTCAGCGCCACGCCGGCCGCTTCGAGATCACCGCTCTCCAGCGCCTTCTCCATCTCGATGGCGCTTTCCGCGATCTTGTCGAGGCCTTTGTGGACCTTCTTCTTGCCGTCGATCTGGCGTTTGTAGATGTCCCAGTTGTTCGTACCGGAAAAATGCGCGACGCCGGTGTAGTGCAGAAGCATGTGCTCGGCCAGCCGGTCGACGGGCAGAGCGATCTGATGGCGAACGACGACTCCCGGGTTGAGGTGGATGGCCATGAGACCACCGTAGACGGGAGGGTAGTAATCCTGGATCCCGGCGGGAACGCGGATGAGGCGCGTCTCGAGGTCGCGGACGAGCGCGATGAGATCGTCTCCCTGCACCGGTGCGCCGGCGACCTCGGAGAGCGCGCGGACGAGCGTGATCGCAAGAGCCGACGAGCCTCCCAGGCCTGAGCCGCGCGGCGCGTCCGTGCGCGTGGTGATGCGGATACCGGTGAGATGAAAATGCTCGAGGGCGCGATGGATCAGAGCCGCCTTCGGATCGGCGGCCAGCTCGTGAATCGACGCATAGCTCTGCTCGTACTGTTGATCGGTCAGGTGGATGTCGATGTCGTCCCCGCCGGTCTCGGCGATTTCCGACTCCGCGTGATACGAGACGGCGACATTGATCGTGCGCGAGCCGGGATGGAAGAGGTAAAGCGGCCAGAGGTCGAGAGTTCCGCCAGCGAGATCGGCGCGCACCGGCGCGCGGACAATGACCTTTTTCATGATGGGGTTTGGGCTGACTTGCTAGAAGAGTGCCCGCCGTTTTGTCGCGAACGCGGCCAGTTGCTGGGCCGGCGTGGCGAGTTTGGAACCGAGATTGGCGATGCTGCCGCGAAAGGCCGTCAGCGCGTCGCCGCGGAGCGGGTCGGACGTGATCGATTTGAGCTGGAGCGGATCGAGCCACGTACCGTTGTCGGATACGCGGTAGTCGAGATGCGGCCCAGTGGCCAGACCCGTGGCGCCGACGTAGCCGATCACCTCTCCCTGCGTCACGCTTTTGCCGGGCTTGATCCCTTTGGCGAAGCGGGAGAGATGAAGGTATGACGTTTCAATGCGGGCGCTGTGGCGGATGCGCACGTAGTTTCCTTCGCCGTGGTTGTAGGTGGCGGCCATGACGACACCGTCCGCGGTCGTCATCACGGGGGTTCCTACTGGCGCGCCGTAGTCAACGCCATGGTGAGGACGGAAGATGTGAAGCAGCGGGTGGTAGCGGCTCTTCGAGAACTTTGACGTGATACGGCTGAATTGGAGCGGGGCGCGCAGGAACTGCTTGTGCAGGGGGCTGCCGTTGCGGGCGTAGTAGCCGGCGCGGCCGTCGGGCGTCTCGCTGCGGAACGCTTCATACGTCTGGCTGCCGTGGACGAAGCGGGCCGCCACGATCGGCCCGTAACCGACCAGATCGGCGCCGGCGAATCTCTTCTTCGCGACCAGACTGAACGAGTCGCCCTTCTGCAGAGCGAAGAAATCGATATCCCACTGGAAAACGTCGACGAGCTCCTGAACGAGCTGCGGCCCTTCGCCCGCTTTGCGCACAGCCTCGTAGAGAGAGGAGTCGATCTGGGCGGCGACGATGGTTTCGGCCTCTGTCTGCCGCGCCTCGTGAGGGGTGATGGCAAAGCCGGTGGAGCCCCGGAGGGCGTCGATCTCACCCCAACCGTTGACCTTCATCTCGACGCTGTCGACCGAGCCTGACGCGTCGTAGTGGAAACGCAGTAAGTGCCCTGGGCGGAGGCGCCGTAGATCGACGGTCTTGCCAAATTCGTTGTTGAGAGCCGCGGCGTCGGACCGTCCGAGGCCGCCGGCGAGGAGGACGGAATCAAGCGTGTCGCCTTCTTCCAGCGTCAGGACCACGGAATGCTCGGCAAGGGTGGCCGGCGTTGGCACAGTCAGGTCGCCGTAATGAAGCGGCGGAGCGATCATGGCCGCGCTGGCGAACGATGTCGACGGCTGTGTTAGCACGTCATTGTTCGTAACGGCAGCGAGGATGAGCGGGATGGCCAGCGGCAGCGCCACGGCCACGTACACCCGAGGCCGCCTGGCCAGACGTCGCAGAGACTCACCAATTGCGAACGGTCTTTTCATCGACTTGGAACCGATACCGGGGACGAACTAGGGGGATCGTACCATGCGCTCGAAGGATGAAGAACGAAGGATGACTCTCTCCTCCATCCTACTTCACCCTTGATCCATCATTCTTGATTCTTCTCCCCCACCGGCTCCATCGACAACACCTGCACCGGTGTCTTCTCGGTGTCATCGTGAATGGGGCCGGCTTTGTGGTACGTCAAGGGGACGACGAAGGTCGCCAGACCGACGGTGGCGGTCGGCTGGATCGACGTCACCACGAGCTCGCGGGTCTGCGTGACCGTACGGTTCACTTTCAAAGGCGTGTCGCTTTTCGGCGCGCGGTCGTTGATCGTCGTGACATTGACTATCTGCTTGAGGGCAAAGCCTTTGATGTTTGAGTTCTCCGCCGAGATCAGGTCGTCCAGATCAGGATTGCCGGTGTGCAGGGCGCCGCTGGCGAGAAAGGTGTCTCCCACGTCGCCGAAGGCTCTCGTCGTCCACTTGTCGATAGTCGTCTTCACCGTCTGCGTCAACGGCAGACTGCCGAAGTTGAGGGTGATGTCATAACTCATGATCAGACGGTAGTGATCGGTCGGGAAGCCGGCGATGGTTGTCTGTTCCGGCAGTTTCGTGAGGTCGATCTTCTTGTTGGTCACGGTGATCTTGCGAGCGCCGATGGCGCTGGTCACGCTGGCGGCGTTCACCTCGACGAATGACTTCCTGCTCGGATCGACGAAGGTCATGTTCTTCGACCCGTTCGTGGTGATGATGTAGGTTCCGACCGGATAGGCATTACCGGAGAGAAACTCGACCCGGGAGCGTTCGCCGTCGATGATGGCACGACCGACGCAATCCGATGAGGGGATCGATTCGAGGTCCGACGAAGTCGTCTGCCGGAACTCGTACTGGATCGCGGCCGAGGCGGCGGGGGCGGAAATGACGAGCAAGGAGAGGGCAATCGCCGGCAAGTTCTTTTTCATCAATAACCTCAGTTCTCACTGAGTATAACTCGCTAACCCGGAAATACGATTTTCGGGTAGGGCGTTGGGGCAGCCCATGTTGATCAGGAAGTTTTTCGCGCCGGCGCTCTGTGCGGCCGTACTGGCGGTTCCCACCGTGTCCGCTCGATCCGGCAATCCGGATTCGCTGGACGAGGTGATCCTGAAAGTGCAGGTTGCGCAGAAGAATACCAACACGCTCCAGGCGGACTTCCGCCAGGAGAAGACGCTGGCCCTCCTTTCCAAGCCGGAGGTCTCAACCGGCCGCTTCGTCTACTCGAAGCCGAACAATGTCCTCTGGACCTACGATGCCCCGAAGCGCGTCACGATGCTGATCGCCGACGGCATGCTCACCACGTACTACCCCGACCTCAACAAGGCCGAGCGGATCGAGGTGAAGCGCTACCAGGACCGGATTTTCAAGTACATGGGAGCCAGCGGGGCGATCGACGAGCTCGGCGCCTGGTTCAACTTCACGTTCACGAACACGGCCGACAAGCCGTACTACGTTCTCGATCTCGATCCGAAGAACAAAGCCGTCGGAAAACGGGTGCGCCACATCAAGATCCTCATCGACAAGAAGACCTACCTGACCACCCAGTTCGAGTACACCGAGGGAGACGGCGACAAGACCCGCTACGAGTTCCTGAACGTGAAGACCAATCTGCCGGTCGAGCAGAGCCGCTTCTCGATCGCGATCCCGAGCAGCGTACACATCGAGCAGATGAAGCTGCAATAGACTGCGCGCTTCGCGCGCGTTGTCGTTTGTCGGTTCGTTGCGCGCTGCGCGCGCATTCGCCGGGTCCCCGACACGGTCAAGCTCACAGCACACAGACAACCCGATAACTGACAACGTGCGAAGCGCATGAACCGAATAGCTTTCAACCTCCTTGCCACTGACGGCGCCGCCCGGCGCAGTGAGATCGTCACGAGGCACGGCACGATCCAGACGCCGGTGTTCATGCCGGTGGGTACGCTGGCGTCGGTCAAGTCGCTGACGACGGATCAGTTGCGGCAGCTTGGCCCCGAGGTCATCCTCAACAATACGTATCACCTGATGCTGCGGCCCGGCGTGGACCTGCTCGAACGGCTGGGCGGGGTTCACGGCTTCATGAACTGGGACCGGGCTGTCCTCTCCGACTCCGGCGGGTTCCAGGTCTTCTCGCTGGCCTCGATCCGCAAAGTGCGTGAGGAGGGGGTCGAGTTCCGCAGCCACATCGACGGCTCGGCGCACTTCCTTTCGCCGGAGACGTCGATCGACATCCAGCAGCGGATGGGGGTCGACATCGCTATGGCCTTTGACGAGTGCCCGGCCTACGGCATCGGGCACACCGAGGTCGAGCGCTCGCTGGAGTTGACCCACCGCTGGGCGCGGCGCTCGCTGGCCGCGCGGACCGGCGCGGCAGCGCTCTTCGGCATCGTGCAGGGAGGCATCCATCACGATCTGCGCAAGCGGAGCGCGGAGGAGATCGGAGGGATCGACTTCGACGGCGTGGCCATCGGCGGCGTCTCCGTGGGCGAGCCGAAAGAGGAGATGCTGGACGTGATGCGATTCACCGCGCCGCTGCTGCCGGCGGACAAGCCGCGCTATCTGATGGGCGTCGGAACGCCCGAGGATCTGCTCGACGGCGTCGCCGCGGGGATCGACATGTTCGACTGCGTGATGCCGACGCGCAACGCCAGAAACGGCTCGCTCTTCACGAGCTACGGCAAGGTGGCCATCAAGAACGCGCGCTATGCCGATGACGAGCGTCCGCTCGATCCGCACTGCTCCTGCGTGACCTGCCGAACCGTGTCGCGGGCCTACCTTCGACACCTCTTTGTCACCGGGGAGATCGCGGCCATGGTCTACAACACGATTCACAACGTGTCGTTTTACCTTGACTTGATGCGAGGTATTCGGCACTCTATCGCGTCCAACTCTTTGCAGGCTTTCCGCGATGCGTTCCTCTCGCGGGTCGTGAGCGGCGAAGTCGACGCTGATGACAAAGAGCCCCCGATCGAACGAATCAGATAGAAAAGAACGATATGACAGCGATTGCTCTGCTCCAAACCGCCACTTCCGGCGGCACCGCCGCCTTCCTCATCAACATCCTGCCGATCGCGGCGATTTTTCTCGTTTTCTACTTCCTCGTCATCGCCCCGGCGAACAAGCAGCGCCGCAAAACGGCGGAAATGCTCAGTACGCTCAAAAAGGGTGACCGCGTCCAGACTTCGGGCGGGATTTACGGGACGGTCCAGGGTGTTGAGGCCGAAGTTGTCTACCTGAAGATCGCCGAGAATGTGAAGGTCAAGGTTGCACGTTCTGCGGTCACCGGAATCATCACGGGCGATGCGGCGGAGTAACCGCTCCCTTTCTTCCTGGAGGAAATCTTGACTAGAGGTCTGTTGTGGAAAGTCATCCTGATCCTGGTTGTGCTCGTCGGCTTCGCCGCGGCGACGATACCGACCCAAGACAACCCTGAGCCGATCCGCCGCGGCCTCGACCTGAAGGGTGGTACCCATCTGGTCATGCGCGTGAACGTCGGCGACGCCGTGCGCCTCGAGACCGATCAGGCCTCCGAAATGCTGAAGGCCCAGGCCAAGAAGGGCAACCTGCCCATCCCCGTGACGCGCCGCGTGAACGACACGACGTTCCTGGCCACCCTGCCCGCGGACACGCCGTCGACCGGGTACGAGACGATCGCCAAGGACTACATCCCGTCCTTCGACGAGAGCCGCACGCCAGAAGGCGCGCTGCAGTTCAAGATGAAGACGGCCTCGCAGACCGCCATCGAGCGCGACACGATCACGCACACGGTCGAGACGATCGACAACCGCGTCAACGCCCTCGGCGTCACGGAGCCGTACATCGCGCCCGAGAGCGACAACCGCATCGTGATCCAGCTCCCGGGCGTCGACGACCCGGCGCGCGTCAAAGACATCATCAAGACCACCGCCCAGCTCCAGTTTCGCCTCGTGGAGGGCGACGCCGCCCCTGATCCAGCCTCCGCGCTGGCCACCGTGGCTCCCAATATGAAGACTGAGGTCGACGTCCTGCCCGGCACGAAAGAAGATGCGCTCGGCCGCGCGGCAGGTATCGAGTACTACGCCGTCCGCAAGACGGTCCCGGTCACGGGCACCGACCTGAAGAACGCCCGTGTGCAGAAAGGGCAGCTCGGCCAGCCGAACGTCGGGTTCTCGCTCACGCCGGACGGAGCGCGCAAGTTCGGCGACCTGACCGGTGCGAACATCAAGCGGCGTCTGGCCATCGTTCTCGACAACAGGGTCGTTTCCGCGCCGGTCATCAACAACCAGATCAACGAATCGGGCGTGATCGAAGGTAACTTCACACAGCAGCAGGCCGCGGACCTTTCGCTCGTACTTCGCAGCGGCTCGCTGCCGGCGTCGCTGACTACCCTGGAGGAGCGCACGGTCGGTCCGTCGCTCGGACGCGACTCGATCCGCCAGGGCGTGCTGGCATCGCTCATCGGCTTCATCGCCCTGGTCCTTTCGGTGCTGCTCTACTACAAAGGCGCGGGCATCAACGCGGTGCTGGCGCTCCTGCTGAACCTGGTCATCCTGCTCGGGATGATGGCGATCTTCCACGCCACCCTGACACTCCCCGGAATCGCCGGCATCATCCTGACGCTGGGTATGGCCATCGATTCGAACGTGCTCGTCTTCGAGCGCATCCGCGAGGAGCTGCGCGACGGCAAGACCGTCCGCGCCGCTATCGAGAACGGCTTCTCGCGCGCCTTCGGCACCATCATCGACACGCACATGACGACGATCATTTCGGCGCTTTTCCTCTTCCAGTTCGGAACGGGTCCGATCAAGGGGTTCGCCGTCACGCTGCTCATCGGTCTGTTCGCGTCTGTGTTCACCGCGTTCTTCGTCTCGCGCGTGATCTTCGACGTCATGTACAAAGCGCAGAATCGCCCGACCGAGATCAGTATCTAAGGCAGGCGAGGAGATACCCATGCAGATTTTCGTCAATTCCAAATATGACTTCGTACGCTGGCGTTTCCACGCCGTCTCATTCTCCATTCTTTTCATGCTCCTCGGCCTGGGGATGTTCCTGAAGCACGGCGTGAACTGGGGAATCGATTTCGCCGGCGGCGCAACTGTGACGCTCAAGTTCCGTGATGCTGTTCCTCTGGATCGCCTCCGCGCCGACCTGGCCGATGCCTCGATCCAGCAGTACGGCAAGGCTGATGACCGCGCCGTGCTCATCCGCCTGCCGGAGCTGAAGAAGGAAACCGACTACGCCGGCCTGACCGTCGCCAAGTTGAACGCCGATCTGAACCCGCAGGCGAGCACGAAGCTCGATCTCAACTTCAACGGCCGCGACCGGCTGGCCGAGCTTTTTGCCTCGATCGATCCGGACGCAAAGGGATCGAATGCCGCGGCGAAGGACTATTACCGGAACGTCGCCCAGAACGTCATCAACAAGCGCTCGGAAGTGGGCATCTTCACCAGCATGGGCCAGGTGACCTCGGCCCTCGGCGTGACGACGCGAATCGCCGGCGCGCTGAACGACAAGACATTTCTCGGCGCGTTCAACGTCCTGAATCAGGAAACGGTGGGGCCGCAGGTCGGCCATGACCTGCAGCAGAAGGCTATCTGGGCGGTCGTCCTCTCGACGCTGGCCATGGGGCTCTACCTCTGGCTTCGCTTCGATCTGATGTTCGGCGCCTCGGCTATCGTCTGCATCATCCACGACGTGCTGATGTCGGTGGCGTTCCTGATGATGATCAACGGCGAGTTCTCGCTGAACATCGTGGCGGCGCTGCTGCTCATCGTCGGCTTCTCCATCAACGACACGGTGGTCATGTACGACCGCGTCCGCGAGAACAAGCGCAAGCTGAAGACGCGCATGACGCTCCCGGAACAGCTCAACCTGGCCATGAACCAGACCCTGTCGCGGACGATCCTGACCTCCGGCTCGGTGGTGATCGTGCTCATCGCCCTGCTCCTGTTCGGCGGCAAGGTGATTCACGAGTTCGCCTGGATCCTCCTGATCGGCGTTCTGGCCGGCACATATTCGACGGTCACGATCGTTCCCGCCGTCGCCATCGCCTGGAACAACCTGACCGGCCGCACGCACGACCTCGCCGGCCCGGCCAACCGTCCGACACGCGTCGAGACACGCCAGGATGCGCCTCCTCCCCCGTCGCAGAGGAAGCGCAAAGCGGGTTAACGGGCTGCGACAGCGCGGCTGCTTGGGCAGCCGTTGTCGGTTGTCGGTTGATTGCGCGTGCCGTGGCCGAATGTAGGTCGGACTTCCCAGTCCGACCTACCGCAGGCCGCGAGAACTGGTCGGGCTGGAGAGTCCGACCTTCGTTTACCTTCCGATTTAGCACGCTCTCACGCGCGCCGGTGCGGAATCAAAACGGCCTTCCGTCGCCTGAGCAGCACCGCGACGGAAGCTTGATAGACTCCGCCGCGATTTCACGGAGATTCCATCAATGGCTGACAACGACCGCGACGAGGCCCTCGAATACCACTCAGGAGGGCGACCGGGCAAAACCGAGGTCGTGCCGACGAAGCCGACCGCCACACAACGGGACCTGGCCCTCGCCTACACCCCAGGGGTGGCCAAGCCATGCCTGGAGATCTTTCGCGAGCCCGGCGACGTCTACAAGTACACGAACAAAGGCAATCTGGTCGCGGTCATCTCCAACGGCACGGCGGTGCTCGGTCTGGGCAACATCGGTCCGGCCGCCGGGAAGCCGGTGATGGAGGGGAAAGCCGTTCTTTTCAAACGCTTCGCAGACATCGACGTCTTCGACCTCGAGCTCGACACCCACGACACGGAAGCGTTCATCAACGCCGTCCGGATCATGGAGCCCACGTTCGGCGGCATCAACCTCGAAGACATCGCCGCCCCGGAGTGCTTTGAGATCGAGGAACGGCTCAAGGCGGTGATGAAGATCCCCGTCTTTCACGATGACCAGCATGGGACGGCCATCATTTCGGCCGCAGCGCTGAAGAACGCCCTCGAGGTGGCCGGCAAGAAGATCGAAGAGGTGAGGATCGTCATTTCCGGCGCGGGGGCGGCGGCCATGGCCTGCCTTCGGCTCTACATCAAGATGGGATTGCGCAAAGAGAACGTGATGCTGAGCGACAGCAAGGGCGTGATCTACAAAGGCCGCACGATCGACATGACGCCGTACAAGGAAGAGTTTGCGGCCGAGACGACCAGGCGCACTCTGACCCAGGCGATGGAAGGCGCCGATGTATTCGTCGGCCTCTCCATCGGCGGCATCGTCACGCCCCAGATGGTGCAGGGGATGGCGAAGGATCCGATCGTCTTCGCCATGGCCAATCCCGATCCCGAGATCGGTTACGACGAGGCCGTGGCGGCGCGCCCGGACGTGATCATGGCCACCGGCCGTTCCGATTACCCCAACCAGGTCAACAACGTTCTCGGGTTCCCCTTCATCTTCCGCGGCGCGCTCGACTGCCGCGCCACGACGATCAACGACGAGATGAAGCTGGCCGCCTCACACGCGCTGGCCGAGCTTGCGAAGGAAGAAGTGCCTGACGCGGTGCTGCGGGCTTACGGCAGCGGTGCGAAATTCACTTTCGGGCGCGAGTATCTGATCCCGAAGCCGTTCGACTCCCGCGTGCTGCTGAACGTCCCGGTGGCCGTGGCCCGGGCGGCGGCGGAAAGCGGCGTGGCACAGGAGCCGATCGCCGACTACGACGCCTATCGCCGCCGGCTGGAGCAGCTGCTCGGCCGCGCGCGCGGCATGATGCACGGCGTCTACGACCGCGCCAAGCGCGACCCGAAGCGCATCGTTTTCCCCGAGGGCGATCAGGAAAAGATCATCCGCGCCGCCAAGATCCTCATCGACGAGGGACTCGCTCATCCCATCCTGCTCGTCAAGCGCGAGCTCGTCGCGCCAATGCTGCAGAAACACCACGTCGACGAGTCAAAGGTCACCATCATCGACATCGAAGAGTGCCCGCAACTCGACCAGTATGTCCGCCGGTTCGCCGAGATCCGTATGCGTCATGGGGTTACCGTCGCCGACGGCTATCGGATTCTGAAGAGCCGCAACTATTTCGCCATGATGATGGTCGAGGCCGGCGACGCCGACGGCGTGATTGCCGGCCTGCGCGCCTACTACCCGGCCACGATCAAGCCCGCGCTGCAGATCATCAAGACACGCCCCGGTGTGAAGAAGGTCTCGGGGGCGTACCTCCTGATGTTCAAGGGACGGATGCTGATCCTTGCGGACACGACGGTAACGATCACGCCGGATGCCTGGGACCTCGCGGAGATCGCCATTCTCACGGCAGAAACGGCGCGGCGGTTCAATATCGAGCCGCGCATCGCCATGATCTCGTTCTCCAACTTTGGCTCGACGAAGCATCCGGACGCCACGAAAGTCGCCAAGGCGGTGGAGCTCGTGAAAAAGCAGCGGCCGGATCTCATCATCGAAGGAGAAATGCAGGCGGACGCCGCGGTCGAGCCGGACATCGCCAGCGCCGACTACCCGTGGAGCGTGATCCAGGGCGACGCCAACGTGCTGATTTTCGCGAATCTCGACGCCGCGAATGCCGCCTACAAGCTGCTGTGGCGCCTCGGCGGCGCCGAAGCGATCGGTCCGATCCTGCAGGGAATGGCCAAGCCGGTACACGTGCTCCAGCGCGGAGTGGACGTCAGCGACATCGTCAACATGGCTGCCATCGCCGTCGTCGATGCCCAGGAAGCGACTCGAAAGTAGCTTCGGTCGCGGGGAGGACTCATGTCAGAGCATTACTACAAGCCGGACCATCTCAAGAGCTTCGGAGCGATTTCTGAAGGCGCCCCGGAGCTGGGTAAGAAGTTCTTCGAGTACTACGCGGCGGTCTTCGCCGCGGGAGCGCTCACCGAGCGGGAGAAGGCATTGATCGCTCTGGCCGTCGCCCACACGGTCCAGTGCCCTTACTGCATCGACGCATACACGACCGAGAGCCTTCAAAAAGGGGCTGACCTGGAACAGATGACCGAGGCCGTCCATGTCGCCTGCGCAATTCGAGGGGGAGCCTCTCTGGTCCACGGAATGCAGATGAAGGAACACGCGGAAAAGGTGGGCATGTGACCGATTCGCCATCCCCGGTACGTTTGCCGGCGTCGACCCTGTCGTCGCGGCGCGTCCCCCTGGCGAATCCGAGCGAGCAACTGGCGCGGTTGGAGGCGAGCACCGCCGGCCGCGCGACCTTTCTGGAGATGCTTCGCGGCGCCGGATGGCCCGACCTCACGCCCGCGCGATTGGAGATCTTTCAGGTCAACCTCGGCAAGCTGTGCAACATGACCTGCCGTCATTGCCACGTCGACGCTGGTCCCGACCGCTCGGAGGCGATGATGACTCGCCAGACCGTCGATGCCTGTCTCCGCGCGCTAGATCAGACGCCCGCGCACACGGTCGACATTACCGGCGGAGCACCCGAGCTCCATCCTGAGTTCCGTTATCTGGTTGAGGCGGCGCGTGCGAGAAACAAGCACGTGATCGACCGCTGCAATCTCTCCGTCCTTTTGCTCGCCCGGAACGCCGGACTCGCGGAGTGGCTGGCCGATCGCGAGGTCGAGATCGTCGCCTCGTTGCCACACTACCGGCAACGCAATACCGATGCGCAGCGAGGCGACGGTGCCTTCGAGAAGTCGATCGCGGCGCTGCGCGTACTAAACTCGGCGGGATATGGCCTGGGGAAGCCTGGACGCGTTCTTTCGCTGATGACGAATCCGGCGGGAGCGTTTCTCGCCCCTTCGCAGTCGGATGTCGAGGGCGAATGGAAGATCGCCCTGAAACGCGACTTCGGCGTGACCTTCGACCGCCTGTTGGCCTTGAACAACATGCCGATCTCCCGGTTTCTGGAGTGGCTTGTCGATTCGGGCAACCTCGATTCCTACATGGCCCGGTTGATCGATGCCTTCAATCCCGGCGCCGTCGCAGGTGTCATGTGCCGCAACACGATCTCGGTGTCGTGGGACGGACGTTTGTACGACTGCGACTTCAATCAGATGCTCGATCTCGACGCGGAGACGGACGTTGGGGCCATGTCGATCGAGAGCTTCGACTTCGAGCAGTGGCAGAGACGTAGCGTCGTCACGCGCGCACACTGTTTCGGTTGTACCGCCGGAGCGGGCAGTTCCTGCGGCGGATCGACGGCATAGCCCGGCGGGACGATCGCCAGCGCGCAAGCTCCTTATTCTAGTCTTCACCACCCATCAGGTCGCGGAGAGCCGTGGTGGTCTTTCCGGAATTCATTTGCTTCACGATCGCCTCGCCCGATTGCCTGGTCACGACCAGTCTCGGATGGACGACGACGTGCGCAGGCAGCGTCCGCAAACGGTGACGAGGGGCTCGCTCGACCGGATGCTCTGTTTTCTTCTCCATGGTGTCTCCATGCGGAATCTACAAAATGGTAGACGGGAGGTCAAACGCCCTGACCCATGAGCGGCAATAAACCGCGCTGTCATTTGTTGGAGTGATACGATGCATTGGGTCCCATTAATACGAGGAGCTGAAACCGGCAACCGATGAAGAAGACAGGCAGAGGCGACTTTTCGGCTGACCGGCGATTGATTCAGCTCTCCACGATTTCGATCGGCATCGGGATTGTCGCTTCGCTGGTAGCGGTGGTTCTGCTGAAGCTCATCGCCTGGTTTACCAACCTTTTCTTCTACCTGCGGTTCTCACTGACGCCCCGAAGCCCGGCAGGTAGCCCGCTCGGACTTTGGATGATCGTCGTTCCGGTGATCGGCGGCCTGATCATCGGGTTGATGGCCCGCTACGGCACGGAGAAGATTCGCGGTCACGGCATCCCCGAGGCGCTGGAAGCCATCCTTTTCGGGAAAAGCCTCATGTCGTTGAAGGTGGCCATTCTCAAGCCCCTCTCATCGGCGATTTCCATCGGATCGGGCGGGCCGTTCGGCGCGGAAGGCCCGATCATCATGACGGGCGGCGCGCTCGGTTCGCTCATCGCGCAGAGGTTTCATCTATCGGCCGCGGAACGAAAGACCCTGCTCGTGGCAGGGGCGGCCGCCGGGATGTCCGCGACGTTTGCGTCGCCGATCGCGGCGGTGTTGCTGGCCGTGGAGCTCCTTCTCTTCGAATGGAAACCGCGAAGCCTGGTTCCGGTCGCGCTGGCCAGCGCCGTGGCCGGGGCGATGCGGGTCCCTCTGCTCGGAAGCGGCCCCCTGTTTCCCGTGCCGCACCATGGAATGGTCGACTGGCAGGGACTGCTTGCCGCCGTCGTAGTTGGTCTGGCCGCCGGGGCGTTCTCCTGGGCTCTCAGCACTGGGCTCTACGCGCTCGAGGACGCGTTCGAACATCTACCGCTGCACTGGATGTGGCGTCCGGCCATCGGCGGGCTGTTCGTTGGGATCGGTGGTTACTTCGTGCCGCGCGCCCTCGGAGTGGGCTACGACGTCATCGGAGATCTTCTACTGGGACATTTGGCCGTTACGATCATCGTAGCCCTCGTCCTGGTGAAGTGCGGCATCTGGCTCATCTCTCTAGCCTCCGGGACCTCAGGCGGCGTTCTCGCTCCCCTTTTGATCATGGGATGCGGACTGGGCGCGGTGGAGGCAATCCTGCTGCCTTCCGCCGGAAGCGTGTCGCTCTGGCCTTTGATCAGCATGGCCGCGGTCCTCGGGGGGATGATGCGCGCCCCGTTCACCGCGGTGATCTTCGCGTTGGAGTTGACTCACGACATTCAGGCATTGCCGCCTCTGCTGATCGCCGCCGTGATGGCGTACGGATTCACCGTTCTCGTAATGAAGCGTTCCATTCTCACGGAAAAGGTGGCACGCAGGGGCTACGACATCTTCCGGGAGTATTCGGTCGATCCGCTGGAGACGTTCAGGGTCTCTGAGGCGATGACGGAAGCGGTCCTGACGATTCCCGGATCCCTCCCGGCGAGCGAGATCTACGACCGATACTTCACCTCGAGCCAGAAGCACCGTGGATTTCCGGTCGTGGACGAGACAGACTGTCTTCTTGGGATCCTTACGATCTCCGACCTCATGGAGATGTCGCTCTCCGAGCCCGACCAGGCCCTGACCGCCCGCGACCTGCTTAGGCAAGATCCCATCGTCGCCTACCCTCACGAGACATGCCGCGAAGCGGCCGAGCGCATGGCCGCCTCGGGCATCGGACGTCTGCCGGTCCTGTCGGAGGAGAACCAGAAACTCGTCGGCATCATCACTCGGAGTGATCTGCTGAAGCCGCGGCTCGCGCGGTTCGACGAGGAGCGAAGGCTGCCGGCAGAGCAAAAAAGTGAAGCGGTTTCCACCAGAAGGTAGGGAATGGCCCTTCTGGAGCCCCTCCTAGTTGATGACACTCAGCGGTCACGCAGCAAAGTTGATCGAGCAACATCCATTGGTGACCCGCTGTCTACTGCTTCTCCTGATTTTCGGCTTGAACATCATCGGTCTCGTTCGCTGGTATGGCAATCGCAGGCCGGGCGTGCCGCTGGACCTGGCCATCGAAGCCATCCGGAATCGAGATTCGACGGCGTTTACCGAGGCTGTCGACGTCGACCGCCTCGTGGCCAGCTACTACGATCAGCACTTGCTGCAGGGGAGGCCAGTGCCGGAGGCGACCCGTTCGCTTTACATCAAAGCGATCGGTCGGCGCCTTCGTCATTGGATCGACGCCGGCGTCACGGAAACTTCCTATCCCCGGTTCGATGCGCTCGTAATGTTCCTGCGTGAATCCGCCGATTTGCGACGCTGGCGAATCCACGATGTAAATGAGACGGCGGGCAGCGGAACAATCACGCTTTACAACGCGGCAAACGATACCGTGGAGATGAAGCTCAAGATCGTGAGGGAGGCCGGGCGCTGGCGAGTCGCCGAATTACTAAACGTGGCAGATGTCGTGGACGAGGTCCGAGATTCAGAATGGCGGCGGCTCGACCCCATGCTGCAAACGATCAATGACGCTGTTGTCATCGTGCCGCCGTCGCCGAGCGATTCCGTCAACAACGCGAACAACCCGATCACGACCTACAGTGGAAGGGTTCGCGTGAAGAAGGGACGCGTCGAGTCTGCGGTCTGCGATCTCTACTCAGCCGGAGGCAGCTTCGTGCGTACCATCGCAGTGGTGACATCCCCATTGGATGCGGGGCAGGAAGCGACGTTCTCGTTTCCATGGCGCGACTGCGGTGCCGTCACGGACTGTCTGCCGACGGTCCGGTGGGCGCAAGTGCGCGTGAACGGCATGATGATCGTTGTGCGCCCGCGGGCACTCGACTGACTCACTTTCGTTTAAAGAAGCGGATCATTCTGGCTACTGGATTGATGCCCTTTTCATTCCTCTTCCTTATCGCTTCTTCGAGATCCTCCTGCAGGCGGTTCAACGTATTGGGCATGTACAGGTCGGCGACATTGATGTCGGTTACCTCTTCCCACTTGAGAAGCAACGTACCGGAGAGCTTGACCACGTATTGTTCCGTGCCGGCGACCGCTGCTTTCCAGTCTTGAATGCGGGCCACCTCGGAAAGGCGAATGGCTATGATCTGCCCGTCGGCTGTGCGGTCGTAGCGATCGAATAAGCCATGGATCTTCCGGCCGTCGCTGGTCTTGACAAACACGTACGTCGTCTGGGCAATCAGCGAAAAGAGTGGGGCTTTCTCAGGCTCGAAGAAGACGTGCCATACGCTATGAATCGCCCGTGCCCAGCGCCATAGTTCAGGCGGGATACCGACGGCATCGTCCGGCATCGGCCCTTCGAGTACCCACTCCGATAATTGCAGGTCTACCCATCCGTAGATGTAGCCCGAGATCGTCGCCGTGGCCATCAGAAGAATGTAATACCAGAAACACCACCACAGATGCTCTCGGAGAAAGAGTGTCCAGTCGCTCATCATGAGCTGAGGCAGCGATGCCGTGATGTCGAGAAAGAACCAGACCGTAACGGTGTTGATGAGAGCGGCGGTGATGATGTTGAGGAGAAGGCTGGGCGCCGCAGCAGCGAAAAAGTCTTCGATCTGGTTGGCAAACTTGCGGCTCGAGAGGTCGATGTTGACGTTGGCGAGAAACCGGAAGACGAGCGTCGGAACGTAAAGAAGCAGGACGAATGCGACGAAGAGCCGGGCCATGATGCCCTCCGGATTGGACTACTCGGCCATCTCGAGATTCGAAACGCCTATTTCTTCGTCGGGCACGCCAAGGCGGCGCATGCGATCAGCAGTCTGGGCGACCCTCTTTGTCATTCCGGCCTCGACAAAACTGGCAAGCTCGGCCTTGAGCTGTTCGATGGCTACCTTGCGCTTCTTGTCATCCGTCCACGATTTCGCGGTCCGGCCGAGTGGGTTGTAGTACGACTCATTGAGAGGGTTGCGTCCGATCATCGTTTTGTCTCCGCGTCGTCAGTTTACAAGGATTGAGACGCCGGTACTAATTCCGGCGAGCTGGTTGAGTCGAGCCCTCGACCAATAGCGATAACGAGAATTCTCGACAAACCAAAGAGCTATCTAGGGGCTCGGGGTGGCAGTCTCTGGAGGTAACCAATTGAACCGGAACCACTTGTTCTCATTTGTGGCCTGTAACGCGAACACCAGGAAATCGCCAGAGCGCCCCTGCCGCATACCGGTTTAGTATCGTACGGTCAACGACGAAAATATGAACCGCTCCACCCCACGTAGCCGCTTCTTCGCCGCACGAATCGCCGCGATTCTCGTGCTCGCCGCCCCTCTCGCCTCGGCGCAGTCGATCCTCACCTACGCGGGCGGCGGGACGAGGGACGGTTTGCAGGCGACGGCGATCGTGCTGACGTCGCCGTTCGGTCTGGCGACCGATGCGAACGGGAATCTCTACATCGCCGAGGAGAGCGGCAGCAGTGTGCAGCGGGTGAATCTGGCCTCGGGGGTGATCGAGCGGTTTGCGGGGAACGGCGGGGGAAGCTACAGCGGCGACGGCGGTCCAGCCACCGAGGCGTCGCTCAAGAGGCCGCACGGACTGGCGTTCGACGATTCCGGCAATCTCTTCATCGCCGATCGGGACAACGGGCGCGTTCGACGCGTGGACGCGAAGACCGGCGTGATCACGACGTTTGCGGGCGGCAACAACGATCCCAATCTCGCGAGCGCAGGCGATGGCGGGTTGGCTACGTCCGCGCTGCTCGCCGATCCGGTGGGCATCACCTGGCACGATGGCGAGCTTTACATCGCCGAGACCAATTACGACGCCAACGTCGTCCGTAAGGTCGATCACAACGGAATCATCACCACCGTCGCCGGCAAGCGGGGGCTCACCTCATTCTCGGGCGATGACGGCCCCGCGACGGCCGCGGGCCTCGGCTCTCCTTACGCGGTCGCCGTCGATACCAACGGCAACCTTTACATCGCGGATCTCGACAACAGCAGGCTGCGCAGAGTCGATCACGTCACCCAGAACATCACGACCGTTGCCGGTGGAGGGACGGAGACGAACGGCACAGGAGACCGCCCCGCGCTCGGAGCGAGCATCTGTCCGGTCGCACTGACCATCGACGCTGCGGGATTGATCTACATCGGCGACTTCTGCAACCGGCGCGTGTTGCGCTACAACCCCGGCAACGGCACGATCTCGACGTTCATGGGCAATGGCGAATACGGCGGCGGCGACGGCAACATCGCCACTGCGGCCGGCGTCGAGGAGCCCTCGGCGCTGACCTTCGATCCGGCCGGAGACCTGTTCGTCGAGGACGGATCCAACGGAAGCATTCGCAGAATCGACGCGGCGACGCGCATCGTCTCCACGGTTGCAGGCGGAGGCTCGTTCGTCGGCGACGGACGGGTGGCGAACGCGGCCATCCTCTCCAGCCCGCGCGGCCTGGCTTTCGACTCCAAAGGGAACCTCCTCATCGCGGACGGGGATCACACGCTCGTCCGCCGCGTCGACACGGCGAGCGGCGTCATTTCGACGTTCGCCGGACTGGTCAACCAGTGCTGCAGCGGTCCTCACGATCCGGGAACGGATGCCAACGCGACAACCATCGGATTCCCCAACGACATCGCCGTAGCCTCCGACGGCAGTGTCTTCATCGCCGACGACCTCGGCTCGATCTACGTTGTCGACGCCAACGGCAAAATCCTGCTCTACGCCGGCGGAGCCGACCCCAACGCCACCAACATCGGTGACGACGGACCGGCGATCAATGCCAGCATCGCTCCGGTCGGAATCGCCTTCGATGCCGCCAACAATCTCTACATCGCCGAGGCGAGCAGACATCGCATCCGCAAGATCGACGCGCTGACGAGGATCATCACCACGATCGCCGGCACGGGGACCGCGGGCCTGAGCCCGGACGGCACGCCGGCAAAACAGGCCATGCTCAACGGACCGCGGGACGTCGTCGTCGACCGCAAGGGCAATCTCTTCATCTCGGACACCGACAACGGCCTCATCCGCCGCATCGACGCCGTGACAGGAAGCATCTCCACCTGGGCCGGAGGCGGGAGCCCAACCGACGGGATCGGCGATGGCGGGATTGCCACGAGTGCGTCGATGACTCCGAAGCTGATGGCCATCGATCCGAACAATGACGACATCTTCGTCGCCGACGAGAACGGCCTTCGTCTGCGAAAGATCGACGCGCAGACGCGGATCATCACCACGATCGCCGGGAGCGGCGCGGACTACACCGATCGCGAATTCTCCGGCGACAACGGGCCGGCCACCAGCGCCAAGCTGAATTTCGTCTTCGACCTGTCCGGAGTGGCCATCGACGCGGCGGGGAACCTCTTCATCTCCGACACGCTGAACGACCGTGTGCGCGTCGTCAACGCCTGCACGGGCGTCGCCGCACCGCAGTTGACGCAGCCGGCGGACGGGGCATCGGCATCGACGTCACCGAACCTGGCGTGGGGCGCCGTGAGTCATGCCTTCCGCTACGACGTGCTCCTGGACACAGTCAACCCGCCGGCGCGCGTCTTTGCGGCCGACATCAGCGATCATTCGTTCACCCCCGCTAACCTCCAGCCGTCGACGCGTTACTACTGGAGCGTGGTGGCGAAGGGCGATCCCTTCTGCAAACCGGCGTCGACCGCGGCCTCGGGCATGGCGTCGTTCACGACCGACACATCGTGCGAGCCTGCAACGTTCGACGACATCGCGCCGTCGAACGGAACGACGATCAACAGCTCGCCGGTGCAGCTATCGTGGCAGTCCGCCGGGGACGGGGCAACGTACGACGTCTACCTCGGAACACTCAGTCCCGCGCCGCTGGTCGCCTCCGGAATCACGGCGACATCGTTCAATGGGACCATTGTCTCCGGGCAGTACTCCTGGTTCGTCGTCGCGCACGCCGGATGCGATTCCTCGAAGACATCGGCGAGCCCCACGCGATCGTTTGTCTCGTCCTTGCCCACGGGTTGCTCGCCGGGCCAATTGCAGGTCATCGCCTCCCGACCGTCCAACGGCGCGACAGGTGTTTCGTCAACGCTCGATCTCGGATGGGTTCCGCTCGGTGTGGCCGCCAGTTACGACCTCTACTTCGGAACGTCCACCCCGCCGCCGTTGCTCATCGGCGGCCTCGATCGCACCAGTCAGACGGTCACGTCGCTGATCCCCGGCACGATGTACTTCTGGCGGGTCGTGGCCAGGGGGCCGTGCGACCCGAATGGAGTGACATCGGATATCGTCAGCTTCACAACTCAAAGCTGTGCAACGCCCGGTGCCACTTCGATCGTTTTCGCGCCCGCGACGGTCTCTGAGGGAGCGACTTACGCGATCGTCTGGTCCGTCGCGCCGGGACTCGACAGCGATGGCGGTTATCTCGTCGAACGATCGACGTCCGCATCCTTTGCCACGCTTCTGGACAGCCAGGTCACGACATCGACCGCAGCATCGTTCTTCGCGGGTGGTCAGGGCGCGATCTACCACCGCGTGCGCGCGCTACCGGGATGCGATCCGTCGAAGAGCGGACCGGTCTCCGGGGTGACTGCCGTCAACGTGACCGCGGCCCCTCCCAATGTCATCTTCACGCTGCTGCCGGAAGCGGTGGTCACAGGGCTCGGCGATCATCTCGAGGACAAGCAGGGCTCGTTCGCGCTGGAGAACCTCGGCACGTCCGCCATTCAGGTGATCGTCGGGCGTCAGGAGTTGAACGGCTCCGCTCCGTTCTTCACCATCGTCGATCCAACCGCGACCGATTCCGCCTTTGTCACGCTTGAGCCGCGCCAGCCGCGGGTGTTCGCCATCCACTACGCCGGACCTTCGAACAGCGTGGCCGCGAGCTACCAAGGCGTGATCTTCGCGGCCGCGACCGGCCAGGGTCTGGCCGTTACACCGTACGCGTTCGTCAATCTGAAAGTCGGTGGCGGCCCGTCGGCCAAGCCGCAGTTCCTCGTCGGGGACACCCCCAGCGACTATGTCGTTTTTCCGCCTCTGAACGGCGACGACACCAATCGTCCTCCCCTTAGCGTCTCGATCAGGAACAACGGAAGCACGCCGATGGAGCTGGCCGCGGAGATCGGCCCCGAGGTCTGGCTCGTTCCGGATGCGACATGGAATGCCACCGCACTCGCGCCGGGGGCGACGCGAACCGTAAATCTGTCCACGCGCCGCAGCCGCGCGCCAAACGGCTCGCCGCTTCCGCGATACACATACTTCGGCGTCCGGACGAAAGACGGCGATAGCGCACGCCTGCTCGTGCAGGACAGCGAAGTGCTTCCGGTAACCTCGGGCCGCGCAATCCGGCTCGATCTCTCCACCCGATCGTTCATCATTCCGGAGGTGACCAGCCGGACGTCGTCGACAGGCCTTCCGCTCGTGAGCCAGCTTCGGCTCAGCAACGTCGGAGGCGGCGAGGTGCAGGCAGAGTTGATCTTCACCCCGGAAGGAGCGGACGGCTTCGACGCCACTGCGGTCAAAGACGCCATCGTCATCGTCCCGGCCAACGACGTCGTCACACTCACCGATCCGCTCGTGCAGATCTTTCGGCTGGCGCGACCGGTACGCGGATCGATCGAGGTGCGCCTGCCGCAGGATCGCATCGGTTTGGTTCGGGTGACTTCCGCGGTCATCACACTCGGAGGCGCAGGCGGTTCGGTCACACCGGTCGTCACCCGCGGCGAAGGGGCACGCATTGCCTCCCCGCATAGCCTCAGCGGCATCACCTCCAATTCGGCGGTCACGACGTCGTTAACCCTGGTCGAGACCAGCGGCATCGACAAAGCCACCGTGCAGCTGACCCTCTACGACGCGAATGGCACTTCCGCCGGCACATTGAGCGTCGACGTGCCCGCGTACGGAATGAAGCACTTCGACAATCTCGTCGCCGCGCTCAATGGGCCGGCGGTCGACCCGGGCCAGTTGCAGATCACGGTCTCCGCGGGAGGCGGATCTGTCGTCGGCGTGGCCACTGTTGGCAGCGCAGACGGCGGGGCGACCTTCGTCAGCGCTCCCCTCACCAGCGGGTCGTCGAAAGGGATTCTCGCGCGCGCATTCGCCAGGGCCGGCGACGTCACTCCCACCGTCAACGTTCAGACGGTCATTCCCGTGCTTGCGACATCGACCGCATCCGGCGGGTCGTCGGAGGCATTCAAGACGGCCGTGGCGTTCGAAGCGCCGTACGGTGTGCCGGGGACGTTCTTCGCCACCTTCGTCGATGCCGGAGGAGCAAACGCCTCGCCGAAGCTGACCATTACCGTCGGAGCATCCGCCACAAAGATCTACGCGGATGTGATCAAGGACCTGTTCGGACGTCAACCGGGGGCGGGAAGCGTGTTCGTTCAGATGCCCGTGGGCGGGAAGGTCTACGCCACGGTGCAGCCGGCAACAGGCACCGAAACGCCGCCGCCTCCGCGCGAGCTACAGTTGCCGACAACGCTCGCCGAGGCGCTGACCAGCGCCGCGGCGGCAGGCCAGAGGCCGCTGTTCTTCGACGGCCTGGAACAGTCGGTCGATCCTTCGCAGGGCTCGCGGTGGATGCTCGTTCTCAACGAAGTCGGTGGTGCATCAGGCCTCATGAACATCCGCCTGTATGAGCCGGGCAACCGCACGAGCGCAATCGCGGAGAACACTGTCACGATCGCACCGTTCCAGCAATTGCAACTCGACACCGTCTTCGCCGCACTGGGGCTGGATAGCGCCGACCGCCTGAAAGACCGCACCAATGTCGAGGTGGTCGTCACCGCGATCGCAGGCAATGCCCGTGTGGCCGCCATGGCTGTCTCCATCGACAACATCACGGGCGATACAAAGTCCTATGCCCTCGCGCCGATCGTCGGTTCAGGACCGCCGAGCGTGACGCGACAGGTGGCGATCGTTCCGGTCGCGCCGCCGGCCGCGCGAAGGCGTAGCGTGCGGCATTGAGCGAGACAAGGGTCTGACTACCGCGTCAGAGTCATCCCGTACTTCTTCGCCAGGTAATCCTCGATCTTCACACGCTCCGCGTCCGTGAGCACGCGGGCGTAGACGATGATCTCGGCGATATCGCCCTTCCAGAACTGGTTGTAGCTCGTCCCAGTGCCGCCGATGTACATGTTCGGAAGCGCCTCGCCCCAGTGAGTCTCAAACTTCGTGATGGCCGGTTTCCCGTCGACCCAGCCGTTGAACTCGGTGGCGGTGTACTGATCGGTGGAGAGATAGAGCTGATTCGCCTTGAGCGCGAAGTAGCCGGCCACGCCGCGGTCGCCGAGAAGCGGAAACGCACGCCGCGGCGCCGCCCGTGCGATCATGCGATTGCCATGACAGCGGACAACGCGCTCCGATGCGACCCACGATGGGAAAACGGCTGGTACGTCGTTCCCTGGCAGGTCATCTTTCGTGACATCGACGCCTTCGGCCATGTCAACAACGCGGTCTACCTCACCTACTTCGAATGGGCGCGCGCGCAGCTCTGGTTCGCGATCACGGGAGCGGCGGGACTGCCGGCGGACATCGGATTCATCGTGGCTCGCGCCGAGATCGACTTCCGGCTCCAGATCGAGATGGAGCCGATCGACATCTGCATCCGCATCACGGAAATGCGCAACACCTCCTTCGACACGGTCTATGAAATCCGCAAGCGGTCGAATGGCAGGGTAGCCGCAACGGGGAAGGTCGTGGTCGTCCTTTTCGATTGGCAGGCGCAAACAAAGCTGCCCATCAGCCCCGAGCTGCGGAGGAAGGTGCGGGAGCTCCAGCAGGAGTCGTAATCCCCATGCGCCTGAAATCCATTTGATACACTTCAATTCCTCAGGTCACTGCCTCGGCGGAGCTCGCTCGTGATCACCGGCTTCAACACCGACATCAAGCACAACGAGAAGGTCTTCCACATTCAGACCGAGGACAAGGGACTCCAGAACCCCTACATCGAGTCGCTTGTCTATGTCGGCGGGGAGATCCTCGCTTCGAAGAAGACCTCGTACGCGGAGCAGGCCGGCGCGGGTGTCGATGAGAAGTGGATCGGCAGCCTGATGGAGCAGCAGCACCGAACGATGATCGCGGCCATCAAACGGGGCCGCTTCGATTCAACAGGCGACTCGACGAGGTCGACTTCCCGTCCGACGGTCTCCACGCCGTCGCCTGTCGCCGTTCCGCCGCCGGATCTGCCACCCCTGGTGATCGACGAGGAGAGGACTCTCGATCAGGTCATCATCGACTATCTGGCCTCGGAGGCCGAGAGCGAGCACCTGGAGCTGTCGCTGCTGAACAGCACCGAGTTCTACGCCGGCACGCCCGTGGAACTGCGGGTTGCGGCGAGAAAAAGCCTCTCGCAGAATCCAATCGCCGCCGCGGCCATCGAGGTGAAGGTGATCTCCACGGTCGAGCCGCCGCGCGTGATCTTCCGCGGCAAGACCGCCGCCGACGGCACCGCCATCGTCCGCTGCGAAATCCCTCTCTTCTCCGAAGGGACCGCGGCCATCATCATCTCCGCCCAGAGCCCGATCGGCAATGATGAGGTGAAGCAGTTGGTGAAGAGGAAGAAGTAGCTTCACGCGGGGGTCGGGAGTCGGGGGTCGGGAGTCGTAGCTCCGACTTCTCGACTTGCAACCATGATCCAATCCAGGTCCCTATAGATTCCCAATCTCCGACCCCCGACCCCCGACCCCCGACTCCCGACTCCCGACCCCTGTCATGTTCCCTGCATAGACACCGCAATGCCTCGGCATCGTCTGACTCGCGCGCTCATCCTCCTGGCCGGCCTTGCGCTGGTGACGTATCTCCTCGTCAGCCTTTACCTGCCATCGTCGCGATGGCTGGTCTTCGGAGTCGACAAGCACACCGGCGTCGTTCGGGTCGTGCAGGAGAACATCACGTTTCTTCCGCCGCTTCAGTTCTACCGGCTGCGATTTGAGCGCCGCGAGGGCTACGCGCAACGCGACGGCATCATCCGCGTCTTTTCGCAGGAGGGGGTGCCGGTGACGGTGTACTACCGGCTTCGCTTCGGCATTTCTGGCAGGCCGCTGCCCGAGGTGCAGCGCATCGTCGAGGAGGGGTGGAATGCCTGGATCCGCGCCCGCGTCGCCGAGGCGGTCAAGGTTGTAACGCAGCAGATCCCGATCGAAGACCTCCTCTCGCCGAGCTCGCAATTCAACGCGCAGCGCGACCCGCTCCGGCGAACCGTCGCCAATCACTTGGCCCGCAGCGGTCTGAACGTCACGGCGTTCGAGGTGGCTCGATTCGAAGCCGATCGCGACGCGCTCCTCCGCGTCAAGCGCGCCGAGCTGCGGCGCGACGCGCGCAGCACGCCGACACACGTGGCCATCTTCGCCCTCGACGGAGCCGATTGGGAGTTGCTCCATGAACTGTCCGACGATGGGCGGCTTCCGAACATCAAAGCTCTGGCGACTGGCGGGACGACGGCGTCGATGCAGACGATCCAGCCGACCGTTTCACCGATGGTGTGGACGACCGTCGCAACCGGCCTGACGCCAGACCGGCACGGCGTGCTCGACTTCGTCGATCGCGCACGCGACACGCCGGTGGATGCCTACTCGAGGCGCGGACCGGCGCTCTGGGACATCGCCGATGCCTTTGGGCGCACGTCGCTCGTCAGCGGCTGGTGGACGTCGTGGCCGGCCACGGCGCCGAACAGCGTGTTCTATGACACGCCGGTCGAGGAGGTGACGAACGCCGTCTACCCGCCGGCCCTCGCCGAGCGCGCCGCGTCGTCAACCGTTCCGCGTGACACGGTCGGATACGACCAGGTGAAGCGATTCCTGAACATCACGGTCGAGGAATGGGATAGCGCCGTCAACGGCAAGAACCCCTCCGACCCCATCGTCATCTTCCGTTCGATCCTGGCAAAGACGTGGAACGACCATCGGGTGGCCATCAATCTCTACGGCGATCAGCGGCGGCACGGACAGGATCCCATGCTGGTGATGGTCTCGTACGAAGGGACCGACGCCGTGAATCACCTCTTCGCTCCCTACCACCCGCCATACCGCGAAGAGGTCGGCGAGCAGAGCTACCGCAAGTACTGGCCCGCCGTGTCGAATTACTACGCCGAGGTCGACCGGCTCGTCGGCGAATGGATGAACGTGCTGCCGCGTGACACGACGGTAATCGTCATGTCCTCCTACGGCTTCCGTTGGGGAAAGAACAGGCCGCGCACGATGCCGAACGGCGGTGCGGCACTCTCCGATCATCGCAACCCCGGCATGTTCATCGCCTACGGGCCGCACGTGGTGCCGAACAAAGGTGAGCATCTGCTGTCGGTTTATGACGTCGCCCCGACGGTTCTCTCGCTCCTCGGACTACCACGGTCGACGGAGATGCCGGGTCACGAGACGACCTGGGCGTTCAAGGACGTTGCGCCGATCACCTCCGTCCGCGTCGTCAGCTACGGCGAGTTCGTCAACAGCAAACCGCTGGCGACCTCCGTGCACCTCGACCAGGATCTGTATGCGCGCGAGCTCCAGGCCATCGGACATCTCAACGACCCCTCCCGCAACCTGACGCCGGTACTCGAAGACGAGGGAGACACGCGGCGGGCTTCAGCGCCGCTGTCCCCGGAACGCTGGGGGCTGTACGCGTACTACAACAATCTCGGCGTCGAGCTACGGTCCAAGGGGAAGCTCGGCGATGCCGTCGATGCGTTCGATCGAGCCATCGACATCTACCCCACACGCCCGACGCCGCATCTCAACGAGGCGATGACGTGCGTCGACCGCCAGCAGTTTGCATTGGCGGACGATCAGTTCCTGAAAGCCGTGGCCCTCGGGTTGCCGAATGCGGAGAGCTATTTCGTCGATTTTGCCGCGCTTTACCGCGAGCGCAACATGAACGCCCGAGCCATCGCGCTGCTCTATCAAGGAAGGAAGCTCTTCCCGCAGTCGTACCTCATCGCCGCCAACCTCGGCTCCACACTGCTGACCGCGGAGCGCTACGACGAAGGCGTATCCGAGCTGGTCCGCGCTCTTGGCCTGCAGCCGTCATCGACGCTGGCTCTCAACAACCTCGGCCTCTTCTACGCGAAGCAGAACGACTACGGGCGCGCTCTCGACTTCTGGAACCGTTCGCTGTCGATCGAGCCGCACCAACCGCAAATCCGCGAAGCGGCGGTGGCGGCCAGGTCCAGGCTGTAGGTCCGGCCGGAGGGTTGACACGAAATAACCGCGCCAATAGACTGTTACTTGCTACTGAGACTTAGTCTCAATATCAACATGCCCACCATCGAGCGCGAGATCAACCGTTTTCAGGACTTTCTGGCCCGCCAGGGACAGAAGCTCACGCGCGAGCGCACCGCGCTTGTGCGGGAGATCTTCGCGACGCACTACCACTTCGAGGCGGACGAGCTGCTCTTCAAGATGAAGCAGAAGAGCCTCAAGATCTCGCGCGCCACCGTCTACCGCACGCTGGAACTGCTCGTGAAGTCCGGGCTGGTTCGCCGCGTACACCTCGGCGAGGATCACTACCACTACGAGCACGTCCGCGGCGACTCACACCACGACCATCTCATCTGCACCGCTTGCGGCGCCGTCATCGAGTTCAACGATCCCGAGTTGGAGAAGCGTCAGCTCGAGATCTGCGCCCGCAAGAAATTCACGCCGACGTTTCACAACCTGCAGATCCTCGGCGTCTGCGACTCCTGCCATCGGAAAGGGGAGCAGCCCGCCTCTCCCGATCACGTCATGTCGATCGGGGAAGGGGCCATGCGGCTCCGAAAATGACCAAACCATGATCCCCGCCCTCATCATCGTGTTCCGGGAAGGCTTCGAGGCCTTCCTCTCCGTCGCCATCATCCTGGCCTTCCTTCGCAAGACCGGACGCAATTCGCTGCGTCCCGCCGTCTATGCCGGCATCGTCACGTCGATCGTGGCCAGCTTTGCCCTGGGCTGGTGGCTGATGCGCGTCAGCGAGCACCAGTCGCTGATCGAGGGCATCCTCGGCGTCGTGGCCGCGGTGCTGGTGGCCTCCTTCGTCGTTCACGTCTGGCACACCGCGCCGAAGATGAAGGGCGAAATGGAACGCAGGCTGGACGTTTACTCGTCGGCCGCCTCACGCTTCCTGGCCGTGGCCGGAGTGTTCGGCTTCACGGTGCTGATGGTCACGCGCGAAGGGATGGAGACGGCGCTGATGCTCATCCAGGTCCGCAACAGCCGCTTCATTCTCGGTTCTCTGCTCGGCATCGGCGCCGCCGCGGCGATGTCGTGGGCATGGGCACACTACGGCCATCGGATTGACATCAAACGTTTCTTCCAGGTGACCGGGTTGTTCCTTCTGCTGTTTACGCTGCAGATCCTCTTCTATTCGATCCACGAGTTCTCGGAAGCCGCGGTCCTGGGCCGCTGGAGCGAAGCCATTCACAACGCCACCGAGCCCTTCTCGCCGGTGGGGATCTACGGAAAGTGGCTCTCGATCCTGATGGTCGGTCTCTGCGCCGCCTGGCTGATCGGTGCGTCGATGAAAGACCGGTTCGAGAGGTCGCGCGCGTAGCCCGAGCGATTGATTTACAGCACAGACAGGAGTGTCTGTGCCCTGGAGATTGGACGTTATGACGCCGCGATAGCGCTCAAGACGGTAGCCAGGGGTGCGAGCGCTTTTTGCGAGCAACCCCTGGTATGCGTTGTCTCTCGGAAGCGTGCCGCGTCAGCGGCACTGGAAGGAGTCCCCGATTACTCAAGTGCCGCTGACGCGGCACCAACCACGACATCTCTTTACCAGGGTTGCCCGCAAGAAGCCGCTCGCACCCCTGGCTGATATGGAGTGACCCTGTCAAGTTTGCGCTGCCGCGGTTTTGCCTTTGATTTTGTTTTTCCTTTGCTGCCGTCCTCCTGCTTTTGATTTTTCTATCGGTGCAGCAGAGCCGTCGGCCGAGAGAG
>DATHRD010000013.1:0-2822 GCA_035482045.1 Thermoanaerobaculia bacterium
CACATGTGGCCGCGGCTCGGGATCGATCCTGCTCCAATACAGCCGGCCCGTGGAGGAGTTGCTCAACTCGACCCAGTAGAGGCCGGCGTTCACGGCGGCAATCGGTTGGGGTGAACCTGCCGATGTGCTGGTGATAACGCCGAGCCCTCCGTTGAGCGCCGGTGGGTCGAGGATCGTGCCCTCCGCGGTAATACGGCCGGCGTACATCGTTTTTCCTGACGAATAGATGAACATCGACTCGCCATCCGCGGCGGTGACCGAGAGGACCGGGGTGACGCCGTATCCAGTGTTGGTCAACAGCACGTGCGAGAGAACGGTCCCGGCCGTGTCCGTAAACGCCAGCTCGTTGAATCCATCGGTTCCTCCCTCACAGCAGAATGACGCGAATGTGTGCCATGTCACGCTGCATCCGCTGGCGCCGCACGAAACAGCCGGCGTGTCGGCGGGTTGGGTTGCCTTGATCAACTGCTGCGGTACGATCACAGTGCCTTCCGCGCTGATTCCCGCTACGGTCACGACAGTGCCGCCAGCGGTCACCACCACGTACGAACGACCGCTCCATCCGATTGCCGGAGCATCTGATGGCGTGCCGTAGGGGCTGATCACAATCGGATTCGGATCGGTCAGACCCTCGAGTGTCACGCGACGAGCCACGAGATGGTAATTGGAATCGAAATACGCCACGAGGAAGTCGCGCCCGTTGGAAGCTACGGCGGTACCAGATTGCGGATGAGCATCGCCAAGATCGATCGGAGCGCCGAGTTGTCCATCCGCGGCGATGAATGCCGCGCGGACGACGGCCTGATCGAGACCGGAGCTCTCGCGCCACGTGACCAGAGAAAGCGTTCTGTTCGAAGCGATCGAACCGCTGGCCTGCTCGCGCGCGGAGTTGGCAATGGCGACGTGGCGCCGATTCGCCGGTTCGGAGTCGAGTTGGACCAATGACGTGAAAATCGCTCCCGTCGTATGCCAATCGTCGCTGTTGCCGTTTTGGTCGCCGGTGATGATGATCGTGTCCTTCCCGTTTGACGCGCCGCCAAAGACCGCTCCGTAACGTTGCGCGTACGATGGCCAGGAAGCGATTGGAACCGGCGTTGCGTCGAGCGGCGCGCCGGACGAATCGACTCGTGCTCCAACGATGTCAAGCGTGCGCGCCCACACCAACGTGTATTCGCTGCCAGACCAAGTGGTGGCGACCGCTCCACCGGAGTGGCTGTCGAGTGCCTGTACTGTTCCAGCGTTGCCTTGACTGTCGACGGCCACACAGCCGACCGAGCTGTCTGTCGCCATGGAAATGAGAAACGAGGATCCGTTGGACGCTACATTGACGGTTCGGGGAGAGTCCGGTCCCGCCAGAGGAATTGGCTGAGTAAGCAGAAAATCACCGTTCCCTTCGAGCAGGACAAACGACGCGGGGAGCGAGCCGTCCGAGGCGGACCGGTAGGCGATCAAATAGCGATCGCCGTTGGAGCCCGCGTAGAAAGGAGGGTAGCCCGCGTTCGGAACGTCGCGTTCCTCGCCGATTGGAGTGCCGTCGGCAGCGAGCATGCGAATGCGGTTACGCGCTGTGGCGAGCAACACTGTCTTGCCGTTCGTCGCCAGCCAGGTCGCCATTCCGCTGTTGCTGATCACGACCGGCGCCGGATCAGGCTGTCCGTCCCGTGTCACGCGACGCAACAGTACGGAGCTGCCCGACTGATAGGCGACGAGAAAATTCTCACCGACGAAAACGACATCGGGGGAACCGAGGGTGTCGGGGGACCCCGAGTCGAAGAGAATGCTGGGTTGTTCGAGCGCCTCACCCGCGGGCGAGATACGACCGCCGCCGATCACAACGAGGCCGGACGGCGTTCGCGTGCGCCAGACCGCGAAAAAGTTCCTGCCGTCCGATGCGACGCGCGCGGATTCGATTCCTACCGGCCCCGCGCCGAATACCACCGGCGCTACCGGCTCGTCGCCGCGGATCTGACCAAACATCGGCGCCGCGACGAGGATCAGGACTAATACTGCCTTCCGCATGGCCGTACGGTATCGCATAACCCGATTGCGCGCCGTGACGCTGCCCGATCAACTGCACCAGCGTGTCGAAGGACGACGCCGGCAACATCGTCGAGCTGCACGCCACCTACGATCCGGCCACGCGCGGCGGCGATTCCCCCGACGGCCGCAAACCGAAAGCGACCCTGCACTGGGTTTCCGCCGATCACGCCGTCGACTGCGAGGTTCGCCTCTACGACCGCCTCTTCAAATCGGAGAATCCGGAGGAGAGCGGCAATTTTCTCGATGACCTCAACCCGCAATCCCTTCAGGTCGTGGCCCGCGCAAAGCTGGAGCCGTCCATTCGCGGGGCCGCGCCGTTCACGCGGTACCAGTTCGAGCGTCTCGGCTACTTCTGCGTCGACCCCGATTCATCCCCTGATGCCCTCGTCTTCAATCGGACGGTGACGCTGAAGGATGCGTGGGCGAAGGTGGCGCCGAAGTAACACGGACAGGATCAGCGCGCCGCGCGCCGCCGAGGCACAGAGGTCTGCGGGTCGGGCGAAGGGATCGTCCGCACGAACAGTCGCGGGGCCATCAGGCTTGGATCGTCCAGACCGCGGCTGGATAGGAGATACGTGTTGCGCGCGGAGGCAGCGAGCTGCAGAGGCAAGTCGACGATCTGCTGCGTGTCGACGAGGGCTGCCACATGTGGCCGCGGCTCGGGATCGATCCTGCTCCAATACAGCCGGCCCGTGGAGGAGTTGCTCAACTCGACCCAGTAGAGGCCGGCGTTCACGGCGGCAATCGGTTGGGGTGAACCTGCCGATGTGCTGGTGATAACG
>DATHRD010000014.1:0-4181 GCA_035482045.1 Thermoanaerobaculia bacterium
TAGGTGGCTCCACGAGACCACTAGGTGGCTCCAAAAGCTCACTAGGTGGACTCCACGAGGTCACTAGGTGGCTCCAAAAGCTCACTAGGTGGACTCCGCGAGGTCACTAGGTGGCTCCACGAGGTCACCAGGTGGACTCCACGATTCCACTAGTCGACTCCACGGGTCCACCAGTGGACTCCGGGAGTCCGCCCCGCACTCGGCCTCACCCGAGAGTCAGTTCTCGGGTGACTCGTTGATATCCGATGGCCGTAACTTGATTAACACCTGAACGAACGGCTTGAACCCACGCGAAGGACGAATCCGCAGATGACGCAGATGTACGCAGACAAAGCTGCCAATCCGTTCTCCATCTGCGTAAATCTGCGTCCATCTGCGGATAATCAGGTCTCGCGCCGAACGAACCTTGCAGAGGCGTAGAGGATATGACCAGGGACTTTTCTCTCCGCGGTCGAAATCCTGGCGGCAACGGATACCGGTGGTCGCTCGCTGATGCTCGCACCACCGGCTACCATCCGTGACGCCTCCGGCGTCCTATCGCGGATCCGACCGCGGCGGTTACATCTTCAGACACCGAACCCACTAACCGAGGCAACAGCCAAGCCCCCACCCCCTCGACCCCGCCAGTAGCTAGAATGTCCGCATGCAACCGCACAGGATGCTGTCCGCGACCGCGCTACTCACCTTCGCAATGGCCTGCCACAGCCCGACGTCGCCGATGGAGGGCCAGGCGACGACATCGACGGAGCATGGCCGCCTCTCCGGGGTGGTGACGATCGGTCCGAACTGCCCGGTCCAGACGGAGACGAATCCCTGCCCGACGCAGCCCTCGGCCTACGCCGCGCGCAAGATCCTCATTTACACGGCGACGAAGTCGTCGCTTCTCTTCACGGTCGACATCGATTCGCAGGGGCTGTACGTCATCGACCTCGTGCCTGGCACCTACACCGTCGACCTCATGTCGAGCGGCATCGACCGCACGTCGGATCTGCCGAAGGTCATCGACATCAAGGCGAACACCATCACGGTGGTGAACGTGAATATCGATACCGGTCTACGGTGAGGCGGGGGTGGGGAGTGGGGGCATAACCGCTACCTTTAGGGCTAGGCCAGGCGCCGCGATAGCGGCCCAAGACGGTAGCCAGGGGTGCGAGCGTCTTTTGCGAGCACCCCTGGCTACCGAAGGTCAATCCAGGTCGTGCCGCGTCAGCGACACTGGATGATCAAACGTTGATGCGTCGCGATTTCCAGTGCCGCTGACGCGGCACAAAACCTATGTACCTCGTTACCAGGGGTGCTCGCCAAAAGCGCTCGCACCCCTGGCTACCTTCCTCTGCCGCTATCGCGGCGCCCGGTAGTGAGCTTTAAGTTAAGCGCGTGGGAGTGGGGGGTGGGAGAAGAAGCGCGGAGTGTGCTGAATCTGCCGTTTTCGCCGTTCTCCCACCGCCCACTCCCCACACCCCATCCCCCAAAACGAAGAGGCCGGCGGTTACGCCGGCCTTCACGTTTCACGACGGGTCAAGCCCGCCCGGCCACGAGTGGCGCGGCAGAACATCCGCCACGCGCCTGTTGGCTGAGCGTTACGACCAACGCTCCGGCTTCGCCGGCCGCGCCGTCTAGGCCTTCAGGTGCTTGCTGACCAGAGCAGTCATCTCGAACATCGAGACCTGCTTCTTGCCGTTGAAGATCTTCAGCAGCTTGTCGTCCGCGTTGATCATGCGCTTGTTGGTCTTGTCCTGCAGACCGTGTTTCTTGATGTAGTCCCACACGCGCTTCGTGACTTCGCTGCGGGGGATCGGCTTGTCGCCGACGATCGGGTGCAGATCAGCACTCGGGGTAACTTCCGCTGCCAGACCTTTGCCGCCGCTCTTTTTCGTTGTCGCCATCAGTTGTTCCTCTCCTACGTTTTGACGGGATTGTGCGCTACTGCACCCTTCGCGTCAAACGTCGATTTTGGGTTGGTATGCCGAAAGTCATGATCGGCGCCCCGTTCTTCATGCACATGCGCATCTTCTGAGCCCCCCTTAGATTGGGCAACGAAGGAGATGAACATGCACCGACAACCCCTCGTGCGGCTTACCGACCTCACCCGCACGTACCCTCTCGGATCGGTCCAGGTCCGCGCGCTCACCGGCGTTTCGCTCGACGTCAGCCGCGGCGAGTTTCTCGCTCTGGCCGGCCCCTCCGGCAGCGGCAAGACGACCTTGCTCAACCTCATCGGCTGTATCGACAAACCGGACAGCGGCCGCATCGTGATCGACGGCGTCGACGTCACCGGCGTCCCGCTGCATCGCCTGGCCGCCACCCGTCGCGACACGCTCGGCTTCATCTTCCAGACGTTCAACCTCATCCCGGTCCTCACGGCGTACGAGAACGTCGAATACCCGCTCCTGCTGCAGCACGTCCCGGCGGCGCGGCGCGGCGAACGCGTCCGCTATTGGCTCGATCAGGTCGGGCTGAGCGACCAGGCTCGCCAGCGTCCCGACCAGCTCTCGGGCGGGCAGCGGCAGCGCGTGGCCATCGCCCGGGCCATGGCCGGCGAGCCGAAGCTCGTCCTGGCCGACGAGCCGACCGCCAATCTCGACTCCGTCACCGCCGGAAAGATCCTCGACCTCGTCGAAGAGCTCAACGGCAGGACGCACTGCACCTTCATCTTCGCCACGCACGATCCCGCGCTCATGGCCCGCGCGCACCGCTGCATCCGCATGCACGACGGCGCCATCGTCAATGCGCCGTTGATCGCCAATGATCCGCTGATCGCCGACGAGCCGCGGCTCGAGGCTCGGGCCTCGTAAGGAACGAAACAGATGCTGACCAAGCTCGCCCTTCGCAACGTCTTCCGCAACCGCCGCCGCTCGGTCATCACGCTGCTCGTCATCGTCTTCGGTGCCGTCGGCCTGATTCTCTTCGGCGGCTACAAAGCCATCACCTTTCACAGCCTTCGCGAAAGCACCATCCGCAACCGCCTGGGCCATCTGCAGATCTACAAGCGAGGCTTCGAGAGCGCGGAAGCCAAGAAGCCTCTGGAGCACGGCCTCGATAACATCGTTCAGCTCCGGCGCGCCATCGAGAGCGACAAGCGCGTCCGCATGACCACGGCCCAGATCACTCTCATGGGTCTCATCAGCAACGGGGACAAGTCGGAGACGTTCATGGCTACCGGTGTCGAGCCAAAGGAAGACCGGGCCATGAACGCCCAACGTCTCGTGGCCGGCACTGATCTGCCCGACGGGGAAGCGGACGCCATCATCGTGGGCCGCGGCCTGGCGGCTTCGATGCGCGCGAAGCCGGGCGACTACCTGACGCTGATGTCGACCACGAGCTCAGGCTCGCTCAACGCCATCGACGTCCGCGTGGCCGGTATCTTCATGAGCGGCGTCAAGGAGTACGACGACCGGGCCATCAAGATGCCGCTGGCTGGCGCGCAGCAGTTGCTGCAGACGGCGAAGGTGGAGCGCCTGCTCGTCCTTCTCAACGACACCGACGACACCGCCGCGGTCCGCGCGGATCTCGATCGTCTGTTCGCCCGGAAGCATTGGGCGATCGAGATGAAGGACTGGTCGCAGTTGGCGACCTTCTACCACCAGGTCGTTCTGCTCTACAACGGCATCTTCGGCTTCATCGGCATGGTCGTCTTCGGCATCGTGATCTTTAGCGTGGCAAACACGATCGTGATGTCGATCTTCGAGAGGACGCGGGAGATCGGAACGATGATGGCCATCGGCACGACGCGGTCCAGCATCTGGCGGCTCTTTCTCGCCGAGGGTCTGCTCATCGGCATCATCGGGGGAGTGGCGGGCCTCCTGGCGGGTGCCGGCGCATCGAGCGTCATCAATCACGTCCACGTCATGCTGCCGCCGCCGCCGGGTTACACGCAGGGCTATCCGCTGCGCGTGATGATGCAGCCCGGCATTCTGGTCACCGCTTTTCTCATCGCCGTCATCACCTCGACGCTCTCCTCGATCCTGCCGGCGCTCAAAGCGTCGCGTCTGAAGATCGTCGATGCGCTGGGGCATATCTGAAGGGGGGGTGGGGAGTGGGGGGTGGGAGTCGGGAGTCGGGGGTCGGGGGTCGGAGAATCGGCAGTATCGAACGATTCCCTGTTTCTCCGTATCCCAATCTCACCTCTCCTACTTCCTCCACGCTCCACACGCCGGGAGTCGGGAGTCGGGAGTCGGGGG
>DATHRD010000015.1:0-118552 GCA_035482045.1 Thermoanaerobaculia bacterium
GTTGAAGACCGCGCAGCGCGCCACACGCGCGGCGCACGGCCGGGTTACCCGGACGGCCCTGATCAGGAGCCTCCGGGCAGGCGGCACGCGTACGCGTGCCGATCGGGTGTGACGGGGAGCGATCAGCCTGGCAGTCGAGCGATCCCACAAAGGGGCCGCGCGGGCCTTGCCGCGGCGTCTGTCGTCTGAGGTTGATCTTGTCCATCACGCACGAGGAGAGCCGCCAGGAGGAGGTTTCCCTACCCGGGGAAAATCAGCGCCTTATAAGGCGCTTAATCGGAGCTCCGCTCTCTACGGCGAAGCGATTAAGCGTCGTATAAGGCGCTTAATCGGGCATCCGGAGAGAGGTGCCGGTCAAAAAAACATCGAAATTATTTTTCGGCAAACCCACCGATTTCGGTGACTAGTTATCTGCAATCAAGCGCGGCGTCCGCAGCCGAAGCCAGGGCGAGCGCCATGAAACCGTGAGCTGGTAACGGTGATCTAACCGCCGGGCGCGCGCTTCGGTACCTTCGGGCTCGCCTTGTGCGCCGACGACTGATTCCGGCATGCTGGCCGCTCCCCGCCGGTTGCAGCCCGACCGGCTATGACCGCCACGACCCGCAAATAACTACCCTCCCAAAAACGGTCGGTTTGATGCGGAGATCGGCTGCCGGCGGCCAGGTGTTCACCTGCCAGAGGCAATTAATTGGCTTTCGGAGGCAATTAATTCGTGATTATATACTTGACACAAAGCTAGAGAGCGCATAGACTACCTCTTAGTGATGCGAACCTTCGATTCCGCGGCGGTTTTCTTCAGGTGTTTGACGACCTTCGGGTGGAACAGGTGTTTGACTGCCTCCTCCGTCGTCATGTCCTTGGGGTGCTTCTTCGGTTTGGCTGCCATCTAAGGGGTTCTCCTATGTCAAAGAAACAGAAACCGGAAACGAAAATGGACATGAACCTTGGCGATCTGATTGCCAAGTTCGGGAGTGACGACAAGTGCCGGGCGTACCTTGAACTCCTGCGCTGGAGCGACGGCGTAGCCTGCCCGCGCTGCGCGACCGGTGAGGTTGCGCCTGTGTCGAAGCGGAATACGTTCTATTGCGAGTCATGCCATTACCACTTTTCGGTTACTACCGGAACCGTCATGCATGACACGCACCTTCCGCTGTGGAAGTGGTTCGCGGCTGCGTACCTGATGGTTGAAGCGAGGAAAGGCGTTTCCGCCAACCAACTTAAACGAACGCTTACCGTGAGCTACAAAACGGCGTGGTACCTCTGCCATCGCATCCGCAAGGCGATGGAGGAAGCCTGCCCGATGCCCCTTAGCGGCACCGTAGAGGTTGACGAGACGTGGATTGGTGGCAAGCGCCGTCACGTTGGTGGCGGTTACGTCGGAAACAAAACGATGGTGCTCGGGGCCGTGCAGCGTGACGGCGCTATCCGCCTGCGCGTCGAAGAGCGGCGCGATGCTAAGACCCTTCGCGGGTTCATTAACGATGTTTGCGTGGACGAGACGGAGCGCATCTATACGGACGACCACGCCGGATACGTCGGGATCGGCGATCACAACACCGTCCACGAGAGCGTCAACCACAGCGCCGAGGAGTATGTGCGCGGCGACGTTCACACGAACAGCATAGAGGGTGTGTGGTCGCTCTTCAACCGGGCCGTGGTCGGCTCCTACCATCAGGTGAGCGGGAAGCACCTTGACCGCTACCTCAGCGAATTCGAGTTTCGTTTCAACAACCGGCACAACAAGTTCCTGTTCCGCGATACGATCATGAAGCTGATCGACTCCTCGGTGCTGACCTACGCGGAACTGACGGGTAAGGCGGGATCGGTCATCGCCGCCGCTACCGACGTGCAGCCTACGGAATTGGAGCCGTTCTAGGGTACCCGTGATTGTTTGCGGTAGCATCATCATCCCACCATAGCCTCGTGCGATCCGAGGATCACGCGGAACGGCTGTATCCCGTTCGCCGCGCCTGGATCGGTCACGATTGAACCTTCTATGACGGTATCTGACGTGACCACAGGCTCATCGGCACTTTGCGTGAACGATGCGGGGCCGCCAGCGCAAGCATAAACGCACCATTCCGTCCCCGTGACGGCATCGGCATCGGCTATCTTATCCGCTAGTACAATCCGGCGCTCTTGTGCGTGTTGAATCTGAGTTTGGGCCGCTATCGTGTGCGACCAGCGACAGAATAGATCGTCAAACGGAGGTACGTTGATTCGGCCAGTGACCTTGAGCGTTCCCCAAAAACAGGCATCAGCCCCATCGTTGCGAACCAACAACTCAACGCGATTCGGTTGGCAGAGCAGTTTGATCGCCGAAACCGGCGGTGCCGGTATCGGTTCCTCGATAGCAATCTCGCGCCGTTCGCCATGAGAAATGTAGGCGCTTAACGTTTTCGTATCATAGTTAAACGTCTCCACTCGCTCCCATCGGCGCGTTCCCTGAAAATTGAGGTACGTAAGCCGTATGCTGATATCAATAGGTCCTTGCGGGAGCCGTCCCAGCGCAACCTGCCGACTAGGCTCGTCCTCCGGTGCTGGCTCGTGAAATACTCTGCTCTTGCTAACCGCGTCAATAAACCACCACAAACCTATAGACACGTCAGCGGCACGCTGCGTAGCTGGAAGTGTAGCGACCTGCTGCATCGTCCGCTCCGATCTCGTGAGCGCGGGATTGATAGGCTCAACTGGCGCACGTGATTTACCCTGGAGGTGGGGTACTGGCGCGAAGATAAGCGCCGTATTTTCAGTAAGTGCCATCGCTGGCGTGGCAGCATCGCCACTCCAAAAACCGGCATAATAATTGCCGGATGCAAGTGGAGATATTTGAACATGTCGGGCAGTAGCGTCGGCTGAATCATTGTAGACTACGAGATCGAATGATTCTAAGCTACCCTTCGTGCGCCGTTTGATGTTAAGTCCTTGCGAGGATTCAAGGATGACATCGGGCTCATCATCACGCTGATCCTGCTGTTCGGTTAACAACGCAGCGTTAATATCTGCCCTGTCATGCTCTTTGCGCCAGAGTCTGAAACCACCTTCAAGCATGACACCAATGAAAATTACTAACGTTGCAATCACCCATATCCACCATGGGTAGCGATGGAGTAGAGAAGCCAGGTGCCACTTTTCCGAGTCCTTGGGCATAATGATTTCGTCGCGGACAGTGTTTATCAGTCCCCAAATAACCAAGATACCGAACGGTGCAAGCGTTAAGGTCATAGGCCACCTGAGTAGTAGATCGACGTAGAACCGAGAGCGTCTAGCGGCGCTACGCTGCTTGATAAGCGACATCGATGGCGGCATCGGGACGATGAACTTAGTTGGCATTTCCATGGCCCGGCAGGGTACCGCAGGGCCATCACAAACTGTTCTTCAGTTATTTGATGGCGTCGTAATTGGTGGGGTAGGTCGGTAGCTCTACGCTCAGAACAGCGCGGACGGGTTGACGCCAAGCGCACGGGCGAGCCTGCCGACAACCAGATAGCTCGGGTTCGCCGTTCCGGCTTCGATGCGCCGGACGTGGTTCTCGTGGATCTCAGCGAGTTCCGCGAGTCGTTCCTGAGAGAAGCCGCGCCCGTGCCGTAGGTCGCGGACTCTCTTCCCGAGGGCGCGCAGCATGGCAGCGTCAGAGGCCATCGGCTTGGGAGTGAGGAGACACTATTGTGTTGTCGAATGACAGACAGTATGCTGTCGCTACCATGAGATACACGGACTCGAAACAACGCATCCAGACTCTTTTTCTCCAGCCTGCCGAGTCGTACACCCTCCGGGAGGTTGCAGACCTCACCAGCACACCCGTCCGCGCCCTGCGGCGCGATGTAGCGGCTGGACTCCGAGACGCGGAGAAAGTGCGCGGGAAGTGGCGCTTCCTGTGGCGACACGCCGCCTACGTCGCGATGGAGCGATGGACGTTGGCAGAGATCACGGATGCGCTCGGCGACGCGGCAGCGGGCGTGCTGCCGCCCCTGTTGGCCCTCCGCGCGGTTACCGTCCGACTCCCGGAGTACATCATCATGGCGCTGGAGGCCGTCGCGGCAGAGGATGGCAGGACGCTTGACGCTGCCCTCGGCTTCGAGTTGGTGGAGTTTGCCGGGACGCACCTGACTCACTTGCAAGATGCCATTCCCGGCTATCGGCAGGCATACCTGTTCCCCGGCCCGCTGTAGGTACCGTAATTGGTGGGCTCGCGACCATCCGAGCGAACGCACCATAGCGGTATGATCGCCCGATGCTTCGCGCCGTAGCAATTCTGGCTCTCGTGGTAGCGACGACATCACAGCCTCCACCAGTAGTTCAGCCACCCGAGACACCACCAAAACAAGAGCAGCCACGCGACAAGCACAGCGATGCCGGCGTGACGCCAGCCAGCGCCATCCAGCTTGCTACAAATGTAGGCGGCGGGGAAAAACAGCAACTCGACAAAAAGGGTCACATCAAGCCGCCGCCGGTTCAGCAAAGCAAGACTTCCGTCGATTTGATAACGGCCTTCACTGGCGTTCTGGCTATCGTGGCTATCTTGCAATTCCTGGCGATGGTGGCGCAAGCCAAGTACATGCGGGAAGGACTGACGGATACCAAGATAGCCGCCACTGCCGCTACAAGCGCCGCAGCTACGTCTAGGAGCGCACTTGAGCTTTCGGAGCGCGCGGATGTCCAGATTGAGGCGATCGACCTTGTTGACCCCGGCTATGACCGGCAACGTCATTCTAGCCTCAACAGCTCTTCGATAGTTCGGGTCACCGTGAGAAACTACGGACGCACCCGCGCTGAAAACCTGACCGTGGAGTGCTTTCTCGTCGGGGAAGTGATCCAGCCTCGGCCAACTATCGTAACCAGCGATATGCCGATGGTTCTTGGCGCTGGGAAACCATTTGAATTGCAATTCCTCACGTTCAGCACGTATGTAGCTAGTCAGGTCGCACTCAAAGAGATAACAAGCGGTAAGAGCCGACTCCACATCGACGCCAAGATTGAGTATGACGACGTTTTCGGATATCACCACCCGGTTACGTGCGTCGGACTTTATGATTGGACTAGCGGCGTATTTCGCCTCACTCAATACGAAACTGACGATAAGCGCGAAGGCTAGGGCCAGCGCCGCGACGATCGCAAGCGCCAGCCCCAACGTCAGAAAACCGGCCTGTCTGGAGGAGCCTACACGGCTGGGGCCGCTTGCGTCAAGTATATAATCACGAATTAATTGCCCTTCGGAGGCGATTAATTGCCCTTCGGAGGCGATTAATTGCCCCTCGGAGGTGATTAATTGCCCCTCGGAGGTGATTAATTGCCCTTCGGAGGCAATTAATTGACTCTCGGGGTCCCGCAGATGGCGCGGATACCGAGGATCACTCCCGGCGGATCATCACCTCGCCCATCACCAGCAGATCCATCTTCGTCGAGGGCCTGGGCCGCGGTGTTGACGACCGGCTCGTTCTCGACGATTTCGGTCCCTTCGCGCTCGGTTAGACACGGCGACGGAGCGGGCAGGCCCATGGACCAAACCGCCCCGGCAATAACCCCCCTTGCGGATCTCCGCGACCCCGTCCGGGGTCGAAATCCTGGCTGGCAACGGATACCGGTGGTCGCTCGCTGACGCTCGCACCACCGGCTGTCTACCATCCGTGACGCCTCCGGCGTCCTATCCCTCCCGCAGCGGCGGCCGGCTCATCGCCACGGACACAATCACTCGGCCGTGGTACCCGGCGCCTCCTTGATCTTCGAGATCAGACACCACTCGCCGAGGTCGATCGAATCGTAGGCAGGGGACCCGCCGGTGCAGTTCGTCCAGGGAACGCTGTTTTCATCGACCGTGGTCTCGGGATGGCAGGAAATTGACCCTGCACGGGAGCTCGCCTACCGGCGGCGAGGTGTTCACCTCCCGGAGGCAATTAAGCGCCTCCGGGTGCCAGTTACTTGCGGGTAGGTCTCGGGTTTGTCATCGATGATGCGTTTCCTCCGAATCATCGCGCTGGCGCTGCTGGCCGGAATCACGTACGGCATCCTGCACGACCAGGTGACGGCGCGCGTTTGCGTCGAGTACTTCACGATCGGTCACCCTCCGATTTTCCGGACAACCTCACCGACGTTGCTCGCGATCGGCTGGGGAATCGTGGCCACATGGTGGTTCGCGCTGCCTTTGGGCTTCGCGCTCGCGTGCGCGGCGCGGCTTGGGGAGAGGCCGAAACGATCTGCCGGCGAGCTCGTTCGGCCCCTGCTCGTTCTCCTCGGCGCGATGGCATTGCTGGCGCTCGTTTCGGGCATCACGGGCTACCTGCTGGCAGCGAACGGATCCATCCCGATCGAACCCTGGGTGGCCGCGAATATCGAGCGATCGAAGCAGGCCCCCTTCATCGCCGATTGGTGGGCGCACACGGCGAGCTACTTCGGCGGGTTCGCCGGCGCGATGGTGTTGTGTCTCTGGGTCTGGCGCAGCCGCTCGCGAAGCTGATTGAGCTTGTGGGATCGGAACCCGCGGAACCAAAGATCGCGGAGGGCCCTTTTCTCCGTGTCCTCCGCGCCTCCGCGTGAGACATCCTCCCGTTGGAGCTCGACCCAAGAAGGGGAAGGAGTCGCCTTGAGGAATCGTCAGAAATCCCCACTCATGGTCCTTCCTCAAGCGCACGCAGGATCGGGCGCAGGTCGGTAATCTGCTTTACGAGCTCGATTTGAGTATGCGCGCCAGCATTCTCAACAAAGATGATGAGGTTTGCGTCGATGCCTGTCGCCGAGGGCACCAGAATCGCTTCCGCACCAGCCATCGATGCCTCAGCCGCCAGTTTCTGAGTGTAGGGATACGAAGTGTTGCTTGTGAGGAAACCGCCGAATGTCGAATCATGGCTCCAGTCGAAGACTCGCTGTAGCGCGACATCGAGTTGACTCAGCGTTCGCATGGCGATGTTTTCGAGCGCGACAACGGCGCGAGCGTCTGCTGCTCGATACCCGAGGTGGCGAATGACTTCGAGAAGAGCGGCGGCAGATTCGACCGACGTGTAGAGGGCGCGAAAAGCCGGCTTGACGACACTGTCGAGGCCGGCATTGAATCGTCCGCCGACGCCGCCAAGCGAACCGTCGGCATTCAAGGCGCCGCGGGAACGATGATGGCAGCGCCAAACACGGCCGGACCACGCGATGAGAGAAGAATTGGCGACGACGGTTGCCGGGTCGGGTGGCCCCTTCACGGTGTCAAACGTACACGCCGGTGTTAAACGCTTCAAGCGCCGCGTGCACCCGATCGTATTCACGGCGTTTCAGGCATTCGACGGGCTGATCGCCGTTAAGAATCGGATTGGGCGTTCTAAGCCAGCGGTCCGATGCGTCGGTGGTCGTAAACGTGGCAGCGAGCTCGCGGTCCAGCGCGATCTCCTCACGCGTCTTTGTGTGCTGCTCTTGAATCGTTACGCTCATGCCTGTCCATTCTACGCGGCATTACCTGCGTCCACAAATCGCGCTCGTGCCGGCCTACTTCACATCCGTCTCCGGCAACTGCTGCTCGGGGTTGAAGTCGTGCGTGACCGTGCCGCCCGGTCCTGAGCCGCCGCCGCGGCGATTGCGCAGGCCGCTGTGACGATAGCCGTAGACGGCGTAGAAGATGATGCCCACCAGGAACCAATTCACGAACCGCCACCAGGACGACGGGGGCAGGTAAATCGCCAGTCCGATGCAGGAGGCGACGCCCATCAACGGAAGCAGGTACGGTCCCCCCGGCACCCGGAAGGAGCGCGGACGATCCGGGTCCTTGATGCGCAGGATCATGATGCCGAAGCAGACCAGGATGAAGGCAAAGAGCGTTCCGATGTTGGTCAGATCGACCATGGAATCGAGCGAGGTGAACATGGCCGTGACGCCGACGCCGACCCCGGTGATGATCGTGCCGATGTGCGGCGTCTTGAAGCGCGGATGGACGCGGGCGAAGAACGGCGGAAGCAGGCCGTCGCGCGACATGGCGAAGAAGATGCGCGGCTGGCCGAGCTGGAACACGAGCAGAACGGCGGTGTGGGCGACCACCGATCCGAAGGCGACCACGCCCACCATCCAGTTCGGCATCGTGGCGTACTTCATGGCCATCGTCAGCGGTTCGGCCTGCTCCGTGGAGAGCTTCTTGACCAGGTCGCCGTACGGGATCATCCCGGTGAAGACCGCGGCGATGATCGCGTAGATGATCGTGCAGACGATCAGCGAGCCGATGATTCCGATCGGCATGTCCCGCTTCGGATTCTTAGCCTCCTCGGCGGTCGTCGATACGGCGTCGAAGCCGATGTAGGCGAAGAAGACGATGGCCGCGCCGGTGATGACCCCGTGAAAACCGTTCGGCGCGAAGGGGTGCCAGTGCGCCGGCTTGACGAATTTGAAGCTGACCAGGACAAAGAACCCAAGGACGACCAGCTTGATGGCCACCATCCCGAAGTTGAATCTGGCCGACTCGCGGATGCCCCAAACGAGCACGACGGTGATCACGGCGACGATGAAGCCGGCCAGGATGTTGAAGACGATCGGGATGCCGAAGACGTGTGGTGCCGCGGCCACGAGCTGCGGCATCTTCGCCGCGGCCGTGGTGTAGTCGATGGTCATCCACGGCGGGAGCTTGATGCCGAAACCCTCCAGGAGCGTGTTCATGTAGTTGGCCCAGGAGATGGCGACGGCAACGTTGCCGATGGCGTACTCGATGATCAGATCCCAGCCGATGATCCAGGCGATCAGCTCGCCGAGCGTGGCGTAGGAGTAGGTGTAGGCGCTGCCGGCCACCGGCACCATTGAGGCGAACTCGGCGTAGCAGAGCGCCGAGAAGCCGCACACGATGGCCGTGAGGACGAACGAGAGCATGAGAGCCGGGCCGGCCCCGGGCCGGTGGGCATCGCCCGCCGCGGCCGTGCCGATCGTGGCGAAGATGCCGGCGCCGATGATGGCGCCGATGCCGAGGGCGATGAGGTTCCATGGCCCGAGCGTCTTCTTGAGCTGATGCCCCTCTTCCTTTGTTCCGGCAATGAGCTCGTCAAGGGACTTGGTAGCGAACAGGCGGCCGATCACGGACATGTGCCGCGAATGATGGAGGCCGGTAGGCGGGGGGTCAAGTGTCACGGCGTATGATGCCCTCGATGCGGCTCGTCACGGCACTCCTGGCTGCGGCTGCGCTGACATGCGCGTCGCGGCCGCCGTCGCCGACGTGCATCGATCTTTCCGGCACCTACCAACTGGCCGGGCAACCGCTCCGCAAAGGCACCGGCTCGACCGACTTCGTCATCAGCGAAGGGGCCTCGATGAAGAAAATCGAGACGCTGACGATCACGCAACCCGGCTGCCGGATCGAGATCCACGCCAAGGGCGACGGCGGCAAAATCCACGACGCCGTCCTGGAAAAGGACCTGGACTGGTCGGAAGACGGCGTCACCGTCTCATGGTCGCCGCAGAAGGTGGGCTCGTCGATCCTGTCCGGCGCCTCCAGCCGCACGCGCACCCTCACCCTCCGCCTCTCCCCGGAGCGCGACACGCTCACCATCTCCTCCGAGTTCGACGAGCGCGGCCTGGCCCTCCTCTTCATGCCCTTCCACGACCACGGCGCGGCCACCTGCGTGATGAAGCGCGTGAAAAGCTGAGCGGCTACAATTGCCGTTTTTCACACTTTCGTTTTTCGCACTCCAGGGAGGCGCCCATGTCCGCGATCGAGACCATGAAATACCCCGAAGTCCGCAACTACATCGGCGGCGCGTTCGTCTCGCATGACGCGGGGCGCTATCTTGATGTCTTCAACCCGGCCGAGGGGACTGTCATCTCCCGCGTGCCGCTCTCCGCGGGTGCCGACGTCGACCGGGCGGTGGAGGCGGCGAAGAAGGCCTTTCCCGGCTGGTCGCAGACGCCGATCAAGGAGCGGGTTCAGGTCTTCTATCGCTTCAAGGCGCTGCTCGAGCAGAACATCGACTCGCTGGCGAAGCTCGTCACCGAGGAGAACGGCAAGATCGACAGCGAGGCGCGGGCGGAGGTGCTGAAGTCGGCGGAGCTTTGCGAGTTCGCCTGCTCGCTGCCGCAGATCACCGCGGGCGAGGTGCTGGAGGTGTCGCGGGGCGTGGAATGCCGCGTGGAGCACTTCCCGGCCGGGATCGTGGCGTCCATCACTCCGTTCAATTTCCCGAACATGGTTCCCAACTGGACGATCCCGAATGCCATCGCCCTCGGCAATTGCATGATCCTCAAGCCGAGCGAGCTGGTGCCGCTCTCCTCGGGACGCATCGCGGAGCTGCTGCGCGAGGCCGGGTTGCCGGACGGCGTTCTCAACATCGTCCACGGCGGGCAGGAGACGGTCGAGGCGATCTGCGATCATCCCGGCATCGACGGCATCAGCTTTGTCGGCTCGACGAAGGTGGCCAAGATCGTCTACCGGCGCGGCACTGCGAACCTCAAACGGGTTCTGGCCCTCGGCGGGGCGAAGAATCACCTCATCGTCATGCCGGACGCGGAGCCGGAGATGACGTCGTCGAACGTCGTGGCCTCGATGTCAGGCTGCGCCGGCCAGCGTTGCATGGCTGCCTCGGTGATGATGGCGGTCGGCGAGAGCGATCACATCATCGAGCGGATGGTCTCCATCGTCCAGTCGATGGTGCCGGGCACGCACATCGGTCCGGTCATCTCCGCCGAGGCCAAGGCGCGTATCGAGGGCTACATCACCGAGGCCGCGAAGATGGGTGCGAAGATCCTGGTCGATGGGCGCGGCTGCAAGGTGAAAGGCAAAGAGAACGGCTACTACGTCGGCCCGACCCTGATCGACCACGTCACGCCCGACATGCGCATCGCCCAGGAGGAAGTGTTCGGGCCGGTTATGGTGATCATCCGGTCGAAGGATGTGGCCGAGGCCGTCGGCGTGCAGCAGCGCTCGCGCTATGGCAATGCCGCCAGCGTCTTCACCGAGAGCGGCGGCGTGGCGCGCTACGTGATGGAAAACGCCAGCGCCGGGATGGTCGGTGTGAACGTCGGCGTGCCCGTGCCGCGCGAGCCCTTCAGTTTCGGGGGCTGGAACGAGTCGAAGTTCGGAGTCGGCGACATCACCGGCCGCGGCTCGATCGAGTTCTGGACAAAGTCGAAGAAGATGACGACGAAGTGGAACAAGGAAGCGGGCGTGAACTGGATGTCGTAAGGCCGGCAGCCGGCACGGCCGGCGGCGTTGGTTTGCCAGAGGCTCGGCGAACAGTTATGGGCGAAACAGCCTCGTGCTATTCTTCTCGCCCTCAAAAAACAGGAGTGTGTCTATGGGCGAACGTGTGGTGCGTGAAACGACTCCCCTCCCTGTAGAGAGTGCCGAGAATCTCAACTCCTACTCGATCGCGCAGGCGCAGTTCGATGCCGCGGCGCAATACGTCGAGATCCCTGACGGACTCCGCGAGTACCTGCGGCACACGAATCGGTTGATCAAGTTTGAGTTTCCCGTCGAAATGGACGATGGAATGGTGCGGACCTTCGCCGGCTATCGTGCGCTGCATTCGCGCGTACGCGGGCCCGGGAAAGGCGGAATTCGCTATCACCCTGAGGTGAATGGCGATGAGGTACGCGCGCTGGCATCGTGGATGACCTGGAAGTGCGCCGTGGCCGACATCCCCTTCGGCGGCGCGAAGGGCGGCATCGTCTGCGATCCGAAGCAGCTTTCGAGGAACGAGCTGCGCAAGATCACGCGCCGTTTCGTCGTGGAACTGGGCGACACGATCGGGCCGCACACGGACATCCCCGCGCCCGACGTCAACACCACCGCCGAGACGATGGCGTGGATCTACGACACGTACGACATGATGCATCCCGGCAAGAACAACCTGCCGGTCGTCACGGGCAAACCGGTGTCGATGGGCGGATCGCTCGGCCGGAACGAGGCGACGGCGCGCGGCTGCCTGTTCATCACCAACCGGGCCATCGCGCAGGGCGCCGTGCCCGGGCTGCATTCGCTTGCCGGCGCCCGCGTCGTCATCCAGGGCTTCGGCAACGCCGGCGCGATCGCCGCGCAGCTTTTCCGCGATGCCGGTGCGACGATCATCGCGGTCAGCGATTCGACCGGAGGCGTCATGTCCGCCGACGGCATCGATCCCGAGGCGGCCATCGCGCACAAGAAACAGTCGGGCTCCGTCGTCGGCCTCGGCGGAACGACGAACATCACGAACGCGGAGCTGCTGCACATCGAATGCGACGTACTGATCCCCGCGGCGTTCGAGAACCAGATCCGCGCCGACAATGTCGCCGGGGTCAGGACGAAGCTCATCGCCGAAGCGGCGAATGGCCCGACCACGCCGGCAGCCGACAAGGAGCTTTTCGCGCGCGGCATCCCGGTGCTTCCCGACATCCTCACGAACTCGGGCGGCGTCACGGTCAGCTACTTCGAGTGGGTGCAGAACATCGAGAACGAGCACTGGAGCGAAGACCAGGTCAACGCGCACCTGCGGACCAAGATGGAGGCGGCTACCGACGCCGTGCTGCAGACGCAGCTCGAAATCAAGGACCGTCACGCCGCGAGCGTCGACCTGCGCACCGCCGCCTTCGTGACGGCAATCAAACGCGTGGCGACCGTGGCGCTGGCGAGAGGGATATGGCCGTGAAGCCGGGGGTCGCTGGTCGGGAGTCGGGGGTCGGAGAGAAGGGGATGGAGCGGGTCGCTGTCTGGCTTACGCCTCCGCAGGTCGCGTGGCTGAAATCGAAGAAGAATGTCTCGGAGACGATGCGGGCGCTCGTTACGGAGGCGATGAACCTCGATCTACTGAAGCAGAGCGTGAAGCAAGCAGCGCGTCCCGCACCTCCAGCAACTGCGCGGCCACGCTCACCGCAATCTCGTAAGGGTGGTTCGTCCCGACCGAAAGGCCGATAGGGCAGAAGAAGGCGCGCTTCGCTTCCTCGGGCAGACCTGCCTCAGCGATGTCACGCCGGAGGATGTTGGCTTTTGCATCGCTGCCGATCACGCCGAGGTACGGGAACGAGCGCGTGCGAAGGATCTCGATCAGGATCGGCTTGTCGGTCGTGTGACCCATGGTCATCAACACGACGAAAGCATCGTCCGGGATCGTCTTCACGGCCGCAGGCATGTCCGATGTGAGTACCTTCGTCAGCTTCGGTGACTCGGGCAGTTTGGCCAGCCACTCCGGACGCGGGTCAATGCAGGTGACGACGCAGTCGAGGTGGATGAGAACGTTGATGACGGCGTTGGCGACGTGGCCGGCGCCGAAAACGGCGATGCGCCAGCGACCGACGTTGTGCGACTCGAAATAGAGCTTCACGATGCCGCCGCACGTCATGCCGACGTCCCTGGCCAGATTCCACTGCGCGAACTTCGTGGTCTCCTTCGTTTCGCCGCGCAGCATCTGCTGGGCCTCGGCGATGGCTTTCGTCTCGACTCTGCCACCGCCGACGGTGCCGAAGCGGAGCCCTTCCGCAGTCACGATCATCTTGGTGCCTCGATCCTGCGGGACGCTCCCCATCGTGTCGACGATGGTGACGACGACCAGCGGCAGCTCGGCTGCCATCAGCTCGTTCAGGGCTTCGAAGAACGTTGGCATGCAGCGATTGATCCCGAGCTTCACCAGCCGTTGCGTTCGCGTAGCGACGTGATGTGCGCGACGTGATGGCGCCCATGCCATGCGTACATGGCCACGAGCCAGTCGAGCGTGATCACGCCTATATCGGGATGGTTCAGCGTCCGCGCGAACTCGGCGTCCGTCATCGAATTCAGGATGATGCTCCAGCGCTCGTGCAGCGTCTCGAGCAGCATCAGCGACGTCTCGATCGGCGTGTCGCGTGCGTCGGCCAACTTCGCCCAGGCCGCCTCGTCGTACGGCTTGATGGTCGGCTCCTCTTCGGTCAGAGCCAGCTTCACGCGTATGTAAGCGTTCATGTGCGAGTCGGGAACGTGGTGTACGACCTGACGCACCGTCCAGCCGCCGTCGCGATACGGGGTATCGAGTTGCGCGACATCGAGGCCGGCCACCGCTTCGCGCATGCGCGCGGGCGTGGCGGCGATCTGCCTGAGAAAGAGAGCACGCTCGCCGCTCGTGTGCGGCCTGGCGGGACGCTCGAACTTTCCGACGGGGTAGCGGGGATCGGGTTGTGGGTTGGTCATGATGTGCGAGCTTACAACGTGAAACGGGAGTCGGGAGTCGGGGGTCGGGGGTCGGAGCGGATTCTCATTCTCCTCATGACTCCGACTCCCTACCCCCGACTCCCGACCCCCGCTTCAAAACAGCGATGCCCTGCGTGATACAGGTTGTGAGAATCGGCTTGTGAGTTGATTGCGTGCGAGCTTACAACGTGAGACGGGAGTCTGGAGTCTGGAGTCTGGAGTCGGGGGTCGGAGCGGGTTCCCATTCTCCTCATGACTCCGACTCCCGACCCCCGACTCCCGACTCCCGCTTCAAAACAGCGATCTGCCCCGCGTGATACAGGTTGTGCTGGATCAGGCCATGGACCATGACATACGTCGTGTAATCCTTTCCCGCGACGATGTTGTCCAGGTCGCCCACAGACAACCGCGCCACGGCATCGGAGAGCCGGCTTTCCGCGTTCTCCATCTCTTCGACTGCCTCTGACCAGCGCAGGTCCGTAACATCCCGCCAGTCCTCCTCGGCGGTGAGCTCCCTGGCAATGCCCTTCAGGCGAACGGATACGACATCCATCCACACCGTCATGTGCGCGACCAGCTCGATGATCGAATGAACGTTCGGAAGAGGATGGGCGTGGGCCTGTTCGTCCGTCACGTTGTCGAGAAGAGGACGGATGGCGACGCCGGTCCATGATGGTCCACCCCAGGCCCGGTTCAATTGGTCGAGAATGCGTTCGATCGCTCGCATGGACGGCGATTCTGCTACATTCGCGCCCCAACGCAAATCGAGGAGCGTCGATGAGTTACGTCGTAGGTGAGTGGCTGAATCTCGCCGTCCGCTGGACGCACGTCTTCGCGGCGATCATGTGGGTCGGGCAGACGTATTTCTTCACCTGGCTCGACCACACCTTCCAGGGAGAGAAGCAGGTCTGGATGGTGCACAGCGGCGGTTTCTACATCGTCGACAAACAGAAGCGACCGGAACTGCTGAACCAGACGCTGCACTGGTTCAAATGGGAGGCGTTCTTCACGCTCGTGTCGGGCTTTCTGCTGCTCATCCTCGTCTACTACGGCGGGGGCATCATGGTCGACGAAAGCGTCCTGAAGATCACGGCGTGGCAGGCGGCCGGACTCAGTCTGGTCCTCATCGCGGCCTGCTGGTTCCTGTACGACTTTCTCTGGATCTCGCCGCTGCGAAGGTACGAGGTGGCGGGGACAATCGTCTCGTACCTGCTCCTCGTCGGGGCCATCGTCGGTTCCACGCACCTCTTCTCCTCGCGGGCGGCATATATGCAGATCGGCGCCACGCTCGGCACGTTCATGGCGTTGAACGTCTGGGTGCGCATCCTTCCGGCGCAGCGGCAGCTCATCGCGGCGGTGAAGGCCGGCGGTGAGCCGGACATGCGCCTGGCCGACCTCGCCAAGCAGCGCTCGAAGCAGAACACGTTCATCGTCCTTCCCGTCGTCTTCATCATGATCAGCAGTCACTTCCCCGTCGCCACCTACGGCAGTCAGTACAACTGGCTCGTGCTGGCGGTGCTCGTGCTGGTGGGGTGGGGTGTAGCGAAGGTCATTCGTACGCGGTAGCGCGGTAGCGCGGTCGCGGGGTTGCGCGGTCTCGCGGTTTTCAACACCCGAGACCCCGAAACCGCGAGACCGCGAAACCGCGAAACCGCACACAGGAGCTCATTTGAAACGCACTCTCTCCGACAACGACATTCGCTCCGCCGCGGCGAAGCTCGATCCTGCTCTCACCAGATTCATGGCTCGCTTCCCGGAAGACTCAGGAGCCCGGCAGCCGGTGCACACGGTTTATGGCGGGGCACATCTCTTCAAGAGCGACACGACGCAGAAACTCGGCGTGCTGGCGCTGCGGGCTCTCGATGAGTACGGACCGGACGCGGCCACGCTTGGGAACGCCATCGGGATCGACCCGCGCTTCCAGGACGTCGTCTACGCGCGCGTCCTGGAGAAGCTCCGCCGCGAACCGGTCGAGGATTTCCGCATCGATTTCGAGGACGGCTACGGCAACCGCGCCGATGAGGAGGAGGACGGCCACGCCGCCGCTGCCGCGCACGAGGTTGCGGCGGGGATGAAGAACGGAACGCTGCCTCCCTTCATCGGCATTCGCATCAAACAGTTCTCTCAGGAGCTGATGCCGCGTTCGATCCGCACGCTCGATATCTTCGTCTCGACGCTGCTCGATGACGCGGGTCTGCTGCCCCCCAACTTTGTCGTGACTCTGCCGAAGATCCAGTTGCCGCACCAGGTCACGGCGATGGCCGATCTTCTCGACGCCATGGAACCGAAGCTCGGCCTGGCGCATCACGCGCTCCGCTTCGAGTTCATGATCGAGACGACCCAGGCCATCCTGAGCGAGAACGGCGTCTCCAACCTGCCGCTCTTTCTCGACGCCGCGCGCGGGCGGGCCGTGGCCGCGCACTTCGGCACGTACGACTACACGGCGAGCTGCAACATCACCGCGGAGCATCAGCGGATGGACCACCCCGCCTGCGACTTCGCCCGCCACATGATGCAGGTGGCCTACGCTGGGACAGGTCTCTGGTTGTCGGATGGCGCCACGAACATCATGCCGATCGCGCCGCATCGCGTCACGCTCACAGCGCGGCAAATCGAGGAGAACCGCTCGGTCGTCCACCGCGCCTGGCGATTGCACGCCGATCACATCCGGAACTCGCTCATCAACGCGTACTACCAGGGATGGGACCTCAATCCGGCGCAGCTTCCGACGCGGTATGCCGCCGTCTACTCGTTTTTCCTGGAAGGCTTGCAGGCGGCCACTGATCGTTTACACAACTTCATCGAAAAGGCTGGCCAAGCCACCCTCGTCGGCGATGTTTTCGACGATGCCGCCACCGGACAGGGACTGCTCAACTACTTCCTCCGCGCGCTCAACTGCGGCGCCATCACGGAAGAGGAAGCGCTCGCCACGGGTCTGACTCTCGACGAGCTTCGCAGCCGCAGCTTCGTGAAGATCATGAAGGGGCGGAGGAAATGACCGCTCGTCTAACTTCCTCGATATGTTGAATATCCGAAGGGGCTGAGAAGCAACGGCACGTGAAAGTGCTGTGCCCCTTCGCTCACAATGAACTCGATCACCACCCGCGGAAAGAAACCCTCGGGGTTGTAGGAGCCGGTATCGAACGAGAGCCGATACCTGCCGGCCTCCGGCATTTCGTCAGCGAGTTTCAGCCGTCCGCCGGCGTCCGTCGAACCGGTCGCGACGATCACCCATCCTTCGCGATCCATCTGGGGCAGGCGTGCTTCGGCCATATATGGACCGTGGCTCAGCGTGACCGCCAGGCCCGCTGCCGGTAGTCCCTTTGCGGTGTCGAGTACATGAGTCGAGATACCCATTGTTGTCTCCACTCGGCGGCAAGACGCCGCCGAGCCAGCCGGCGGGACCCTTCGGCTCCGCTCAGGGCAGGCGCCAGCGCTCCTACCCTACCAACTTCATCAGCCGTAGCTTTGTGATCTTCATCTGCTCCTCGGCGGCGAGGCGCAGTTCGTCTTCAGGCGAATTCTCCAGCCGTTGCCAGGCCATGGCCAGCATCTCATCGGCGCTGCGGCCGGTGGCGCAGACGATGTAGATGTATCCGAAGCGCGCCTCGTACTCGCGATTCGCCGCTGCCAGTGCGTCCATGCTCTCGCTCGACGCCGAGGCGGTTCCCGACTGCTCCTGCTGTTCCCATCGTGAACCGGACCCGTCGCCGATGCGCGGATGTGCGGCGAAGGCTTCGCGCCAGTCGTCAGGCTTCAACGCGTGCCAGATCTGCTCGGCCTGGTGAATGAGATCGCTCCAGGCCGGGAACGGACGCGCCCCGGTCATCCGCCGCACCCACTCGGTTGAGCCGCAGCAGTTCCTGAGCTGCATGGCCGCGAGCTCGTCCGTCAACGTATTGACGTACCTGACCACAGCTTCGCCGCGGCCTTCCTCGGTGGCCACGCCGTGCACGCGCAGCCGGCTGACGCCGCCGTCAGGGAAGACATTGAGCCGCAGGTGCGTCACCGGCCCGTTCTGTGCCAGCTCGTCGATGAAGATGTGACGGGTATGGCCTTGCAGCTTCGTGCGCGGCAGTACCTCGAACCACTCAGCGTCGATGAGCGCCGCTCCCGCGGCGGCAAACGCGCGGGTGCCGTCGATCGAGCAGGTGTCTGGGTAGTTGCCTTTGAAATGGTTGGTGTCGATCTCGACACGCCGTATCAGCCCCTCGGCGGCGAGCTGCACGATGACCCAGTCGTTCCCCGGACCGCGCCGCCGCTTCGTCTCCCACCCATCGCTCATGTTGACGGCGCGGTCCGGCATGATCAAGTTGTGCTTCGGTCCGAAGAACATGTCGCTGCAGGCCAGCACGTCGCCGCCGTGCTCCGCCGCCGCGAGGTCGGTCTCGATGGACAGCCCGCCTTCACGCCGCCACTCGGGGACGACCTGGCCGTGCACACGGAGCCGCGCTACGCCACCGTCGGGATAAATGTGGAGCCGCAGATGGGTGAAGGCGTACGGCGTGTCGACCGCAAAAGGGTTCTCGCTGTCACCTTTCAGTTCGGACTTCGGAAGGATCTCGATCCAGTTCGCCGCCAGAAGCGCCTCAACGTCGCTTTCTGGCGGAGTTGCACACGCTTCGATGGAGCAATGCGACGGATAGTTGCCGCGAAAGAAAGCCGTATCGACGACGACCCCGCGAATCACACCGCGAAGGCCGAGGCGGATGATGGCGAAGTCATGGCCGGGAGTGCGCTTGCGGCGGCTTTCCCATCCATCCATCCACTTTCCGCGGTCTGTGTACTCGTATTCCTTCCACACCGGCTTCGCGGGGCGAAGCAGGTTCTCCTTCTCCGCGAAGTAATCGTCGGTGGCATAGAGCACCGATCCGCCGAGGCGCTCGGAGGCTAGGTCCAGCAGCTCTTGAAAATCGGTTTTGCTCATGAACGAACCGAGACGAATGTTGAATGTTGAACGTTGAGTGTTAAATGTTGAATGAAGGTCAGCCACTCAACATTCACCACTGAACATTCAACATTCAACATTCGTTCTCCGAACCCACTCCCCAATCGCATTGCCAAGATGCCGCCCATCCTCCCACACCTTGTGGCCACGGACATACGTCGCTCGGACGACGCCGGTGAGCGTCTCGCCGGCATACGGCGTGACCTTGTGCCGATGTTGAACGAGCTCCTCTCGAACGACGAAATGCGCATCCGGATCGAAGACGACGATGTCGGCGTCGAAGCCGGCGGCCAGCTTTCCTTTGCGGTCGCCGAGTCCTGCCAGCGTTGCCGGGCCGGTCGTCATCAGATGGACAATCTGCTCGAACGCAATGCCGCGCTTCTTCGCCTCGGTCCAGACAATCGGCAGGCCGAACTGCAGCGAGGCGATTCCGCCCCAGGCCCGCGCGATGTCGACTGCGTCCATCCGTTTCAGCTCCGGTGTACACGGGGAGTGATCGCTGACGACGGCGGTGAAGAGTCCCTCGCGGAGGCCGCGCCACAGCTCCTCGCGGTTGGCGTGACCGCGGATCGGCGGGGCGCACTTGAACTCCGTCGCTCCGTCCGGCACCTGCTCGGCGTCGAAGTAGAGATAATGCGGCGTGGTCTCGGCAGTCAGCGGCCCGTGCGCGTCGCGGGCGCGGCGAAGCGCATCGAGCCCGTTCGCCGAGGAGAGGTGGACGATGTGGGCATGCGTCCCAGTCTTCCGCGCCAGCGCGTAGACGAGTGCGATCGCTTCATCCTCGGCTTCGGCGGGACGTGTGGCGAGGTAGCTCGCATACGAACGATCGTGGCCCGCCGGCGCGTGGATGTGCTCCGGCAATTCCGCGTGGACCAGCAGAGGCGCGCCGGTGTCCCGCAACGCGTTCAATGCCTCTTCCAGTCCGCGAGCATCGAGATGGCCAAACTCCGGCACTCCCGAGTCGACGAGAAAGCATTTGAAGCCGCACGCTCCGGCTTCGAGCATGGCCCGAAGCTGTCCCGAGTTTCCCGGCACCGCGCCGCCCCACAACGCCACGTCGACGCGACACTTCCCATCGAGAGCGCGCACCTTCGTCTCCAGCGCCGCAACGGATGTCGTCGGAGGGATCGAGTTCAAGGGCATATCGACGACCGTGGTCACGCCACCGGCCGCCGCCGCCCGTGTGGCCGTCTCGAACCCTTCCCATTCCGTCCGCCCCGGCTCGTTGACGTGTACGTGCGAGTCCACGATGCCGGGCATGAGGGTGAGACCGCCGTAGTCTTCGAACGGGGCTCCCGCGGGGACGTCGTCGAATTCGCTGACGCGCTCGATCACTTGCCCGTTGACGTGAATCGTCGACGGCCGGATACCATGCGGCGTGACGACGCTACGGCTGCGGAGGATCACGTTTCGGATGATAGCGGAGGCAATGTATGTCTCGAACACGCGCGCGGTGGGTGTGTTGACTTGTCATCCACTCTGTCATCCTGAGCCTGCCGGAGCCGCTGAGCGAGCGCAGCGCGAGTGCGGCGGAGGACGGCGAAGGATCTCCAGATGCGCTGCTTGGGGCAGAAGCACAGATGGGGTTTTGTCGTTGATCTTCCTCACAAAAACCACAGTTTCGCTACTGCCCCAGGCGCTGCCACTGGAGATCCTTCGCCGTCCTCCGCCGCTCTTCGCTCGCTACGCTCGCTCAGCGGCTGCGGCAGTCTCAGGATGACAAATTGCCAATAGGGTTTCTTCACGGAGACCTGCGTTTCCTTCACGGCTGCGGTGCCGCCACTTCCCTCGCATCGCTTCCCCGTGCCGCCCGCCGGTACGCCGTCATCCGCGTCAAAATCTCTTCCCCCGTTGCCGGCGCGTTCAGTTTCGGGATCTCACCACCGCTGAGGTACGACAGCGCGTTCTTCACAGCCATCCAGACCGAGATGGCCAAGACGAGCGGGGGCTCGCCGGTCGCTTTGCTGGAGCGGATGTTGAGCGCGTTCTCCGCGTCGATCCAGTCGACATTGAAAACAGGCGGGACATCCTGGATGTTCGGGATCTTGTACGTCGTCGGCGAGTGCGAGAGGAGGTTGCCCTTGGCGTCGTAGCGCAACTCTTCGTTCGTGAGCCAGCCCATGCCCTGAATGAATGCACCGGTGATCTGGCCGCGGTCGATGCCGGGGTTGATCGGCTTGCCGATGTCCATCAGCAGGTCGGAGCGACGCACCTGCATCATGCCGGTGAAGCGATCGATCTCGACCTCGGAGATCGCCGTGCCCTGGGTGAAGTAGAGGAACGGCGTGCCGCGGCCCTTGTCCGCATCCCAGTCCAACCCCTGCGTCGCATAGAAACCGCGTTCGCCGAGGGAAACGCGCTCGATGTGACACATCTTCACGAGAGCCGCAAAGGTGAGGCGCGGCTCCGGCACCCGGCGATCGAAGACGTCGCCGTCCTCGAAGACCACGTCATCGACGGATGGTGCCACGGAGCCGGCGCGGCCGAAGTGCTCCGCGGCGACGGCCGCCATGCGTGATCGAATCTTCCGGCAGGCGTCGGCGGCGGCGCTGCCGTTGAGGTCCGCGCCGCTGGAGGCCGCCGTGGCCGAGGTGTTGTTGTTCTTCTCCGTCGACGTCGTCATCAGAAGGACGCGCTCGGCATCAATCCCCAGCTCATCGGCCACGATCTGACGGATCTTCGTGTTGACGCCTTGACCCATCTCTGTCGCGCCGGTCGAGACCTGCACGGAGCCGTCGAGGTAGACGTTTACGAGGGCGTTGGCCTGGTTGAGGAACTTGGTGTTGAACGAGATGCCGAACTTCACCGCGGTACAGGCGATGCCGCGAAGATGGGTGCGCGAGGCCGCGTTGAAGCTGGCCACCTCGGCGGCACGCTTCGCGTAGTGGCCGCGTTTCGCGATCTCGTCGAAAAGATGAGGCAGGTGATTGTTGCGGACGACTTGACCGTAGGGCGTGATGTTGCGGTCGTCGATGCCGTAGCAGTTGCGGCGGCGGACTTCCAGCGGATCCATCTTCAGAATGACCGCGATCTCTTCCAGGATGTTCTCGATCGTGGCAATTCCCTGCGGTCCGCCGAAGCCGCGGAAGGCGGTGTTCGGCGGGTAATTGGTGCGACAAACCGTGCCGCGAATCAAGACGTCGGGCAGGTAATAGGCGTTGTCGGCGTGCGTCATGGCGCGCCCCAGGACCGCCGTCGAGAGGTCGGCGAAGGCGCCGCCGTCCGAGTAGAAATCGATGCGTGCGCCGGTGATCACGCCGTCGTCGTCGAACGCGACTCTGTAGTCGTTCTGGAACGGATGTCGCCCGCCGGTGACGCACATGTCGTCGTCTTTCGTGTAGGCGATGCGCGCCGGGCGCTTGAGCTTGTGTGCCACGAGTGCCGCAATCGCGGCAGGGTGCGTGGCCTGACACTCTTTCCCGCCAAAGCCGCCGCCCATCCTCTTGGTGACCACCGTTACCTTGTTGATCGGCAGCCCGAGCAGATGAGCGATGACGTCCTGAACCTCGGAAGGGTTCTGCGTCGATGAGTGGACCGTGAGCTGATCGAATTCACCAGGCACGGCGATCGCTGCCTGCGACTCAAGGTAGAAGTGATCCTGGCCGCCGCTGATGAACGTCCCCTCGAGAATGTGAGCGGCGGAAGCGAAGGCCGCCTCGACGTCGCCGCGCTGGATGGTCATCGTCCTGCCGATGAACAGGCAGCGCCGCTTCGCTTCGTCGATCGTGAACACCGGCTCCAGTTCTTCGATATCGACCCCGATGGTCGCCTTGGCCGCGCGGATGGCCGCGCGCGACTCGGCGGCGATGACGACGATCGGGTGCCCGATAAACGACGCCACGTCTTCGGCCAGGAGCAGTTCGTCCTGAATGATCGGCCCGAATAGGTTGTGGTGAAGATCGCGATAGGTGAAGAGTCCTGCGACGCCTGGCACCCTCCGCGCCGCATCGAGCTCGATCGAGCGGATCCGTCCATGGGCGACCGGCGACCAGACGAAGTCGACGATCAGCTCCCCGCGCAGCGGCGCCATGTCGTCGACGTACACCGACTCGCCGCTCACATGGCCGACCGCCGAATCATGAGGGATGTTCTTTCCGACCGAGGACATGGAATTTGTAAGTATACGGCGGCGACAATGCTATATTAGCCGTACCTAAACAAACGCGAAGGCAATCTCTATGCGACATGTCGCCGTTGCGGCTGTGTTTCTGCTCGTCTGTCCGATCGCTATCGCCCAGCACCTCCACGCCACTACCGCCCCCGGGCGAGTCTCGCCGTGCGACAAAAAATTCGCGGAGGCTGTCAGCCAGCCGCAATTTGCGAACCGCGAGTGGGTAGTCACCAGCAACGGGACGGCGCAGAAGTACTTCGACCAAGGATTGACGCAGTATTACGGATTCAACTTTGAAGAGGCGCTGCGCAACTTCCGCGGAGCGGCGGCAGCCGATAGCACACTGGCCATGGCATATTGGGGCATCGCGCTCGCGGCGGGCCCGAACATCAACCTCGGCATGGACGATCCGTGTCGCGCTGTGGCGCTGAAGGCGATCCTGGCTGCGGAGGAGCGGGCGAAGACGGGCAAAGACGACAGAGCCAAGCTGGCGCGCGCTCTGATCCACGCACTCTCGTTACGCTACAACGATCCGGGCGATCCGGTGTCGGAGGCAGTCGCCTACAGCGTCGCCATGGGCAAGATTTGGGACCAATACAAGGACCAACGCTCTGGCATCGGCGTCAGCGTTAATGTCGGCGCACTCTACGCCGAGAGTATGCTTGATCTACGCCCGTGGGGCGTGTACGACCATTGCAAGAGCGCTGCGCTCGAGACTCTCCAAATTGAGAGCGTCCTGGAGAACTGCATAGACAATTCTCGCGACGCTCTCGGCGCGAATCACTTCTGGATACACACGGTCGAAGGGGGGCCCAAACCGGACACAGACCGGGATTTTTGGAGCGCGGAATTGCTGACGCGGCTGGTTCCCGCGTCGGGGCATCTGGTGCACATGCCGTCGCACATTTTTCTGCTGAACGGCCAATACCTAAATTCTTTGAATAGCAACGTGCAGGCCGTGAACGCCGATTTAAGCGAGTACGAGGAATCCTGCCGCGGCTCGTACACGGTGTATAGCGCTAATGACAAATGCCCGCAGCTCTATTACGGCCACTACCAAAGCCACAACTACTTCTTCGGCACCGTCTCCGCCACATTTCTCGGGCGAAGCGAGCAAGCGGTGAAACTAGCGTGCGACACGAGCGCGCACGCGCAGCGCTTCTCGGCCAATGAGCCGGAGTTGCAGCGATACATGACGGCGCCGCTCCTGACTCTGGTGATGAACCGCAACTGGTGCGCAGTCCTCAAGGAGCCGGAGCCACCCGAGGAGTGCTACATGTGCCCGTTTGTGCCGGATAAGTACCCGCTGAACGGTTGCCACATCCTTAGTTCCGTGCGGCATTGGGCGCGCGGGATGGCGTACATCGCCGGCGCCAACGACGACTCCAGCACATGCAAAGTCCAAGCACCCGATATCGCCAGGTCGCGCGGGGAGTATGACGCGATGGCGAAGGAGATGACCAAGATCGTTCCTCCCACGCCGATCGGATGGGGTAACAACAGCGCCGCGGCGGTGCTGGCCATCGCTCAGTCGATGCTGAGGGCGCGCATCAGTTGGGCGAAAGGTCAGTGCGCGAAGTTCGGTGAGTGCAAAGCGGGCGGTTTGTGTGAGAAGGGTGGTCAGTGCGAGGCAGCCCTGGACGAGGCCATTTCGCATCTGAAGCTCGCGGTCACGCACGAGGACGCGCTGGGATACGACGAGCCTCCACAGTGGTTCGCCCCCACCCGCGAGGCTCTCGGCGGCGCCTACCTGCAGCTAGGAGAGCTCCATCTTGCGGAGCAAGTATTCGATGAAGAGCTTGAGCGCCACCCGGCGAGCGGCCGCGCTCTCTATGGCAAGATGCGTGCACAAGGGAAAACCGACGATCTCGCTTTCTGCACTGCGTGGGCGAACGCTGATTACACGATGACCGACGAGGATCTTTGGCCGGCTGCGATACTCGATGCCAAGAGCAATGTCGTAACGACATGCGGAAAAGAGATAAAGGCTCTGTCTAAAAAGAGTTGCTCAAATCCTTCGCTTCCGATCTCCTGCCCCACAAAGATGGAGTGAGCTTTGGTGCCGGCTGAATGGGCTTGACGAAGGCGAGCCATGGCGGTTCCACGACACGAAACCGCGTCAACGATGTCAGCGTGGCTACGTCGTGACCGCTACACCCGCGCGAAGCGACGTTCCGCCGCCTCTTCGAACACCTCGTACCAGAACTTCGCCATGATGTTCTCTGCGAGTTGCAGCCTGTAGTCGGCGGAGCCCCGCACGTCGCTGATCGGCTTGATCTCGTCGCGGGCGATGCGGCCGGCGTGCTCGAAGGTATCAAGGGTGGCCGTCTTGCCGGCCAGGAAGGCTTCCGTGTGCGGGAGGCGGATGACGGTAGGGGCGACGCCGCCGTAGGCGATGATGGCGTGGTCGATCCGATCGCCGCTGATTGCCAATCGAATGGCGGCGGTGAAGGCGGAGATGTCGAGATCCTTGCGTCGCGAGACCTTGTAGAGCTTGAGCGTGTCGCGGACGATGGGGATGCGAACGCTGGTGATGATCTCGTCGGGATGGAGATCGAACTTCCGGTATCCGAGGTAGAAGCGGTCGATCGGAACGGTGCGAGTGCCGCCGTTCAGCGCGAGGGTGGCGCCGGCGACGAAGAGATAAGGCAACGTGTCGGCGATTGGAGAGCCGTTGGCGATGTTGCCGACCAGCGTTCCGGCGTTCTTGATCTGAGGTGAGCCGAACACGGCCAGGATGCCCGCCAGCTCGGGGATGCGATCGGCGATGAACGTCTCGAAGTCGGCGAGCGTCGCATTCGCGCCGGCGACGATCGCGCCGTCTTCTTCGCGCAACTCGTTGAGCGATGCGATCTTCGACAGTGACAGCATCGCCGGCGCGGCGAGGTTCCGCTTGTTGACCCAGACGCCGACGTCGGTCCCCCCCTGCACGATCGTGCATCCGGGATGGCCGCGTTTGAAGGCGATTGCCTCGTCGAGCGTGGCCAGCGCGCAGAAGGAGCCGACCTCCACGGAATCGCTTGCATCCGGAAGATCGGGATAGCGGTCGCGCATCTTGCTGATCGGCGCGCCGTCGATCGCCAGCGCGGCCTTGATGATCGGCTCGTAGCCGGTGCAGCGGCAGAGGTTTCCGGTCAGCCCGTCACGTACCTGTTTTTCATCGACCCGGTCACAGCGCTCGAACATTCCGGCCATGGCCATGACGAAGCCGGGCGTGCAGTAGCCGCACTGCGCGCCGTGGCAACGAACCATGGCCTCCTGAACAGGATGGAGAACGTTTTTACGCGGAGACGCGGAGACGCGGAGGGAGTCCTCTTTTCTCCGCGTCTCCGCGCCTCCGCGTGAAACGGTTTTCGTTTCGCTCAATCCTTCCACCGTGACGATCGATGATCCATCGAGCTGCGCGAGCGAAAGGATGCAGGCGTTGACCGGACGATAGTCGGCATCGGCCGTGCGCCGGGTCAATACCGTGCAGGCGCCGCAATCCCCTTCCTCGCAGACGATCTTCGTCCCAGTGGCAGCGACATCCTGTCGAAGATAGTTCGCGAGGGTCTCGAAGGCGACATCGCCGGCGATGCGATGTTCACGGCCGTTGATGTGGATGAGGATGTGGTCGCGCACGTCTACAGCCGCACGATCCCGTTATACGTCTCCGGCCGCCTGTCCCGATAGAACTGCCACGTATTGCGGACTTCGCGGATCTTGTCCATATCCAGATCCGCGGTCACGAGCGCGTCCGCATCGCGAGGGCCCACGGCCAGCATCTGGCCACGCGGATCGCAGAAGTAGCTCTGGCCGTAGAACTCGCCGATGTTCCATGGCGCCTCGTAACCAACGCGATTGATGGCGCCGACGAAGTAGCCGTTGGCCACCGCGTGCGCCGGCTGCTCGAGCTTCCAGAGGTACTCCGAGAGACCGGCTACCGTCGCGGAAGGGTTCATCACGATTTCCGCTCCGGCCAGGCCCAACTCCCGGGCGCCCTCGGGGAAGTGGCGGTCGTAGCAGATGTAGACGCCGACCTTGGCGTAGGCCGTATCGAACACCGGGTACCCGAGGTTGCCGGGACGGAAGTAGAACTTCTCCCAGAAACCGGGCGCGACGTGCGGAATGTGGTTCTTACGGTACTTGCCGAGGTACGTGCCGTCGGCGTCGATCACGGCGGCGGTGTTGTAGTAGACGCCGGTCGACTCTTCCTCATACAGCGGCACGATGATGACCATGCTGTATTTCTTGGCGTACTCCTGCATCAGCTTCGTGGTCGGACCGTCCGGGATCCTCTCCACGGAGTCGTACCAACGCGTGCTCTGCTCGGCGCAGAAGTAAGGGCCGGTGAAGATCTCCTGCATGCAGAGGACCTGAACGCCCTCGGCGCCGGCCTGGTCGACATACTTGAGCGTGCGCTCAGTCTGGGCCTCGCGGATCTTCTCGAGCGATTCGCTCGTGTCACAGGCCAGGGACGTCTGAATCAAACCACCTTTAACGATTCGGGACATGTGTTTTCTCTCCGATTGGGGCTCGCGGATTATACCGGCACGGCCGGTAGCGTTGGTCGCCCGAGGCTCCGCCACAACGTGCGCGTAATCAACGTTTTCGCGCGGAGCTTCGTCGGCGACGATGATCGTCGGTTGTGGCGGCTCCGGGGGCGGAGGTGGGGGTGCTGGCTGCGGCACCGGCTCCGGTTCAATGATCGGCAACGGTTCCGGATCGGCGTCCGGCAACGGCTCGGGATCTTCGGGAGGAGGTTCTGCGTAGGTCGGACTCTCAGTCCGACCGGGCGGTGGTACGACCTCGGACGCGCGGTCGGATTGGAGGTCGGACTGGAGAGTCCGACCTCCGTTCGTCCGACCTACGTTGGCCTCGTCTGCCTTCTCGCGTTCCGCGTTCTTCCGCCGCCATGACCCGCCGGCGATGATGATGACGACTGCAACAAGGATGAGGATGGTGATGTAGGTCATGCGGCGGAGGGAACCTCGACGATGCCGCTCGGGCGGAAGGTTTTCATCAACAGAAGGTGGGTGATCGCGGCGACGCCGAAGCCGACGAACCAGGCATAGTCGTACAGCGGGCGCAGCGCGGGAACGACCAGACCGATCCAGGCCGCGGTGCAGCCGAGGAGTGTGGCGAGGACAGCGCGCCAGTTCCAGCCGCCCGCGTATCGGTACGCTCCGTCGATTCGATAGAGATCACCGAGCACCAGCAGCTTTTTCCGCACGATCCAGTAGTCGACGATCATCACGCCGCCGATCGAGCCGAGCCCGCCCGAGTAGCCGAGGAGCCACGTGAAGATGTAACCCGAGGGATCCGCCAGCAGACGCCAGGGCTGCATGGCGATCGCCAGCAGGCCGGTGATCAGGCCGCCGGTGCGGAAGGAGATCCATTTCGGGAATGCGTTCGCGAAGTCGTTCGCCGGCGAGACCACGTTGGCGGCGATGTTCACGGAAAGCGTGGCGATGACGACGGTGAACATCGAGATGGCCACGACCAGAGGCTGCTTGAACTGCGCCACGAGCTTGAGTGGATCCCACAGCTCGTTGATGCTCATCGTCGGATAGATGACGACTGCAGCGGAGGTGATGAGCACCCCCATTGCCGCGAAGATGGTCATCGTCGTCGGCAGTGCCACCGTCTGACCGATGGCCTGCTCGCGCTGGCTGCGGCCGAAACGGGTGAAGTCGGGCATGTTCAGCGACAGCGTGGCCCAGAAGCCGATCATCGCCGTCAACGAGGGGATGAAGATCGGACGGAACTGTGCCCAGGTCTCGAACTTCCCCTTCTCGTGCAGAAGGTAGCCGAGGCCGTGCGCTCGCCAGACCGCCCATCCCAGAAGGAAGGCCGTCATGACGAGGACAAACGGAGCCGCCCAGTTCTCAAAGCGGCGAAGCAGGTCCATGCCGCGGTAAATGATCAGAATGTTGAGCAGCCAGAAGAGGAGAAACGAGATCCATTCGGTGGTCGGATGCCCAACGAACCTGCCGAGGAGGGTGGGCCAGGAGGGAAGGATCGAGGTGAAGAAAGTGTGGAGCGCTTCCCCGCCGATCCAGGCCTGAATCCCGAACCAGCCGCAGGCGACGATGGCGCGCATGAGCGCCGGAAGGTTCGAGCCGATCGTCCCGTAACTGGCCCTGGCGAAGACCGGAAACGGAATGCCGTACTTGGTTCCGGCGTGTGAGTTGAGGAGGATGGGGATGAGGACGATGGTGTTGCCCACGAGGATCGTCAGCAGCGCCTGCCACCAGTTCATCCCCGCGCCGATGAGTCCCGACGACATCATGTAAGTGGGGATGCAGTGCGCCATGGCGATCCAGAGCGCGGCGTAGTTGTAGGTGGTCCAGTTCCGCCGTGCCACCGGCACCGGCGCGAGGTCGTGGTTGTAGAGAGGGCTGGTGCGAATCCCCTCCTCGGAGCGAAGCTCGACACGTCCGTCTTCGTGTTGGATGACTGCGTCAGTCATTGATTGTCTCCGGATTCCCAAAATGACGGGTGAGGCGCATTGTGCCACACCGATCCGGCAGGACACCGAAGCCCGATGGATGACTTGACCGACTTGGGCGAGCGATCACTGGAACTCGTCAATGGATCGTCAAATATCGCAAATCATGGATGTTACAGCGCCTTCGTGATTGATGACAACACCATCGAGAATGGCGATGTCGCCAAGAAAGATGGCGATGTTGCCATCGAACATGGCGATGTTGCCTTCGAAAATGGCGATATCGCCCCCAAAGATGGTGATTTGCCAAAAAAGATGGCGATGTCGCCCCCAAAGACGGCGATGTTGCCATCAAGGTTGATGATGTTGCCAAAAAAATGATGATGTCGCCAAGAAAAATGGCGAGGTTGTCATCCGAAGTGAGGACGTTGCCATCACTCTCACAGAGTTAAGCGTCCAGGTTCTGGACACCCTCGGGTCTCGAGGCTTGCGTGTCCCGTCCTCCGGCGCTACCTCGGAGAAAACGCCTGTCCCCGTTTGAGGAACTGCCCCTTCCCAGCCCGTCCGACGTACTTTCCCTCTTCGATCACCAGCTCGCCACGCGAAAGCACCGTCTTGGTTACCCCGCGAACCCGGCGCCCCTCGTAGCAGGAGTAGTCGACGTTCATGTGGTGGGTCCTGGCGCTGATGGTCATCTCTTCGTCCGGATCGAAGATGACGATGTCGGCGTCGCTGCCGACGGCGATCGTTCCTTTGCGTGGGAAGAGGCCGAAGATCTTCGCGGCCGCGGTCGACGTGATCTCGACGAAACGGTTGAGCGAGATGCGCCCCTCGGCCACGCCGCCGTCGTAGACGAGCGACATCCGGTTCTCCACGCCCGGCCCGCCGTTGGGGATCTTGGAGAAGTCGTTCTTGCCGAGCTCCTTCTGCTCTTTCATGCAGAACGGGCAGTGGTCGGTCGAGACGACCTGCAGGTCGTTGAACTTCAGCCCGCGCCACAGCTTGTCCTGGTTCCACTTATCGCGAATGGGCGGCGTCATCACGTACTTGGCGCCTTCGAATCCGGGCTGTTCGTAGACGCTGTAGTCGAGGAAGAGGTACTGCGGGCAGGTCTCGGCGAAGGCGTTGATGCCCATATCGCGCGCCCGCGTCACTTCCTGCAGCGAGTCGTCGCAACTGAGATGGACGATGTAGACCGGCGCGTCCGCCATCTCGGCGAGAGCGATGGCGCGATGAACGCCCTCCGCCTCCGCTTTGGTAGGTCTCGTCAGGGCGTGGTATTTCGGCGCCGTCTTCCCCTCGGCCAGCGCCTTCTTGACGATGGCATCGATGACGACGCCGTTCTCGGCGTGCATGCAGATCAACCCGCCGTTCTCACCCGCCGTCCCCATGGCCTTGAAGATCGTAGCGTCGTCGACGAGGAACACTCCCGGATAGGCCATGAAGAGCTTGAAGCTCGACACCCCTTCGTCGATCATCCCCTTCATCTCCGGCAACCGCTCGTCCGGCAGATCGGTACAAATGAGATGGAACCCGTAGTCGATCGACGTCTTTCCCTCGGCCTTGGCGTGCCATACGTCGACCGCCTGCCGCAGCGACTGTCCCTTGTACTGCACGGCGAAGTCGATGATCGTCGTCGTCCCCCCGTGCGCCGCCGCGATCGTGCCGGTCTCGAACGTGTCGGATGCCGAGGTTCCACCGAACGGCAGTTCCATGTGCGTGTGCGGATCGATCCCGCCGGGGATGACGAGCCGCCCCCTGGCATCGATGACCTTGTCGGCCTGAGCGTCGATCGACTTCCCGATCATGGCGATCGTCCCGTCCTCGATGAGGATGTCCGCGCGGTAGTCGTCGACGGCGGTGACGATGCGACCGTTCTTGATGAGGGTGGTCATGGCTGGACTCCTTGGTTCAAGTAGCGCTCGATGATCGCTTTCAGTTTGGGCAAATCTTCAGTCGCGGTGTCCCACACGCGATCATTGTCGATGTCGAAGTAAGAATGAATGAGGTGGTTGCGCATTCCGACGACTTCGGGCCAGGGAATCTCAGGCAGCTCGGCGCGCACTGCCATTCCGATGCGTGCCGCTGCCTCGCCGACAATTTCAATCGATTTCACGATTGCGAGTGCGAGCTGGTCATCTCCGTCCAGATCAGCGCGGGTGCGGCCGGCAATGAATCGCTCGACACGCCCTGCGGATTCGACGATGTGACGGAGGCGCTCGATGTCAGGCGGCGGAATACTGCACCTCGGCCGAATGAACGACTTGGTCGCGGAAATAGCGGCTCAGCTCTGCCGGTGTTCTGAGGTCAACCTTTCGCCCAAGCCGCTCACCGAGCTCGATCTCCATGCCCGCCATGGCGATGTATCCCACCCGCGCCCCTTCTTCGAACTCCACCAGCACATCGACATCGCTCTCCGGCCGAAAACGGTCTGTCAGCACGGAGCCGAAAAGAGCCAGCTTGCGAATGTGGTTTCGCTTGCAGAACTCCGAAACGAACGCCGGATCGAGCTGAATATGCGCCGTCATCGCACCGTGCATTCTAGCGCGATGCCTCAATTCGGGCGCCGTCGCCGGCATGGAGGCCGCCGTTTCGCTGCGCAGCTCTATCCCTTCCTTTGTTCCAAAGCCCGGTACCCGATATCCATTCGATACCTTGCTCCCTCGAACCGCACTTTCGGCGCGGCCTGGTACGCCTTGGCCAGCGCTTCGGAGAGGGTTGCCGCGCGCGCGCAGACGCTGGCCACACGGCCGGCGACGTTGATCATCTTGCCGCCGCGGGAGATGGTCCCGGCGTGGAAGACCGTCACCGCCGGGTCGTCGATCGGATCGATGATGACTTCCTGCCCCTTCTGGAAGTCCTCGGGATAGCCATCGACAGCGACGACGACGCAGGCCGCGGCTTCCTTGACCCAGTTCAGCTTCGTGTCGCCGAGGTTGCCGCGGGCCACCTTGAGACAGAGATCGGCCAGGTCGTCTTCGAGGCGGAGCATCTGCACCTGCGTTTCCGGATCGCCGAAGCGGCAGTTGTACTCCAGCACTTTGGGACCCTTGGGCGTGAGCATCACGCCCGCATAGAGGCAGCCGGTGTACGGGCGTCCCTCATCGGTCATCCCCTGGATCGTCGGCATGATGATTGTCTTCACAATCTCCGCCGCCGCTTCACCGGTCAGGACCACGGCCGGTGAGTGCGCCCCCATGCCGCCGGTGTTGGGACCTGTCTCGCCGTCGAAGGCCTTCTTGTAGTCCTTGGCAGGGGCCAGCGAGACGAACTTCGTCCCGTCGGTCAGGACCATGAACGACACTTCCTCGCCGGTCAGGAACTCCTCGACCAGGATGCGATTCGCGGCGTTCCCGAACTTCTTCTCCTCGAACACGAGCCGGAGATACTCCTCCGCTTCCGCCTTCGATCCGATGATGACGACACCCTTGCCGGCGGCCAGCCCGTCGACCTTCATGACCGCGGGGTAGCCGAACTCCTTCAGCGCCGCTTTGGCCTCGTCGGACGACGAGCAGACACGGGCCTCGGCGGTAGGGATACCGTACTTGCGCATGAACTCTTTGGAGAACGCCTTCGACCCTTCCAGCTCCGCGGCCAGACGTGTCGGGCCGAAGATGGGCAGACCGCGTTTCTGAAACTCGTCAACGATGCCGAGGGTTAGCGGCAGTTCCGGGCCGACGATGGTCAGGTCCATCTTCAGCGTCTCGGCAAAATCTGCCAACTCGATGATGTCGGCAACGCCGATGTTCACGCAGTCGCCGACGGCGGCGATCCCGGCGTTCCCCGGGGCCGCATAGACCTCCCTGACGAGAGGAGACTGGCGGAGTTTCCACGCGATCGCATGCTCGCGTGCCCCTTGCCCAACGACCAGAACGCGCATGAGGTAGGTGTTTGAATTCTAGCACGCGGTTGCGGGGTCGCGCGGCAGCGTGATTGCGCGGTCTCGCGGATTCGGTTGCTGAGTCGCTGGGTTACTGAGTTGCTGAGTCTACGGAAGCTGCCCAGCAACCCAGCAACCCCAGCAACCCAGCAACCCCAGCAATCCAGCAACTCAGCAACTCAGCAACCCAGCACCCCGAGACCGCGCAGCCGCGAGACCGCGTCCAACGAAATCCGACACCCTCCATAGACGTTCCCAACCCCGCCGCCGTACATGTGTCACGATGGCTGCGGAAGTCCTCCGAATGATCCCGACGAAAGAGTCCGTGGAACCCGACGACCGCCAACTGGTCGAACAGATCCGGCAGGGCGACGATGGGGCGTTTGAGACGCTCGTCCGCCGGAAGACCTCCAAGGTCTACGGCCTTTGCTACCGCGTCATCGGCAATGGGGAGGACGCCAAGGACATCTCCCAGCTCGTCTTCCTCAAATTGTGGGAGAACCTCGAGAAATACGACTCGGCGTACGCCTTCGACACCTGGCTCTACCGGATGGTGACGAACGTGGCCATCGATTTCATGCGCAACAAACAGTCGCGCGACAACGCCGTCAACTCCAACCTGCGGCTCGTCAAGACCTCGGTCGACCCGGAACAGACGGTGACCGTGCAGCGAAAAGAGGTCGAGTCTGTCTTCAACGTCGTCTCGGGCGTCCTGTCACCGAAGCAGAAGACGATCTTCGTCATGAGCGAGATGGAAGACCTCCGTTCTTCGGAGATCGCCAGGATCCTCGGCTGCCGCGAGTCGACGGTGCGCAATCACCTCTTCAACGCCCGCAAGCTGATGCAGCAGCAGTTGAAGAAACGCTTCCCCGAATACGCGCGGCTTTGGGAGGAATCGCGATGATCACGTGCCGGCAATTCCGCGCCAACCTCCAACCCGGCACGGCCGACGCCGCCCTGCTCGATCATCTTCGGCATTGCGATGCATGCCTCGACTACGCCATGGGCATCGATCCTGACCTCTTCTTCCGCTCCATCGGCGGCGAGGAGCTCGTTCCGCCCGGCGGCTTGGACGCCTTCGTCGGCGACGTGATGTCGCAGGTGCGGGTTCGTGGTGCGGAGACCTCACTCGCGCCGCGCCGTGCGGCCGGGGTATGGCAGCGGCTGGCGATCGCCGCGACCGTCGCTGCCGGTGTTACCGGCGCAACGCTCGTTTATCGCATCGAGCAGAGGCCGCCGGCCGCTCATCCCACGCAAACGGCAGCCGCCGCCGTCAAGTCTGCCGTGGCCCGTTCGGCGGCTCTTGCGACGAAATCGTTCGTGGAAACGTATTCATCTCACAACGCGACGATCGTCGAGGTGCCGAACGAGGGCAGCGACGCTAAAATCGTGATGATCTTCGACGACACATTGCCGGCGGACCTATGAATCTGAAGCGCATTCTCCTGATGATTTCGATGATGGCCGTCCTCTGCGGCGCCGCCATCGCCGAGCCCCCGGAAGCAGCGGCCGACGCCAGGACGCCGCTGGCGGTGCGCTCGTTTACCTTCAAGTTCAAGCAGGCCGACAAGGCCGCGGCGGCCATCAAGCCGCTTCTGAGCACCGATGGCTCGATGTCGATCCAGCCCTCGACGAACTCGCTCGTCGTCACCGACCGCACCGACAATATGAAAGCGATCGCGAAGATGATCGGCGACTTCGACAAGGAGCCGCAGAGCTTCCGGCTCTACGTCCGCATCGTCGGCGCCTCGCGCGTCGAAGGGACGCCGAAGATTGCCGACGACCTCAAGGATGTGGCCCGGAAACTGGCCATCCTGCCGTACAACGCTTTCGAGAGCGTCGGTGAAGCGACGGTCCAGGGGAAGGAAGGCGACCCCGGTCTCATCGACATGCAGAGCGGTTATCGCGCCGACTTCCGTTTCGGTGAATACGATCCGGCCAGCGATTCGATCGCGGTCAACGGCCTGCACATCGCCAAACTCACGGGACCACAGAAGGACCAGCTCACGTCGCTGCTCACGACGACGCTGAACCTCGCCATCGGCCAGACATACATTCTCGGCGCGTCAAAAGATCCGCAAAGTCATCGCGCGTTGATGATCGTCCTCGTCGCTCGACGTTAAGAGCGGCCATCCTCCTACGCATTCGGGGCGCGGCGACTCACCCTCCGCCGCGCCCCACTTTTTGCGGTTCCGCGGTCTCGCAGGTTTCGCGGTCTCGCGGTAAGGCGGCACGGACAAGAGTGCCTGTGCCTGAAAAGAAGGTTGCCGCGCGACGGCGCAACCTCGCGACCTCGTCTGCTATCCTTTGAGCTGTCGCCGTTTCGGAGGATTTCAATGCGCAGATTCGTTTTCGCAGCCGCGGTTTGCACGCTCATCGCGCTTCCCCTGGCCGCTCAGAACACCGACATCGAGTCGCTCTCCGGCCTGCAGTTCAACTTCGGCAATCCCGGTGCCCGCTCGCTCGGCATGGGCGGTGCGTTCCTCGGCCTGGCCGATGATGCGTCCGCCGCTGAGGCCAATCCGGCCGGGCTCACAATCCTGAGGAAGCCCGAGATCACGATCGAAGGGCGCAACTATCAGGAAGAACAGGTCTTCACGACGAGTGGCACGTATCCCGACCTCCAGCGCACTGCGTTCAGCCACTACAGCCAACGCGTCGACCCGACCTTCGCCAGCATCGTCTATCCGACGAAGTACTTCACCTTCGGCGCCTACTACCACGAGCCCCTCCGCAATGAAGGGACGGGCCAGGTGGTGCCTGTGCGCAACACCTTCACCGGCGAGATCAAGACAGACGTCCCCAACTTCTTCCTCCCGGTCGACTCCAACGGCAATCCGACCGGCGGCCCGATCACGTCCGCCGCATGCGACGCTCTGCGCGTGAATAACCCGTTCGCCTGCCTCGAGTACACGGTCCTGCCCTTTCTCAGCTCCGTCAAGATTCAGGAAAGGACGCTCGGCGTGGCCGCGGCGTTCAAGATCGGCACCTTATCCTTCGGCGCCGCGGCGCGCTTCCAACGTTTCAACGAGACGGCCTTCACATTCCGCGTGACGCCGACGGGCGACTTCTCGAGCATCTCCGTGCAGGCTTCGAGCGACATCACCAGCAACAATTCCGTCGCCAAAGATCAGACCGACCTCACCTTCTCCGGCGGCTTCAAGTGGGCGCCGACCGACAAGTTCTCGCTCGGCGGCGTCTACAAGCAGGGAGCGAAGTACGCCACGCCGACCTTTGCCGCGAACGACACCACCAACTTCGCGTTCGTCAAAGCCGCCGACACGACGTTCCATATCCCCGATGTCTTCGGCGCCGGCGTCTCCTACCGTCCCATCCCCGTGCTGACGGTCAACGCCGACGTCGTGCGTGTGAAGTACTCGAATCTCGTCGACGACTTCGTCTCCATCAATGCCACCGTGCGTGCCATCGATCATGCATACAAGGCGGCCGATGCCACGGAGCTCCACCTCGGCGGCGAGTACTTCTTCTCGACGAGGATTCCGTTCGCCATGCGCGCCGGCTACTGGCGCGACCCGCAGCACTCCATCACCTACACGGGCCCGCTCCAGAACGCGGACGAGGTGGCCGCGGCGTTGCTCTTCCCGAAGACGAAGTCTCAGAACCACGTCTCCGTCGGCGCGGGCCTGGCATGGCCCCGCTTCCAGATCGACGCCGCCTACGACAGGTCGGAACTGTTCAAGGTCGGGTCGATTTCGATGGTGACGAGGTTCTAGAGGTGGTTGCTGAGTTGCAAGGTTGCTGGGTCTCTCGGCAGCGCGGTCTCGCAGTAGCGCGGCGGCCACGAGCAGAGACCGCGAGACTTCGAAACCGCGAGACTTCGAGACCCAGCAACCCAGCAACCCGCATCACAGCAACCCGCATCACAGCCCTTCCAGCGGCAAATCGAGCAGCTCGAACTTATCCCAGCCGCGAAAGTCGAAGTGCCACCATTCGGATGGCAATGGGTCGAAGCCGTGGCTGATCATGGCCTCCCGCAGCTTGGCGCGATTCGCGAGAACCTCGGCCGGCAGGTCGTTGAAGTCCTGGCGCGCCCGAGGGGTGAAGTCGTCGTAGCCGGTGGGCATCGGCAGCTCGCGGCCGGTGTGCAGATCGATGAGCGTCAGATCGACGGCCGCGCCGCGGTTGTGACGCGAGCCTTTGGCCGGGTCGGCGACGAAGTCGGGATTGCGGATCGGTTTCCACATCTGTACAGTCACGCGATAGGGCCGATAGCCGTCGAAGATCTTCAACCCCAGCCCCTGGCGCGCCAGATCGCGCTCGACATCGTGCAGTGCGATCGCGGCCGGGCGGCGCAGGAAGACTCGCGGCACCGGATACAACTGCTCGTGCATGAAGTTGTTCGTGGTGGCGTAGCGCACGTCACGCGGGAGGTCGGTGATCTCGACCAGCCGTTTGTCGGGGTCGGCAGCCACGAGCCGGTCGTACTCGGCGACATCGCGGACGACGGGCGGATGCGTCGTCGCGCATGCGGTCGCAAGGAGCAGCAATAGGGCGAGGGCTCTTCTCATCGCGACATCCCCGGCGCCACTTTCGTCATGAAGTCTTCCATATTCTTCATCACCCGCTTCGAATCGTGGTTATTGAAGTCGAACCAGAGCATCAGCCGGTCGTCAGGGTGGAAACGCTCGGTGATCTGCTTCGCGATCATCTCGGCATTGCCGATGAGGGCGTTTTCCGTGGCACGCTGCACCTTCACCTCATCGAGCGTCCCCTCGAGCGCGCGCCAGTAATTGATCAATGCCGCCCGTGCCTCCTCGGCCGCACGCGGCGGATCGTCGTGGATGAAGACCAGGACCGTGCGAGGCATCAGCCGCCGCTGCCAGCCGCCGCCGTCCGGATGATATGCGGTAGCCATCCGCTCGTTCGTCTTCTGGATTTCGTCGCCCGGCGTGATCGATAGATTGAAAACGCCGACCGGCAGGATCGTGTTGGCGAAGACCTGCGTTGCCGCATCGTGCGAGCCGATCGACAGCCGCAGCAGCTCCATCCGCGATTCCCGCGGCACGATCTTCAGATTCGGAAACACCCAGCGCGGCGCCAACGGAATCTCGTCGGCGCTCTGTCCGCAAGCGTCCACGACACGCTGCCAGTCGCCATCGGAGCGAAAGTCTTTCGGTTGAAGCGAGCGATTCGCGATCATCGACGAGCTCAGAGTCTCCCCGCGCAGCAAACGGAGAAAGATCTCCGTCGCCTCTTCGAAGATTTTGTTTTTCACCACCGGCCAGGCAGCTTCCTCCACCGGCGTGCGCGGCACGATCCCGTACGGGATGTTGATGAACGGAAAGCGGCCCGCCGCGAAGCCGATCGTGAGCAGGCGCCGCTCCTTCGGATCGAGCCCGTGGAGAGCGAGAAACGTCTTGATCCTCTCCGCTGCCGCGATTGGGCCGCCGTTGCAGAGGATGTTCATGATCGCCGATCCGACGCCGATCTGCTTCGTCCTTGCGAAGATCCGATGCCCGAGCTGCAGGATGTCGGTATTGAGCCCGATCTCTCCGACGAAATGCGGGATGACCGCTCCCCGATTCGTCTTCTGAACCTCCGTCGACAGATGACTCTCCGCCACCCATGCCGTCCCGAACCCGAGCCGGTCCGCGAGGATCACCTGCTCGAAGAAGTTCTCGAACATGACCCGCTCGCTCGGCATGTAGCCGTTGACCTCGGTCTGCGAGATGGAGAAGAAGACGTCGAGCTCCATGGCTTCGGGGATCGTATAGGAATGGGGGTGGGGAGTGGCGGGTGGGGAGTCGGAGAACCTATCATTCGGAATGACAGATATCCCCACCCTCCACTCCCTATAATCCCCGCGTGCCCTTCAACGAAAACCACCCCGTCAACTTCGCGCGGGCGATGCCGAACTGGCAGCCGCTGGTCGAATATCGGCGGAATGGCGTCGCGGAGAACACGATCCACGGCGCTGTGTCGTGGGTTTCGGGGAGGAGCGTCGTCCATTCGTTCGGCGGCAACGTCGAGGTCTACGGGCGGTCGATGGTCAAGCCGATCATGATGAAGGTCTTCGTCCGCGAGTTTGCGCGGGCGCTCAATGGCGAGCAGAAGGCCATTTCCGTTGCCTCTCACAACGGTGACACCGAGCATGTGCGCGTGGCCCGGTCGATCCTCATGCAGGGCGAATGGGGCCTCATGCAGGCTCCGCTCGACGTCCCCCTCGTGCAGTTCGGCCGGCAGGTGCGTCGTCCGCGCCGCTGGTATCACTGCTGCTCGGGAGAGCACGCGGCCATCCTTCGCGGCTGCAAGCTGAAAGGGTGGTCCCGCGTCGGCTACGTCTGGCCCCATCACCCCTTCTTCCAGGAGTATCTGGCCTACATTCGCCACGTCCTCGGCGGCGAGTGGAAGCAGGGGACGATCGCCAAGGACGGCTGCGGATTGCCGACGGTTTCGATGACCGTCACCGACCTGGCCAGGCTCTTCGCCAACCTCGTCACCGAGAAAAACGACGACTGGATCTGGCAGGCCATGATCGAACATCCCGACCTCATCGGCGGCTTCAATCGTCTCGACTCGACCGTCCTCAAGGCCTGTCACGGTCGCGTGCTGGCCAAGGAAGGCGCTGACGGACTCCTCGGGCTGGCCATCGAACATCCCGAGTATCCCGAGGGCCTCGGCGTGGTCGTGAAGATCGCGCACGGCTGGAACCCGCAAGCGACGTGGTACATCGCCCGTTACATCCTCGGCGTTTTGGGGTTCGAGTTCCGCAATCCCTACAAACTGCGCCGCCAGAAAGCGTTCATCGTCCCCGAGGTCATCCCGCCGGGTCTCAGAGACCGGATGGCCGCCATCGTCCCGTGGGACTCATGGGATCCGGACATCGACAAATGGGAGTTCGAGCCGGAGGAGTTCCTTGCCGCTCGCTAACTTCATCGGAGGCGTCTTCGTTCCGCCGCACTCCGGTGCGTACTTCGACGACATCAACCCTGCCACCGCCGAGGTCATCGCGCAGATTCCGGATAGTGACGAACGCGATATCGAGGATGCCGTGGGCGCGGCGAAAGCGGTGTTTCCGGCATGGTCGCGCACGCCTGCCGCGGAACGAAGCAACCTGCTTCTGAGGCTCGCCGATCTCATCGAACTGAACCTCGACGAGCTTGCCCGATGCGAGTCGATCGACAACGGCAAGACGATCTCGCTGGCGAGGCGGTTGGACATCCCTAGGGCCGTGGCCAACTTCCGTTTCTTCGCCACGGCCATCCTCCACCAGTCCAGCGAGGCCCACATCACGGATGCGACCGCTCTGAATTACACATTGCGGCAACCGCTCGGCGTCGTCGGTCTGATTTCGCCATGGAATCTGCCACTTTATCTGCTCTCATGGAAGATCGCCCCGGCCGTCGCCACGGGAAACACGTGCGTCGCCAAGCCGAGCGAGCTGACGCCGCTGACAGCCAATCGCCTGGCCGAGTTGTCGATCGAAGCAAGGATCCCGCCGGGCGTGATCAACATCGTCCACGGCTACGGCAACAAGGCCGGACGTGCGCTGACCTGTCACGAGGACGTCGCCGCGATCTCTTTCACCGGCGGTACGGTCACCGGTGCCGCCGTGGCGGCAAACGCCGCGCCGCGATTCAAGAAGCTCTCTCTCGAGCTCGGGGGCAAAAACCCGAACATCATCTTCGCCGATGCCGATCTCGACGACGCTGTGGCCACGTCGATCCGTTCCAGCTTCTGGAACCAGGGAGAGATCTGTCTCTGCGGATCGCGCATCTTGGTCGAGCGTTCCATCCACGATGAATTCGTCGGGCGTTTTACCGCAGGCGTGAAGAAACTGCGCATCGGCGATCCGCTCGACGACGCCACCGACATCGGCGCTCTGATCAGCGAGGTCCACCTGCAAAAGGTCATGGGGTACATCGATCTGGCAACGAAAGAGGGCGGCACCGTCGTGGCCGGTGGTCATCGCCTGGATCGTTCCGGCTATTTCGTCGAGCCGACGATCGTGACCGGCCTTGGGTGCGATTGCCGCGTTCTGCAGGAAGAGATCTTCGGTCCCGTGGTGACCGTCACCCCCTTCGACAGCGAGGAGGAAGCCGTCCGCTTTGCCAACTCCACACGCTACGGCCTCTCCGCCACCGTCTGGACGCGCGACCTTTCGCGGGCCCATCGTGTCGCCGCATCGCTCGATGCCGGCACGGTTTGGATCAACTGCTGGCTCCTCCGCGACCTCCGCGTCCCCTTCGGTGGGATGAAGGAGAGCGGGGTAGGACGCGAGGGGGGCGTCGAGTCGCTGGAGTTCTTTACCGAGGCGAAGAATGTTTGCGTGAGGATCTAGAGGTCTACGGCGTCTTCGGTACCAGGACCCAATCCGTCTTCACCCTCGCGCTCTCGTTGCCTGTCTTGTCGACCGACACCACCTCGTAGTAGTACGAGATGCCACGTTCGACGCCGGTGTCACGGTAGTTGGTGGCGGTGAGGAGGACGATTGGCGTCATCGGGATAGTGCCGACCGAATGCAGGTTCTCGATCCCCGATCCCTCGGTGCGATAGACCTTGTAGCCGGCCAGATCTGGGGCTTCGACCGGGTTCCAGACCAGGCGGACCGCGCCGGTCTCGACAAGCGCGGTCAGGCCGGTGGGTGGTGGTGGAGGAACAAGGTCCTTGAAGATTGCGCCGGCAATGGGTGAGGGGTCGCTCTCAATACGCGGAGATCCTGCTGCGGCGAGCGCGGTGACGAAGTAGTCGTGCGGGCCGTAGGAAGGGTTGTCCGTGTATGTCGCGGCCGTCACCGGCGAGGTATTGACCGGTGTCGCGAACTCGTCGGCCGGCTGGTCGTGCGGGAATCGATAGATGTTGTACCCGGCGATCGATGGTTTCTTTGCGCCGCTGATCGACGTGTCGGGAGCGGCCCAGGTCAGCACGACACCCTCGCGCCGCGCGGTTGCGGTGAGCGCGGTTGGCGCAACCGGCACGTCCATCGGCACGATGGGTACGAGGTTCGAGAGGTCACTGCTCGCCGATGTGCCCTCGGTGACGACGGCGTAGGTGACACGGATCGGGCGGCCGTCGCTTCCATGGATTGGCGGCGTGTCCTCGTACGTCAGACGTGCTCCCGTGGTCGCGGCCGGCAACTTGGCCGCCTCGATGCTGTCGATACGGGCCCGGCGCTTCAGGAACTGAGGTGCGCTGAGAGGCGGCACTTTCGTAAAGGGTTGCATGTTCTGCGCAACGGCAGATTCGGGCTCCCGAAGTGCCGGCGAGACCGGCGCCGGCGAAGCTGCCGTCGCGACCGGCGTCTCTTCGATCGAGCGCCAGACCACGATGTGCTTGATGCCTGTCATGCTCTTGCCCGCCGTGGTCAGAGACGGGTAGCCCCACGACAGGAGAACTTTGGGACCGCGCTGTGCTACAAGAAGATCGGTCGTCGCTTTCGGGATGACCGGCACAGGCGGATGCGGATCGCCGCGTTTGCCGCATGCCACGACAGCGAACAGAAAAAGCACCGCAAGTTTTCTCACCGTTGCGGAATTCTAACGGACAGGAAGCCTCATGTGCGGAATCATCGGATATGTCGGGACGCGCGACGTCGTGCCGGTCCTGATCGGCGGGCTGAAAAAGCTCGAATATCGCGGCTACGACAGCGCGGGTATCGCCATCGTCGACAGTAACGGCGTGCAGATCGTGCGCGCCGAGGGGAAACTGTCGAACCTCGAGGCAAAACTGGACAACCGTCCGCTCCACGGTACGTTCGGAATGGGCCACACGCGTTGGGCCACGCACGGCAAACCGAACGAGAACAACGCCCATCCTCATCGCGACTGCAGCGGGAAAGTCGTGGTCATCCACAACGGCATCATCGAGAACTTCCTGCCCATCAAACAGCGGCTGCAGAAGGCGGGGCACGAGTTCAAGACCGAGACCGATACGGAAGTCGTGGCCCACCTCATCGAAGAAAACATGAAGGATGGGACGAAGTTCGTCGAGGCCGTGAGGAAGACACTCAAAGAGTTGGAAGGCCACTACGCGCTGGTGATGATCGACGGCAACGAGCCCGGCACGATCGTGGCCGCGAAGCAGGGACCTCCTCTGGTGGTCGGCCTGGGCGAAAACGAAAACTTCATCGCGTCTGACGTCGCGCCTCTCCTCGCCTACACGCGCGACGTCATCTATCTCGAGGATGGCGAGTACGCCGTCGTCGACCAGACCCACGTCTCCGTCTTCGATCAGGACGATCGGAAGATCGAGAGCGAACCGAAGCGCATCCTCTGGGATGCCGTCATGGCCGAGAAGGAAGGCTACCGGCACTACATGCTCAAGGAGATTCACGAGCAGTCGCGGGCCGTTCGTGACACGTTCACCGGCCGGATGTTCGAGGAGTCGGGCGAGATTTTCTTCAACGACCTGCAGCTCGCGCCGGACGATTGGGCGAAGATCCGAAAGGTTCACATCGTTGCCTGCGGCACGTCGTGGCACGCGGGCCTGGTCGGCAAGTTCCTGCTCGAGGAGGCCGCCCGCATTCCCATCGAGGTCGATTATGGGTCGGAGTACCGCTATCGCAATCCGATCATCGACGCGAGTACGCTCGTCGTCGGTGTCACGCAGTCGGGCGAGACCGCCGACACGATCGCCGGGATGCAGGAAGCGAAACGGCGGGGCGCGAAACTCATCACAATCTGCAACGTCATCGGTGCCGCGGCCACGCGGATGTCGGATGGCGCGATCTACACGAACGCCGGGCCCGAGATCGGGGTTGCCTCGACGAAGGCGTTCACGACGCAGCTCACGGCCTTCTATCTTCTCGCGCTCTACATCCGCCAGCTCCGCGGCGAGGCGGTCGGCAATCGCCGCAAGGCCATGCACGAGATGAGCGCGATCCCGCACAAGATCGAAGATCTTCTGGCCAAGCAGGAGAAGCACATCGAGGCCCTGGCGCACAAGTACGCGAAATCACAGGATTTCCTCTTCCTGGGCCGTGGCGTGCACTACCCGATCGCGCTCGAGGGGGCGCTCAAGCTCAAGGAGATCTCGTACATTCATGCCGAGGGCTATCCGGCGGGGGAGATGAAACACGGACCGATCGCCCTCATCGACGAGAACCTTCCGGTCGTGGCTATCGCCACGCACACGCCGGTATATGAGAAGGTCGTCTCCAACTTGCAGGAAGTGAAAGCGCGCGACGGCAAATTGATCGTGATCTGCGACGAGGGCGACGAGGCTATCCACAAGCTCGCCGACGACGTGATCGAGATCCCTTCGACGATCGAGCCCCTCCAGCCGATTCTCTCGGTCATCCCGACCCAACTCCTCGCGTACTACATCGCCTTGCGTCGCGGCTGCGACGTCGATCAGCCACGGAATCTGGCAAAGAGCGTGACCGTGGAGTGATCGGAAGACAGATAGGAGTGTCTGTGCCTGCCAAAGTCGATCCCGTTCCACTCCACGACTTCTGTAAATTTCCGCAGCCGATGTGTGGCACAGACGGCACAGACACTCCTGTCTGTGCGGTGTGAAAATGCATTCGTGACAGCACTCGCCTACACCTCTCCCTATGACTGGGACGCCATCCTCGCCTTCCTCCGTCCGCGCGCGATCGCCGGCGTCGAAGTAATCAGCGCGGATGCCTACGAACGTGGCGGAGTGCAGGTAACGCATGACGCAACCAGGAAGGTCGTGATCGTCAGCGACCCTTCGCAGGCCGATCGCGTGCGGACGATGTTCGATCTCGATGCCGACATCGTCGCGATCGAGAAGCGGCTCGGGCGTGACCCCATGCTTGCGCCGCTCGTTCGCGCGCATCGCGGTATTCGCGTTCCGGGGACTTGGGACCCCTTCGAGATGGCTGTCCGGGCCGTGGTCGGGCAGCAGATCAGCGTGGCCGGGGCGACTACGATCATGGGGCGCATCGCTACGCGCCATGGCGTCACTCCCGAGTCGCTGATGCGCGCACGAGCGAACCCGGGAATGCCGCAGGCGCGCTGGAGCTCGATTCGCGGGTTGGCCCGTGCAGTGGCCCGCGGCGAGGTCACGTTCGAGCGCGGTACGACCCTCGAAGAGTCGATCGGCCGGCTGACATCGCTGCCCGGTATCGGTCCATGGACGGCCCACTACGTCGCCATGCGCGCCCTTCGCGAGCCCGACGCCTTCCCGCACACCGACCTCGGCATCCGCAAGGCTGCCGGCATGATCGGTGACCGCGAGCTACTGGCGCGGGCGGAGGGGTGGCGGCCTTATCGGGCGTATGCCGCCATGTTGCTGTGGCGCAGTCTGTAGCGGCGTTATGATCAAACGCGGCCGATGACGACCTTCACCTACGTCGATACGCCGATCGGCGCACTGCTCGTCGCGGGAGACACGGACGGCATCGTCGAGATCCATTTCGCTGGCGCGAAGCCGAGATCGGACTGGGTGCGCGACGACGACTCTCTCGCGGACGCGGCCTCACAGTTGCGCGCGTACTTTGACGGCGAGCTGCGCGCGTTCGACCTTCCGCTGAAAACGGATGGAACCGAGTTCCAGCAGAGGGTCTGGAGCGCATTGCGCAAGATTCCGTACGGCGAGACGACCACCTACACCGCCATCGCCGAACGAATTGGAAGGCCGAGCGCTGTGCGCGCGGTTGGGGCCGCGAACGGCGCGAATCCGATCCCCATCGTGATCCCCTGTCATCGCGTCATCGGAGCGAGCGGTTCGATGACCGGCTTCGGCGGAGGAATCGACGTAAAGAAGCGACTGCTCGCGCTCGAAGCACGGGTGTCGGGTCGAACGCTCTTTTGAACCCCTTCCGCACTGACGTAAACTGGCTGCTTCCATGATCCTGCTGCCAATCGGGCGCGATGACGCGGTCATTCGCCGCCATGCCTGGGTTTCGTACTCCATCATCGGCCTGAACATCTTCGTCTGGCTGGCCATGGCCGTGTACGAGACGGCGGGCGGCAGCGCACACGCCAACGAGCAATGGGTGAAGACGATGCGCTTCTTCATCGCGCATCCTTACCTGCACGTTCCGCCGTCGATCGACCTTCTCGTGCCCCCTTCGCTCAAGGTGCGCGTTGCGGCGACGGCCACGCCGCCGGCGGCCTCGGTGGATGTGCAGGGGGAACAGGCGACATTTGACGGCATGGCCGAAGATCTCGAGCGCGCCTACAAAGCTCTGCCAAGCATCCGTTTTGGCTACACTCCCGCGGAGGGGGGCGTCGTCCGCATCTTCACAGCGATGTTCATCCACCTCGGTTTTCTGCACCTTTTCGGCAACCTCCTCTTCTTTTTCATCTCGGGGCCGTTTGTGGAGGATGTCTTCGGCCGTCCGCTATTCGCTTTTCTCTACTTAAGCGGTGGTGTGGTGGCAACACTCGTCTTCGCCGCGAAGCATCCGGGCAGCAACATATCGCTCGTCGGTGCCTCGGGCGCGATCGCCGCGGTGATGGGGGCTTACCTCGTCCGTTTCCTCAACTCGAAGGTGGAGTTCATCCTCATTCCGTTTCTGCTGGTGTGGAGGTGGAACTTCCGCTTTCACATGCCGGCCTTCGTCGCGCTTCCGCTCTGGTTCGCACAACAGTTCTACCTGACGACGACCGAGACATCGGGTGGCGGGACGGCCTTCTCCGCGCACGTGGGCGGTTTTCTTTACGGCGTCGTCATCGCGCTCATGGTCAGGTTGCTGGGCATCGAGGAAAAGTTCGTCGCGCCTCTAGTCGAGAAGGAAACGACGTGGAAAGCGGACGACCGCCTGGTGCAAGCGGTAGCGGCCAGAGACGCCGGCGATCTCGACCGCGCGCGGACGTTGATCGCGGCGCTGCTGGCCGAACAGCCCCGCAACATCGACGCGCTTCGCTTCGCTCTCGACGCCTCGGTTGATGAACGAGCGCGCGACGGGTATGCCACACGGCTGCTGGCGCGTGACATCGAAGAGAAGCACGATGATTCCGCCGTCGATCTGATTCGCGAGTTGCAAGCGGAACGGTTGCCGCATTTCCTGGCTCGCGCCGCGCAGTTCGCCGAGCGGCGCGGCCAGCGTGATTGGGCGATCGTCCTATACGAGTCGCTTTGCGATATCGAGACGACCGGCGTCAACGCCATCGGCCCGCTCGTCAAGCTTGGGACTCTGCGGAAGCTGTCCGGAGACGCCGCCGGCGCGCGCGACGCGCTGACAAGAGCGCGGCATCATCCCGACTGCTCACCGGAATGGGCTGCGAACGTCGAGGCGAAGCTGCAGCAATTGGCGTAACGTCAGCCGCGCGCGATCCAGCCGCCGCCGAGGCAGAGATCGCCGTCGTAGAAGACAACTGCCTGACCGGGGGCGACGGCGCGGAGCTTCTGCGCGAACTGGACGCGGGCGCGGTCGCCGGCGAGCGGCGTAACCGTCGCGGCGACGTCGGCCGAACGTGAACGAACGCGGGCCTGGACCTCGATCGGTCCGGACGGGGTCTCACCGCTGATCCAGTGAACGCGCCCGGCGACCAGCTCATCACGCTCCAGATCCGACGCTTCGCCGACTACCACGCGCCTCGTGAACGGGTTCACGTCGAGGACGTACATCCGCTCGGCTGTTCCGCCGATGTCGAGGCCGCGTCGCTGCCCGATGGTGAAGTGGTAGTACCCGTCATGGGTGCCGACCACGTTGCCGTCGACGTCGACGATCTCACCGGCCGCGTCTCCCGGTGCGATCGATGCCTCGCGCTCGACGATGGCCGCGTAGCTGTCTTTCTGTGGCACAAAGCAGATCTCGTACGATTCCTTCTTCTGCGCCACCACGAGGCCTGCCGCCTCGGCGACGTCCCTGACCTGCGGCTTGGTCATCTCGCCCAGCGGGAAGAGCGCGCCGGCGAGTTGCTCCTGCGTCAGCTCGAAGAGGAAGTACGACTGATCCTTGGCCAGATGCCGGGCCTTGCGCAACTCGAACCGGCCGGCGTCGTCGCGGGTAATGCGGGCGTAGTGGCCGGTGGCAATTCTCTCGGCACCGATGGCCCGCGCTTTCTCGTGGAAAAGGTCGAATTTCACGTGTGTGTTGCAGAGCACACACGGGCTGGGGGTCAGGCCGCTCAGGTACGACTGAACGAACGGAGTGATGACCTTTTCGTGAAAGTTCTGCTCCAGATTCAGCGTGAAGTGGGGGATCTCGAGCTTCCAGGCCACACGGCGGGCGTCGGCGAGATCGTCGATCGTGCAGCAGCCGCCGTAGGTCGTGTCGGCATTGGCCAGGTTGTCGTACATCTGCATCGACAGACCGACGACATCATGTCCGGCCGACTTGAGAATGTACGCGGCGGTCGACGAATCGACCCCGCCTGACATGGCTACAGCGACTTTCAAGGCCCTCCGAGAAGCACCCGCGGAGAGTGCGATATTCCGAAAGGCACCTGTTGTGCATGTGAATGAACCGTGGTCCAAACAGGTGAAGAGGTGACGGAGAAACCTCCGTTTTGCGTATTGGTGGTTGACGATGACCCGAGCATCCGGCGGATGATCGTGGCAGCGCTCAAGCGCGACGGCTATGTCTTTCATGAAGCACCGAACGGGAAAGAGGCCCTCGACCTCATGCGAAGCGAGCACCCGAACGTCGTCGTGCTCGATCTGATGATGCCGGTCCTTTCCGGTTGGGACGTGCTGCAGGCGCGCGAGCTGGAGCCGGAGCTGAAGAGCATCCCGGTCATCATCATCAGCGCGAATCGCGCTCCCGAGGTTGCCACGGCGGTCGACAAGGGTATTTGTGCCTTCCTGCCGAAGCCGTTCGATATCGGTGCGCTGAGTGCGCTCGTGAGAAGCTGTCTGCCGGTGACGGGGCAGTCCCGCGCCTTGGCTCACGCCCAGGACGGCGAGGCAAAAGCACCGGCCTGCTGAGCCCTGATACCATTCGCTCCATGTGGGTGAGCATCATCATGGGAAGCGATTCGGACGCCGAGGTCATGTCGCAGGCCTGCGCGGCACTCGATGAGTTTGGCGTCGCCTACGAGATGAAGGTCGCATCCGCGCACCGGAGTCCGGACCGAACGAAACAGATCATCATCGACGCGGAGCGCGACGGGGCGGCCGTATTCATCGCCGGAGCGGGGATGGCGGCCCATCTGCCGGGCGTCGTGGCGTCGTTCACCACGAAGCCGGTCATCGGCGTACCGCTCGCGGGAGGAGCGTTGCAGGGACTCGATGCCCTGCTGGCGGTCGTGCAGATGCCGCCTGGAGTCCCGGTGGCCACCGTGGCGGTCGGCGGCGCTCGAAACGCGGGCATCCTTGCGGCGCAGATCATCGCTCTGACGGACGAGGGCCTCGCGGCGCGGCTGCGCGAACAGCGCGTCTCGATGGCGGATGCCGTTGGGAAGAAGTCGAAGAAGGTCGAACGCTCGACGAGAGTGGATTAGTAGGAGATGGCTCCTCACGACCATCATCACGAAGCTCGCGGCGCAACCGTATCGCGCAAGCTGATGGTTGCTTCCATCGCCACGGCGATTTTCGTTGGCGTGGAGGTAGTGGTCGGAATCGAAGCGAGATCGCTCGCTTTGATCGGCGATGCGCTCCACAACGTGACCGACACGTTGGCGCTCCTTCTGGCCTTGTTCGCCGTGCGCCTGGAGAGGCGGCCGGCTACGAGCGCGAAATCCTACGGCTGGCACCGCGCCGGCGTGCTGGCGGCCTTCATCAACGCCGGCGCACTGGCGGCGTTCACGATCTTCCTCTTCGTCGCATCCGCACAACGGCTGCGCACTCCCGTGCCCGTCAACAGCACGGCCATGCTCATCACCGCCGCGGCAGCGCTGCTCCTCAACGGCTCGATCACACTCTGGCTTCGCGGCCATGGGCACGATCTCAATCTTCGGGGCGCCATGCTTCACATGCTCGGCGACGCCATCTCCTCGGCGGGGATCATCGCGGCCGCTCTCCTGATCCGCTCGACCGGTGCCCTGTTCTGGGATCCGGCCGTCTCCGTCGCCATCGGCATTCTGATCCTCTGGAGCAGTTGGGGGATTCTGCGCGAAGCCATCAACCTGCTGCTAGAAGGGACGCCGTCCGGCATCGATCCGGAGGCGGTGACGCGCGCGATCGCGGCACTCGACGGCGTTGACGGTGTGCATCACCTTCACATCTGGGCTCTCGGCGCGTCGCGGCCGGCGCTGTCGTGTCATCTCATGGTCGGGGATATCCCGGTCCGGTCGACGGGCAATCTGCTCGCGCGGGTCAACGGACTCCTGGAGCATGAATACGGGATCGCGCACACGACGATCCAGTTCGAGTTCGCGAGCTGCGATACCGACGACCCGTACTGCGTGCCGTACGAAACGTAACCTACCTCTTCGCGCGGAGCGCGGCCTCGTGAGCACGCGCACGATCGAGCGCCTTTTCGAGGGTGCGAACGACCTCGCTCGCGGAGGCCAGCAGCGACTCCAGCTCCACCCGCTCCGCGCCCGTGTCGTGAATCTCCGTGGCACCCGCGGCAAACGGGTCGTCTGCCCCGTCCGGCTCGACCTCGACGGCGACCACGGCGCCGAAGGGATCTTCCTCTTCAGCTACGTGGACTTCGATCGGTTCCGCCTCGAACGGTGAGACCGTGACCGTCTCGTCGGCGTCGAACGACGGCTGGGCAGGCGTCGTTTTCATCGACAGCTTCGGAGTTCCCGCCGACGTCGGCGTCACGCCCGATCTCGCTGACATATCCGGCGCGCCAAGCTCCGGCTCCTCGTGCAACGTCGTGTCGACGTTGTTCTTGAGATTGTCGAGGATGCGGGATACCGCGGCGCGGAGCGTAGCAGTGACGCCGCTACCGGTGATGGCCGCCGCCTCAACGGTCGGTACTCCGTTCGGATTCAAATACTCGTTCATCACCTCGACCGAGTCGATGTTCGGCAGGTCACGCTTGTTGTACTGGTAAACCAGGGCCACTTTCCCCGGATCGATGCGGTTGATCCGGAGATTCGTCTTCAGGTTCTCCAGGCTGTCGAGGTTCGAGTCGCGCATCGTCGACTGCGAGTCGGCCACGAAGACCACGCCGTCGGCACCGCGCAGCACGAGCTTTCTCGTGGCGTTGTAGAACACCTGGCCGGGCACGGTGTAGAGCTGCACGCGTACTTTCTGACCGGCGATCGTGCCCAGCTCCATCGGCATGAAGTCGAAAAAGAGGGTCCGGTCCGTCTCCGTCGACATCGAGATCATCTTGCCCTTGTTGTCGAGCTTCGGATTTCCGTAGATCTTCTCGAGATTCGTGGTCTTCCCGCACAGGCCTGGCCCGTAATAGACGAGCTTGACCGTCACCTCGTTGATCGCCTTGTTGATCAGGACCATGGCGGGATTAGCTTACCTGATGTTGGGGGGTGGGGAGTGGGGGTGGGGAGTGGGAGAGGGAGTCGCGGTGGGAAGCTACTGCTCTGAAATCCAACTCCCAACTGCCACTCCCACCCCCCACTCCCCACTCCCCACCCCCCACCCCGCGATATCCTTTCCTCATGTCCCGCAAAGAACTGTTCGAAAAAGTGTCGCTGGAGCAGATCATCGGTGTCGTGCGTGAAGAGAGCGTCGAGGCCGCTGAGTCGGTGGCCGAGGCGTATGCGCGCAACGGTATCCGCCTCCTGGAGGTGACGTTGACGACGCCCAAGGCGTTCGACCTCATTGCCCGATTCGCGCAGAAGTACGCGCCGCTCGACGTCGTCATCGCCGCGGGCACCGTGCGCAGTTCAAACGACGCCGCACAGGCACAGCGGGCTGGCGCAAGGGTCATCGTCTCGCCCCACACCGACGTGGGCGTGATCGAGTACGCGAATGAGAACGATCTTCTCTGCGTCGCCGGCGCCGGTACAGCCACGGAAATCGTTCGTGCATTCGAGGCTGGCTGCGACATCGTGAAGGTGTTCCCGGCGCTCTACCTCGGCGGTCCCGACTACATCCGAACACTGCGCGGTCCGATTCGCGACGTGCCGATGCTGGCCGGCGGCCCGGTGCCGCTCGACGCGATCGAAAGCTATCTCGATGCCGGCTGCATCGCCGTGAACCTCGGAGCCTCGCTGGCCGTGCCGGAGTTGGTGCAGACCGAGCAGTGGGAGGAGATCGGCCGCCGCGCGCTTCTGGCGACCTCGATTGTGCAGTCGCGCAACGTCGCCGTCGAGTCCGACTCTTACGTCCACTGATCGTGAGCGGATTGATTCAGAAGGCATACCTCGTTCCGGGGCAGCCGCATATTCTCCTTGCGCCGGACCGCAGCTCGGGCTGGGCGTCGCTCCGGCAGAGCTACGAGGCGATCGGCCGTGAGATCGAACGCTCCGGCGCGGAGCTGATGCTGCTCTATTCGACGCAATGGTTCTCCGTCATCGGCCATCTTTTCCAGACCGCTCCGAATCCGAAATGGACGTTGGTCGATCAAAACTGGTACGAGCTCGGCGAGATCCCCTATTCGTTCCGCGTCGATCCGGAGTTCGGAACGCTCTACGCCGGCATCTGCAAGGATCTCGGCATGCAGACGGCGACCGTCGACTATCACGGCTTCCCGATCGACACCGGTACCGTCGTCGCTCTCAAGCTGCTCAATCCCAACAATGCCGTGCCCGCGTCCGTGGTCTCGTGCAACATCTACGCGGAGCGCGATGAGACACGCGCCCTCGGCCGCGCCGCCCGGACCGCGATCGACCGCTACGGCAGAAAGACGATCGTCGTGGTGGTCTCGAATCTCTCCAACCGCTACGAGGTCGGCGACATCGACCCGGCACAGGACCACATCTCCTCGTCGAAGGACGACGAATGGAACCGCAAGATCCTGGAGATGCTGGGCGAAGGCCGGCTCGAGGATGTGGCCCAGGTTGCCCGCGAGTTCGGCCGCGAGGCCAATGCCGACATGGGTTTCAAGGCCATCTGGTGGCTGGGCGCGCTCGCGGGCGAGAACAACAAGTACGACGGCAAGGTGTGGGACTACCAGCCGGTCTGGGGTACGGGAAACGCGCTCGTCGAGCTGACGCCCAATCTGCACAAGGAGCTCGACTTCGAGAAGGAGTTCGACGAGGGGCCCGTCGATGCAGGAACGGGGCTGGAATCGCACAACGTGATCGCCGGCGGTTCAGAGGCGCTCGAGTCGGGCTTCAAGATCATCGCGCCCCAGGCTGCTTCTCCCGTCGGTGCCTATCCTCACGCACGCCGCGTTGGCGATCTGCTCTTCCTTTCCGGCATCGGGCCGCGGCGGCCGGTCACCAATGAAATCCCCGAAGGGATCGAGGCTCAGACGCGGGCCGCGGTCGACAATGTCCGGGCGATTCTCGAAGCGGCGGGCAGCTCGCTGGAGAAAATCCTGGACGTGACTGTCTATTTGACTGACATGAAAGGCGACTTCGAGCGATTCAACCGGGTTTATACCGAGGTCCTCGGGATGATCCAGCCCACACGCACCACCGTGGGGGTCGACTCGTTGCCGACCCCGATCTCCGTCGAGATGAAGATCATCGCGTCAGCCTGATGACTCTCATCGACATTTCGCCTGTGATCGATGCCGCGATCAACGTCTGGCCGGGCGATACACCGTTCGTACGGACGATCAACGCCGACTTGAACGACGGCGCGAACCTGACGCTCAGCGACATCCGGACGTCGCTGCACGTCGGCGCGCATGCCGACGCGCCGAGCCATTACGTCGCGAACGGCGCCGACATCGCCTCGCGGCCGCTCGATCTCTACCTCGGCCTCTGCGTCGTTGTACACGTCGACGTCGCGCGCGGGGAGCGAATTACGCCCGACCATGTCGCGGACAAGTGCGAGGCTCTCACTGCACCGCGCGTCCTCTTTCGCACGGGGACGTTTCCCGACCATCGCCACTGGAACAACGACTTCGCCAGCCTCTCACCCGAGCTGGTCGACGATCTCCACCACCACGGCGTTCGCCTCATCGGCATCGACACCCCCTCGGTCGATCCGTTCGACTCGAAAGCGCTCGAGGCGCATCAAGCCTTCGCCAGGAACGACATGGCCATGCTCGAGGGACTCGTGCTCGACGGTGTCGAAGAAAGGGAGTACGAGCTGATCGCTCTGCCGCTGCGAATCAAGGGTGCCGATGCCAGTCCCCTGCGGGCGGTGCTGCGAACGCTGTGACCGAGGCCCCAGAGTCGATGTTTTGTCTCCCGGAGCAAAAGCTTTGACTCCCAGAGCCCAAGTCTTGACTCCCAGAGTCGAAGTTTTGACTGACAGAGTCGAAGTTTTGACTCCCGGAGTCGAAGTTTTGACTCCCGGAGTCGCACTTTAGACTCCCAGAGTCGCACTTTAGACTCCCAGAGTCGCACTTTAGACTTCCGGAGTCGCACTTTAGACTTCCGGAGTCGCACTTTAGACTTCCGGAGTCGCACTTTAGACTCCCAGAGTCGCACTTTAGACTCTCAGAGTCGCACTTTAGACTCTCAGAGTCGCACTTTAGACTCTCAGAGTCGATGCTTAGGCTCACTGAGCGCCCTCGAGGCCCGAATAGCGGAACTTAACGGCGCCGGCTAGAGGCTCCGGTAGACCTCCATCAGTCTGGCGGCCGCTCTCTCGTAACCGAAGAGCTCCGATTGTTCGTACGCGCGTCGGCGGAGATCGGCGAGGTCACCGTTCGATGCCGCAATCACCTTCGAGGCCGTTGCATCCGGTGTTCCGTTATCGGCAATGAGCCGCGGTGCGAGATCGCCGAGCAGCGCGGACATCCCTTCGAGCGGAAACGTGACCGGCACGACCCCGCAGGCCATCGCCTCGAGAACCGCACGATGTCCTTCATCCGAGCCGCGGGCGGTGAAGAGGAGGACATCCGCGGCCCGGTAATACTCGGCAAGATCGTCCTCATGGTAACCGGCCCAGATCACGTCGATCGCGAGATCGCGCGCCAGGTTTTCGAGTGCGGGCCTGTGTTCGCCGTGTCCCACGATCATGAGGCGCGCGTTCGCGATCTCGCGCCGCACCAGGGAAAAGGTTCGCAGTACTTTTTCGAAGCCACGACCCTTCGAAAGCTTGCCGATCGCCAGCAGGAGCAAAACCTCCGGGCCGAGGCCGTAGTGTTCGCGGACGTCGCGTCCGATGGGAGTGAATTGCCGCTGAGGAATCGGCGGAGGAGTGAATTGAGGCTCGTGCCCGCGGATCGGCAAGGCATCGATAAACGAGTCGTTGACGACGCAGATCCGGGCGGTGCGGGCGATCAGCCATCTCGTGAACAGATCGCCTCGTATCGCGCGCCGCGCGTGAAACGTTCGCACGACTTCAGTCCGCTTGCCGCGCGTTGCGAAATACGCGAGCCAATGGTCGTAGGTGAGGTGCGCGTGAATGACCTCGAATCGGTGATGATCGATGAGCCGCCCGATCGTGTCGGCGGTGCTTGCGAACGAAAAGGGGTTCTGCGCTTTGGCGATGATGGGGTGCGCGAAATCGTGATGCCCGATCTTTTTCTGCAGCTTGTAGCCGCCGACGTATGCGAAGTGCGCGTCGACGCCGGCTTCCCGAAGCGCCTCTGTTTCGGCAAACGCCGGGGCGGCCGCGCCGGTCCATCGATTGCCGGCGGCGAGGTGGAGGACTTTCATGCGGTTTTGTGGCTGCGGTCTTGCGGTCGCGGAGTGAAAGGCGGCGCTTCCGCGCAACCTCGCAACCGCGAGACCGCGATGTTACACTCCGCGCCGCCATGGCAATTCAGCCTCAGCTCCTCGAAATACTGGCCTGCCCGATCTGCAAGGAAGAGGTCCGACCCGTGCCTCTTTCGGATGCACGCCGCGTTACGGTACGCGACAAATTCCGCGACAAGATGCGCGGCGAGGAGCTCGTCGTCGAAGAGGGGCTGCAGTGCGTGAAGTGTCACCGTGTTTATCCCATCGTCAGCGACATTCCGGTAATGCTCCTCGACGAAGCGTTCGAAGAAGCGTGACGCCCGCCCGTGTCTCTCGCCAGACGTCTCGGCCTTCCTGAAGAGACGCCCAAACCGGTCGCGCTGGCAGTCCTCTTTTACCTCGGTCATCTTTTCTGCGCCGGTTGGGCGGCCTCGTCCGAGATATTCGCGTTCGCGACGATGGTGACGGTCGGCTATGCGCTCTACCGGCGCCTGCTGGTCCCCTCGTTTCACATCCTCTACGTTCCGTTGGCGTTGTATGGACTCGACTCGACGGTCTCCTCGTTCGTGGCGGGCCGTCACATCCACACCTTCGGCGAGAGCGCGCTCTGGGGAAAGATGTTTCTCTTCCCGGCGGCGCTGATTCTCTTTCGAAACGTCCCACGGAGCCGCGTGGCGGCTCTGCGGATGCTTCTCATCTTCGGCGTCTTCTCGGCGGGCTACGGCTTTGTGCAGTATTTTGCGCTGAGCGCACACCACGATCTCGATCACCGCATCACCGGCCCCGCGGCGCACGTGATGACTCTGTCGGGATTGCTCCTGCCCGTGGCGCTTTTGTTTCTCGTACTCTGGATCTACGACCTGCGCAATATGTTGCTCATCGCCGGCGTGGCGATGACGCACTTTGCTCTGCTGCTCACGTTCACACGCAGCGTGTGGCTTGGCTGGGTCGCGGCCGTGGCCGTCCTGCTCGTGCTGAAGTGGCCGAAAGCGTTGGCCTGGGCGGTGCCGGTGGCCATTCTGGCCGTCAGTTTCGCTCCGCTGCCCTTTTTCAGCAGGGTTGTCTCCAGCTTTGACGTGAGGCAGTCGTCGAACCTCGATCGAATCCGGATGGCGGAAGCCGGCATCGAGATCATCAAGGACTACCCGCTTTTCGGCGTAGGTCCGGCGAACGTCAAGGAAACCTATCCCCTTTACCGCAAGCACGATGCGCCCCGCTTCCGTATCCCACACCTGCACAACAACGTCATCCAGCTCTGGGCTGAGCGGGGGATCCTCGGGCTGGTGGCCTACCTCTTCCTCCAGTTTCTCTTCCTGCGCGCGTGTGCCCATGCTTGGGGGGGGCCGGCCACGAAGTTCGCGGAGGCCGGCGTCGCCGTGGCGGTCGGGCTGGCCGTGGCCGGCCTGTTCGAGTTCAACTTCGGCGATACCGAAGTCTTCTGGATGCTGCTGGACGTCTTCGCGCTCGTGATCGCCTTCATCGAACGGCCTCAGCCGTCGAATGAAGCCCTGTCGGCTGGTGTTCCGGGATCGTAACCTTATCCCTGCCAGCCAGCGTCTGGAGAAGAAAACCGGTTGTAACCTTTCCCCGCGAGCTTGCGTCAAGTAGAGAGAACCGGGCCCGTAACCTTTCCCAGCATGCCTTCGTCAAAGAAGAGAAACCGGGATTTGAAACGCCTGACCGATCAGGAGTTGATGGATCTCGTTCAGGCGGGTGATTTTTCTCCCGCCGCGGAGATTTACGAACGCTATTCGAGCCGTATCTACAGTTTTGCCTACCGCTTCCTGAGGAACAGCGAGGCGGCCGAGGACATAACCCAGGAAGTCTTCATCAAGATCATGAAACGCGCGGCCCAGTTTCACGGTGGATCAAAACTTTCGACGTGGCTTCTCGCAATCACGGCCAATTCCTGCCGCGACCACCTGAGGAAACAGGAGAACAGGCCGAAAGCAGGAGAGGATGTTTTGATCGAACTTCCCGCGCCATACGAGCTCTCGCCGGAGCGGTACATGGAGCGGCGCGACGCGGAAAGACGGATTCAGGAAGCGCTGACGGTGCTCACGCCCGACCAGCGCGAAGCCATTCTGCTCTCGCGGTACCAGGGACTCTCGTACGCCGAGATCGCGCAGGTTGCCGGTTGTTCGGAGGGAGCGGTGAAGACGAGAGTATTTCGCGCCATGGAGGTGCTGAAGAAAGCGCTGACCGGCGGTGCCCATGGAGGTGACCAATGCCTGACTGTGATGCCATGAGAGAAAACATGCCCCTGCTGCTGACCGAGTCGCTGGACCCGGTGCAGCGTGAGCTGACCCATCAGCACATCGAAACGTGCCCGGCCTGCACCAGAGACTGGTCTTCGTACAAAGAGACCTGGCGGATGCTCGACAGCCTTCCAGAGCTGGAAGTACCGGCTCGCGTGAAGCAGCGTTTCCTGGCCGGGATCGCACCGGAGCTTGCGGAAACGAATGTTGTTCCATTCCATCGCGGTCGAGCGGTCCGCTGGCTGGCGCAGGCGGCAGCGATCGTCATCGTCGGCGGCAGCGCGTTCTATGCCGGCCACCGTGTGGCACCAAGGGTTCAGCTCAACCCGACAGAGGCAAGGGTGAGTGGTGTTCAGCAGCTTGTGCCTGCGGCCGCCTATTCGATCGCGGAATCGCGCGTCCTTCCCGCGGCTTCGATCAGCCCGCAAATCGAGGGACGGCCCGACATCCAGAACGTGCAATTCACCGATGCCACGCCGTCAAACGATCAGATCGGCGTCTCATTCGACATCACGTCTCACGTGACCGTGACCGGGCATCCGACAGACAAGAGCATGGTCAGCCTGTTGCGCTACGTTCTCGAGAACGAAGACCGGGAGTCGCCGTCGCGCTCGCGTGCCATCGACTGGGTCCGTTCGACGTACTCGCGTGTCGACAAGCCGGCCCCGGAGATCATCGACGCGCTGGCGAACGTGTTGCGCAACGACCAGCACCAGGGTGTGCGCATCAAAGCCGCCGACACGCTGCAGTCGCTGCGGTCGGCGATGACCGACAGCACACGTGATGCGCTCGTCGAGGCGTTGAAAAACGATCCCAACCCGGCCGTCCGCATCAAAGCGGTCGAGGCATTGGCGAAGCTCGCGCGCAGCGGCGCCCCCCTCGATCCGGGGATGGTCGACATGCTCCGCCAGAAGGCTTCACAGGGTGACGAGAATGTTTATGTCCGCGTCAAAGCGGCAGAGGCACTGAGCAGCATTCAACCCCGATGAGATTGACGATACGAATTTCCATTGCGGCTGTGACGGTGCTCTTCGCGGCGCAGCTCTTCGGCGCAGCGTTTGCGCCGGGCAACCGCATCGTGCGGGAGTTTCCAATCGATCCCGCCGGATCGATCTGGATCGAGAATCCCTTCGGCACCGTCGAAGTGATCGGCGGCGAGGGGAAGCTCGTCTCCGTCACGGCCGATCGGGTGATAACGGCCCCGGATGCAGCCTCGATGAAGGACGCCGCGGACAGCGTGGGGATCGACTTCAAGGGCGACACGAAAGCTCTGCTCATGTGGACGGTCTTCCCCCCGGCGCATAACGCGCGTTGGAACGTGGCGGTCAACTACGTGGTCCGGGTTCCCCGCGGCGTCAGCGTCAAGGTCGACTCGAAGCTGGCAGAGCACATCCGGGTATCGCACCTGAGCGGCGGCGTCACGATCAACGGATTCGCCGGGACGGTGATCCTGGACGACGTCGCAGGAGCATCCTCGATCAGCATGGTCAATGGCCGGATCGTCTACGACTACGCGCAGCGGCCTGTCTCGAAGGCGGTGGTGCAGGCGGTCAATGCCGACATCGACATCTACCTGCCTCCCAACTCGAGCTTCGATTGGATCGCGAACACGATCAACGGCGACATTCTGACGACGTTCCCCGTTCGCGGCGGCCGTTTCAGTGGAACGATATTCCACGGCACGGTCGGCTCGGGAGGGCCGACGATCGACACGACGACGATGATGGGCCGCATCCTCGTGCAGGCCAAGGGAACGAAATTAAGTCAGGCCCAATCGGTGCGGGTCAACCAGGCCAGTCATCAGCCGGTTCCCGGCGATGTGCTGCTTCAGCCGCCGGTGAAGATTCAGTTGCCGTTCGTCAACGGCGACTTCAATTCGGCGGCCTCGGTAGCCGATGTCACGATCAGCGAGGTGCGCGGCAACGCACATATCGTCTTCGGAGCCGGCCGGGTGGAGCTGGGTGCTGTCTATGGCCAGTGCAACGTGACCTCGATGGGGGGACCGCTGAACCTTGGCGACATCATCGGCGCACTCTTCGCGCATACGGGCGCCGGTGACATCTACGTGCGTGTCGCCCGGATGGGGGGACAGGTTACGACGGACGGCGGCACCATTCGCGTCATCGTTGCCGGTGGGCCGATGACGTTGCGTTCCGGCGGCGGTGACATCATCGTGCGCCAGGCTTCCGCGGCGATCGACGCCGAGACTACCTCCGGCGACGTCACGCTGACGGCAGATCCCAAACAGAAGACGCTCAAGGCCACGGCCCGCACACTGCAGGGAAATATCATCCTGAACGTCAGTCCACACTTCGCGGCGGACATCGACGCCACGATCCTGACAAGCGATCCCGACGTGAACGAGATGCACATCGACTTCAACGGTATCTCGGTGCGCCGCGAGCAGGTCGGCAATAAAACACGCATCCACGCCACCGGCAAGATCAACGGAGGCGGGGAGCGCGTCGAGCTCTACGCCGAGGAAGGCGACATCCATATCTCCGCGCACACGATCACCCCGATCAAAGTGGCCTCGCCGAAGCGGTAACGGTGTCGGCTACGCCTTATTCGCTGTGCGACGCCGCTTCGCGTGCAGGCGGTCGATGAGCTTCGTCGTGGACCGGATCTGCTCGAGGATCTTCTCTTCGAGGCCCGCGCCCTTGGCCTTGAAGCTCTTCGCTTTGCGGAACACCTGACGGGCGCGATCCTTCTGGCCGCTCTCGAGCAGGGCCATTCCGAGGTGCATGAGGTTCGTCGCTGTCGGTCCCAGATCGGCGGACTTCGTGAGGAAGTCGACCGCGTTCCCGAACTCGCGGCGTTTGAAGTACACCCATCCGAGGGCGGCCAGGGGGAACTGCTTCAGCTCCTTCGGCGAGTAGCGGAGCGCCAGTTGGGCCGACTCGAGGGCTTCGTCGAGGTTCTCTTCCATCTCGGCGAGGTTGTATGCCTTCTCGTAGTACGCGATCGACTTCGCGTAGTTGGAGGTGTAGTCGTGCAGCATCTCTTCGAGCGCGCGGTTGGCGTCTTTGAAGTTCCCCTCGGCGCGGAGTGCTTCGACGAGCGTCGTGTACGCAGCGGCCGCGACGACATCGGTCGGCCGCTGCCGCAACACGCGCCGCGCCGCCGCGATCGCCTCGGTGTTCATCTCCAGGTGCGAGCAGAGAAGCGCATAGGGCATCAGGATGCTGATGTTGTCGGGGTCGACGGCCGAAGCGCGGCGATAGTGATCGAGGGCCTCGATGTAGTTTCCGCTCGTGGCCAGTCCTTCAGCGTGCTTGAACTCTTCGGCGGCCGGACCCTCCAGCGGGATGTGGCCGGAGATCCCTTCGTAGATTTTCACCGCCTGCTGGTACTCGATCTTGTTGGGGTTGAGCTCCAGCGCTTCCTGGAAGCAGTCGATGGCCTTGCGGTTCCAGTTGCGGTCCAGATAGCAAAGCCCGAGGTGATAGATCGCCTCCTCGTACTCCGGATCGAGCTTCAGCGCGGATTGGAAGGCCTTGATGGCGCGCTCGAGTTGGCCTTTGTCATAGAAGATCGTGCCGAGCAGGTAGTACGCCTGCGGCAACTGCTCGATCTGGATGGCCTTCTCCAGGAACTTCTGCGCACGCAGCAGCTTGCCCTTGCGCGCGTAGATCGCGCCGAGCGAGAAGTACGGCAGGAACGACTCCTGTGAGATCTGGATGGCGCGCCGGAGCCATCGCTCAGCGCCTTTGAGATCCTGCCGCTCGTGGAGTAGCACGCCGTAGAAGACGGCCGCGTCGAAGTGATCGGGCTGCACCTCGAGCGTCCGTTCCAGATAGTGCTTGGCGCGATCGAGGTTTCCGTCGTTGAAGAACATCTCGCCGAGGAAGAACGACAGCTCGTAATTGTCGCGATCGAGCTTGAACGCCTCCTCGAGTGCCTTGATGCCGCGATCGGGGTCAAAGGCATCGATGGCCGATTCGGCTTCCGCCAGTAGCTGCAGGAAGCGCTCGCGCCGCTCGCCGCGGAAGAGCGACATGATCCGGTCTTTCCGCTCGGTGAAGCGCTGCTTCTTTTCGAGAGCGAGCATCTGCTCGCCCATCTTCGATTCCCACAGTTCGACGAGCTCGTCCGCGGAGACGACGTTCTTGCGCTCCAGAAGCTCCTTCACGGAAAGGAGGCCGGTCTGGTTGATGAAGATCGCCCGTTCATGTTTCTGCACGGCATCGACGACGCTCCGAAGCGTCTCGGCGCTGCGCTTGACGATCTCCTCGAGGCCGGAGACGCGCTCGAGCAGATGCTCGTCGAGAGATACGTCACCTTCCTCGTCGTACTCCTCGACTTCGTCTTCTTCGAAGGAGTTCACTCCCGAGAGAACGAGAAGCTTCGCCTGGCAGCGAAAGCAGTACTCGCGCTCGTCGTCATTCAACGCACTACAGGTCTGACAGAGCATGTGTGGGCGATTAGAACACCGTGGACGCTCTTCGTCATCCCCGAGATTCAGGCTTTGCGATAGTCATAGAACCCGCGTCCACTTTTGCGTCCGAGCCAGCCGGCATCAACCATCTTCACCAGGAGGGGACAGGGCCGGTACTTCGGGTCGCCGAATCCTTCCTCCAGCACGCGAAGAATGGCCAGACAAACATCAAGGCCGATGAAGTCAGCGAGCGTGAGAGGTCCCATGGGATGGTTCATGCCCAGCTTCATCACGCCGTCGATCGACTCCGGCGTGGCCACGCCTTCGAACAGGGCAAAGATCGCCTCGTTGATCATCGGCATCAGCACGCGGTTGGAGACGAAACCGGGATAGTCATTGACCTCGATCGCCGTCTTTCCCAGCCGCGCCGACAGCTCGGCGACGCGTGCGTACGTCTCATCGCTGGTGGCGATGCCGCGGATGACTTCCACGAGGGTCATGACCGGCACGGGGTTCATGAAGTGCATGCCGATCACCTTGTCGGGACGGTTCGTTGCCGCGGCGATCTTGGTGATGGAGATCGACGATGTATTCGAGGCCAGGATGCAATCGGCGCCGGTGAGTGAATCAAGCGTGGTGAACAGTTGCGTCTTGGCGGCAAGATGCTCGCTGATGGCCTCGATGACGATGTCGGCGTCCGCCGCGGCGGACATGTCGCTCGTGGCGTGGATCCGTCCGAGAGCCTGCTGTTTGTCTTCGGCCGTGATCTTCCCCTTGTCGACGCCGCGCTGCAGGTTGGCGGAGATCGTCGACATACCGCTGGCGAGCATGGTCGAGGCGATGTCGATGAGGGTGACGCCGAAGCCGGATACGGCGGCCGTGTGGGCGATGCCGTTGCCCATCGTGCCGGCGCCGATCACGACGATCTGTTTCATGGGCTCCCTCCAGACGGCGGCGAAGCCTACCACGTTGCAGAGGCGCTGGAAGCGGGCGTAAGATCACCAGTCCAGAGTCTATGGCGTCTAAGTGCTTCATGTGCGGTGCGGCGATTGCGCGGGGAATCCTCTGCGAGCGATGTGACACGCCACGAAAACCAAAACAAGCACAAACAAAACAGAGTCCGGAGCCGACACTCGCGGCCGCTGAGCCACCACCGGTTCCAGTGAAACCCGCGGCCGAAGGTGGCAGTCAGCCACGGCGCTCCGCGGGCCCTGCGGCCGCGGCAGCCACGGCACCTGCTCCCGAACCGGAGCCGTTTCCCAAAGCTCCGCTGTTGCCGTTTCCCGTGGAGTCGGCGTCGCCGGCTATCACCAGCGTCGCCAACGTCATCACGGCCGCCGGCGCTCCGGCGATTGTCCTCGGCGCCGACCGCGGCGTGAAGTTCATCACCGAGGAAGCGAAGAAGCTCTTCGGTGTGCCGCAGGCGGACCTGTCCTCCGTCAAGCAGATCGAGGCGCTCAGCGGCGCCCGGATCGGTGAGCTGTCCGTTCCCGCGTCCACCGCGCTGCGTATCCGCAATCGCAACATCCTCTTTTCCCTTGTGCCGATCTCGGGCGGTGCGATGGGAGCGGTGCTGATGTTCCGCGAAGCCGACACGATGAATCCTTCTCACGCGTCCTTCGTGGCGTTCGTGCGGGAGACTGTCTTCACCCCGTTGCGATCGTTGCGCGAGTCAGTGCTCGTGTCGTCCCGCGCGCGCCAGCGGGACCCGCTCCTCGAAGACTGGGCGGCCACGATCGATCAGATCCTCTCCTCTCTGGAGATGGCACCCGAAGTGGAAGAACCGGCACCGGCCGCACGGACCCCGAGAGTGGTCGACGTCATCCACTCGGTGGCCAACCGCTTCGGTCCGTTCGCTGACCTGAAGAGCATCCAACTGCAGATCGACGTGCCGGAGCTCGAGGAGCAGTTCAGGAATCACGAGCAACTCGTTGAAGCCCTCGGCATCATGATGGACAACTCGCTCCACTACGTTCCACCGGGCGGACAGGTCGTGGTCGGCGTCCGGTGGATGGAGCACAAAGGCAAGCCTCTGCTGCTTTTCTTCGTGATGGACAACGGTCCGGTCGTGCCGGAGCTGCTTCGTCAGGCCATCTTCGAGCCGGGCTTCGCATGGAATCCGCAGGCGGCCGAACGGACGGGGCGAAGTCTCTTCAAAGTTCGCGAGTTTGCGGCCGCGCACGCGGGGTCGGTCTGGGTCGAGTCAAAGACGGGGAAGGCATGTACCTTCTTCCTCCGCGTGCGGCCCGACGGCGTACGATAGTCGGCATGCTCCCTGTCATCCTGGGGCGGCGGCGCCCCGGAGGGGCAAAGCGCGCCGAAGGACCCCCAACGCGCTTGCATCGACGGATAACCACCACCCGCCCTGGTTACCAGGCTGGGGGTCGTTCGTCGTCCTGCACCCCTCCGGGGTTTCGGCGACTCAGGATGACAGCATTATTTCGGTCGCGGAGGCTGGCCCCGGTCGCGGCGTCGTGCTCCGATCTGCATCCGAAGCGTTTCGAACTTCGTCCGCTGCTCCGGCGTAAGGATGTGCTCGATCTCCGCGTTCGTGGCGTCCAGCTCCTGGCGCACTTGTGGTCGGACGGTGCTCATCGTCGCATCGATTTTCGCTCGATGGCGCTCGATGATCTGCTGCACTTCGGTTTTCTGCTGCGGCGAGAGCTGCAGCGCACGGCCCAGGTTGTCGGCCATGCGCTCGGCGGAAAAGCGCGGGGCCCGGCGCGGGTAGTGGATCAGGTAGAGATGATCGCCGGCCACGCCGACGAGGACGCCGGTAATGAAAGCGACGACGACCACCACGGCCGCCATGCGAGTGTTACTCGACACTGAACGTATCCCCTCCGACCGAGATGTCGACGCTCTGCGTGCTCGTGAGCGCATCGAGCGCCGTGGCTGGCGTTTCGCGAGGTTGTTCGAGCCACTGTACGCCCAGCGCCGCCACGAGCGCGAGCGTGCCCAGTGAGGCTACGACGGGGCGGAACCAGCGGGCCAGAACAAGGGCGATGCCAGCCTGCGACTCGGCCGTGATCCGCTCGCGGACGCGCGCGGCGATGCGTGTGGTCATTATGTCGTCCGGCTCGAAACGGAGTTGCCGTGCCTCGCCGCGTAGTCGATCCAGGAAGTCGTCGTCCTCAGTCATTGCTGCCCCCGTGAAGGTCTGCGAGTTTCTCTTTCAGTTTGCCGCGGGCGAGCGATAGATGAGAGCGTACCGTCCCTTCGCTCAGTCCCGTCATCGTTGCGATTTCAGAGTGCCCGAATTCGTCGACCAGATACAAGCGTGCCACGATTCTCTGCATCTCCGGCAGTGACTCGATGCCGCGATCGATCCGCTGCGCCAGCTCGTTCGCGATCGCGGGCAGGTCGGCGCGGTCGCGCCGCGCCGCCGGTGCCGCGTCGGTGATCTCTTCGTGCCGGAACCTCTTCCGATGCTTCATCACGTCGAGCGCCAGATTCGTCACGATGCGGTAGATCCATGGTCCGAACGGTTCGCCGGTCTTGAACCGTCCGACGCTCTCGAACGCCTTGACGAACGCCTCCTGCGCCAGGTCCTCCGCGTCGGCCGCGTTGCGTACGATTCCCCAGCCGATCGAGACCACCCGCTTCATGTATTTCGAAACGAGGTAGTCGTATGACCCGGCGTCGCCGGCTTTGACGGCGGCAATCGCACGCGCTTCAATCGGATCTTCGTTTGCTGCGCTTCTCGTCTGCGCCCTCTCCGCCGAAAAAACCAGACGACCGAGCGCGAGGGGGCCGCCCGCGGCACCCCCGAACATCGACGTGGCGTCCATCATCTTCCTACTTGTCTGCGAGCTTTGCCATCCGCTGTTGCAGGAAGGCCGCAGCCTTGGTTCGTTGATCGGACGTTAGCACGTTGAGCGCCTTCGAGGCAGCGGCGAGCGTGTTCACCTTGATCTGCCGCTCGGCGTCGGCCTGCTTGTCGATCAGCGCCTGCGGGGTGGCCAGGTCGTTCGGGTTGGCGAGCAACGCCTGAGCGATCGACTGCCTTCCAGCCCGAAGTGCCGTGCGGTAGGGTTCATTCTGCGCCTGCAGGTCTGTGAAGATCTTCTTGATGTCGGTGGCCTGCTGATCCGAAAGTCCGAGTGCGGCTTTGGCCTTCCCCATGCGACCGAACATCATCATGCTGCTGCCACCCGTGCAGCCGTGTGCGCGGCTGGCGGCATGCAAGCGCTGCGCTACCGCGAACGGCACGGCGAGCGCGACGATGAGGATCGCCGCCGCCGAGAAAATCAGAGTGCGCTTCTTCATGAGGGTTCTCCTTGTTGCCGAAGAGGTTACGACGGTATGAGGGGAACGTTGAACATATAATCCCGGCAACTCGATCCGCTCCTATGCGCCCTCTTTTTGCAGCCATGGCTCTTATCGCCGCGGGTCTCAGCCCCGCTCTCGCGCAGCCTCTTGTCTGTCCCCCTGTCGCCTCCGTCGCCGGCCGTGCGTGCGACACGTTTCACTATCACGTGCAGATGTTCAAGCCGGATACCCGCGAGTTCGTCGAGCTTTACGGGGTCAACCAGTTCGCCTCGATGGCGGCTTGTGAACGTGCCCGCGATGTGCAGTTCAAACGCAACATGGCGGTTGTCGAGTTCTTTCGTGCGCAGAGGAGAGACTGGTGGCAGGCCGACAAATTCGGGCAGTGCCATTGCGACATGACCGTCGAACGCGCCAGCCCGAACGCGTTGACGGACGCCGCGCGGGTCCAGCAGATCCACGACGCGGAAGAGGTTCGGCAACGCGTCCGGGAGCGCCTGCTCGATGCCAGAGTCCCGGCAGACGCAGAGCTGATCCGCGATCTGGCCCCGCCGGTCAGCACCACACCGCTCATCGGCGGTCCCAAGCTGGTGTCGATGCCGCCTCCGGTTGCGGCCACGACAGTCTCGGGCTCGCCCGACGATCTTCGGATCACGAAGGCGGTCGATACGACCCCAGCATCGACGACATCGCTCGATCTGCCTCTCGTCGATGTCCCGTTGCCGGGCATCGCGCCGGCCATGGAAACCGCTCCCGCCACTACGCCGACGCAAGTGCCGCCGCCCTCCGTGCCGCAGACGTCTGCCCCGGCTCCAGTCAGCAACGCCCCGGCGCAAGCGGTTCCAGCACCGCAGCCCGCGCAACCTTCGCCAGCCCCCGTCTCCACCGAGCCGTTGGCCATCGTCGACGATCCCGATCTCCCGGCGCCTGAAGATGTCGCAGACGCCTTCGTCAGCTATGAGTCGCAGCGTATCCAGAACGTGTTGAAGGTCAGCGGCAGCATCGGCGACGAATCGATCAAGGCTCAGGTGCTCGATGCCTGTACGCAGCGGATCCAACTCCTTTCGAACCTTCGCTCGATCATCGTCGGGTCCGGTGCGAAGAGTCGTCTGGTCGCGGCCACGAATGTCGCGAGAAAAGAGAGCGACCGCCTGGCCGTGGTGGCAAAACTGTTCGGGAGTGACGTGCCGCCGCACTGGGCGCCCAAGGATGCGTCCGATGTGATCTTCGACCCGGGTGTCACGGACCCGGAGCGAGTGCTCCGCGACAGCTCGTCGTCCGATCAACAGAAACGCCACGCTCTCTACGTTCTGCTGGCGACGACATCGCCGACCGAGCAGCAGCAGATGTGGCTAAACTCCGTGATCGAGGCGCTGCTGAAATGAAACCAGAAACCAGAAACCAAGAACCAGAAACCAGAAACCAGAAACCAGCAAGCGTGCGGCGATCACGATTCTCATTTCCGCCTTCTGGTTTCTGGTTTCTGGTTTCTGGTTTCTGCCTTCTGGTTTCTGCCTCCTGCCTTTTCGCGCAGGCGCCGCCAGCTTCGCCCGTTCCGGCGCAGCCCGCAGGCCCTCCTTCTCAGCCCGCCGCGTCCGCGGCCATGCCTCCGAGCGAAGAGTTCGTGAAGGCGGTTTACTTCGGCGAAAAGTTCGCCGAGATGAAGGATTACGCAAACGCCTATCAGCAGTTCGCGAAGGCGGACGCGCTGCAGCCCGATGTGCCAGGTGTGCTGTACAACATGGGGGTTCTCCTCGCCCGCGCCGGCCGCTTCTCGGAGGCACAGGCCAAGGTCGATCGCTACAACCAGCTCTTTCCGGCCGGTGCCGAGAAACCGCTCGTCGCCAAACTGCAACTCGATCTGGAGTTCGAGCGGGAGCTTCAAAAGAAACGGCAGACGGATGAGGAGTACACCGCCATCTTCACGAGGGGCCGGTTCCTTTACGGCAAGGGTGATCTTTCAGCCGCGCTCAAGCTGTTCCAGGACGCCGAGCAACAGCGCCCTACCGATCCGGCCGCCGTTTTCAACCAGGGCGTTGTCTATGAAAAGCTCGGGGATCTGAACAGAGCGGCGGAGCGCTTTCACCGCTACGAAGAACTGGAGCCCGACGCGAACGCGAAGTCGTCGGCGGATCAGCGCCTGCTCGGTATCGAGAGCGAGATGTCGGACATGAAGACGAAGATTGTCTGCCCCTTCTGCGGATGGCGGCTGCCGATCGGGTCGATCTGGTGCCCGCACTGCTGGCACGGTCCGTATCTCACGTCACAATCGCACTGGAATTCGAGGCCGTGTACCGATGGAGCAACGGCGACGCGCGCGACGTATTACGCTGACGGTCGTTTCGCGAAAAACGATTCACTGCCTTGTCTCTTCAACGGCATGATGCTCGACGCGCTCCGCTATACGCCTGACCGCCAGCGGCGAGTCCAGGAGACGCGCAAGGCCGAGGGGTGGACGTACAGCGGAGACCTCATCCAGGGGTGGCATGACCGGCAGGGCAATGAGATTCGTTACGTCCAGGGGGCCGACTACCTCGAAAAGATCGTTTCCCCCAGCGGCGGAGACCTGCTGCTGTTCAACGCTCACAAAGCGCCTGATGCCGGTATCTGGCTGCTCGATCGGGAGGATGTCGTCATCGACGGTCAGAAGTACACGTCGCGCTACACCTTCGACGCCCAGAATCGCGTCGCCGAGCAGCAGGTCGTTTATCAGAACGCCGCCGGCTGCAATGACGTCATCACGATGACGGCACTCGCCACGTACACGAACGATCTTCTGGCGGGGTTGCAGATCCGCGGAGGTTATACGGGCACTGTCGTTCAGGGCTCGCCGCGCGTCGATTGGGAGGCCAACGTCGCCTTCTCCTATGACGTCAACGCGCGAGAGACGAAGGAAGAGCTGGCCGTGAGCTCGATGACGAAGACCTACACGGAAAAGCCCTACGGCATGATGCGTCAGGAAGTGGCCGCGCTCTATCCGGAAATGCGCGTCCGCAAACCGATCGAGAGGATCCTCTATCTCGGCGATCGCTGCGGTGTCTCCGGCACGACAGTCCTCGGCAATCCCGTCGACCTCCGGCCGTTCTATGCCCTCACTCCGAATCTGGCCGTGGCCATCGCCAGCGGCGTCACCCGTGCGACGGTGAGTTTCACGTATCCGGACTCGTATAGGGTTCGATAGGGCGCGGAGAAAGTCCAGCATCCATGACCTGGTACCGGGAATGGTTCGGTGAGGAGTACCTGGAGCTCTATGCGCATCGTGACGAGCACGAGGCCCGGCGGCAGGTCGCGTTCTTCCGCGAGCACTTCACTAAAGTCGACGGCATCATTCTTGACCTGGCCTGCGGTACGGGACGCCACCTCGCGGAGATGAACGTGGAGGGCATCGTCGCAGTCGGCTGCGATCTTTCATTCACGCTCCTCCGTGCGGGCATCGACGAACATGGGCTGCTGCCGGTGGCACGCGCCGACATGCGCTCGTTGCCGTTCTGCAGCAACAGCTTCGGCGGCCTGGTCAACTTCTTCACGAGTTTCGGATACTTCGCGAAGGAAGACGAGAACCTGCAGGTGGTGCGCGAGATGGCGCGCGTACTGCGCTCCGGCGGCGTTTTCCTCTTCGACTATCTCAATGTCGACCGGGAGCTCGACAAGCTGGTCGAGCGCGAGACGCTGGATACGCCGAGCGGGCGGGTGGAGATCGAGCGGTGGTTCGACCCCCGTGACCGTTCGTTCAACAAACGGATCACGATCGGTCAAAAGCGTTACCTTGAGCGCGTTCGCGGATACGATCTCCATGAGATCTCCACGATGTTCACCTCCTCGGAACTGTTGATCCGCGAATCGTTTGGCGACTTTCACGGCGCGCCGTTCGACGCCTCGTCGCCTCGTCTCATCCTGGTCGGGAGCAGAAGATGATGAGCGGCGCCGCGTTGGAGGCCGCCTGTCTTCGAATTCCGCTGACGACGTACGGCTTGAACCCATTCACGCTCGACTGGATGGCCGGCCACTCCAGCGCTACGCGGTTCCTTCCACGAAACGCGGCGGGGAGTTCCAGCCCGACCGCCCATCCACCCGCCCTCGCGGACGCCCTGATCGCATCCAACCGCCAATGGGGCCGTGACGTCGGCGACGAAGTTCTCCGCTGGTCTCGCGGCGAGACCTTCACGGTCATCGCCGGCCAGCAGGTCGGCTTCGCCGGCGGCCCGATCTACACACTGGCCAAGCTCACCGGAATGCTGAAGCTGAAGCGTGAAAACGAGAAGCGCGGCATTCCGACGACGGTTTTCTTCTGGCTGGCCACCGAAGACCACGACTTCGCGGAGGTGGCCACGCTGGCGTTGCCGAAGCGCGACCCGAAGCAGCAACTCGACCTCACGACATTTCGCGCGCGGCACCATGAATCGAAAACCGCCGTCGGCGGGCTGCCGGTCCCCGAGGAGCTGACGCGAGCGCTCGTCGAATACCTGGACATTCCCCGACCGGCATGGCTGCGCGAGGGCATCACCTTCCGGGACTCGTTCGCGGAGCTGATCAGCGAGGCAGTCGATGGCGGCTTCATCCTCGTGGACGCGCTCCTTCCTGAGCTGCGCCGCGCCGGCGCGCCGGTGTTCGACGGGATACTCACGAACTGGGACCGCATTCAGCGCGAGCTGGAACTGCGCGCCGAGGCGCTGCAAAGTGCCGGTTACACGCCGCAGGTCGTGCCCCGTCCCGGCGAGGCGCACACGCTGCTCTTTGAGCTCGATGAGAACGGCCGGCGCGAGCTGATCGACAAGCCACGGCCGCTGGCCGCGCCGGAGAGGACATCGACTTCCGCGCTGACCCGTCCCCTGCTCCAGGATTCCGTGCTCCGCCCCGACCTGTTCGTCGGGGGACCGGCCGAGGTCGCGTATTACGCGCAGATCGCGCCGCTGCACGAGCTACTCGGTATTGCCATGCCCCGCGTCGCGTTGCGCGCGCACGAGATGCTCGCGCCGAGGCGCATCGTGCGAACCGTTGCGCGCTACGACATCAGGCCCGAGGAGATTTTCGCCGGAGCCGACGCGCTGCTCGCGGCGCGCGAGCCCTCCGGCGTCGCCGAGGTACGGACCATCGCTCGAAACGCGCGGCACGAGCTCGCCGAACAGATCACCCGAATCGGCGAGATCGCGCTCCCTGCCGAGCACGCGCTCGCCCGCGCCATCAGCCGGTCCATCGGTCACATCGAGTACCACTTCGACAAACTGGCCGAACGCGCCATCCTCGGACTGGCGCGGAGGGATCGCGAGCGATATGCCGCCGTCCGCGAACTGGTGACCACGCTCGTTCCCGACGGCGTTGCCCAGGATCGCGTGACCGGCTGGTTCGGTTACTGGCAGGAGTATGGCCAGCATCTCGTCGGCCGCATGATCGATGAAGCGGAACAGGACGAGGATGTATGCAAGGTGGTGAGTTTGTGATCGATGGACTCGAGCCGGTCGACCTGATTTTCTTCGGCGCGCATGCCGACGACATCGAGCTTTCGTGTGGCGGCACGATCGCGAAGGGGGTGCAGGACGGGCTGCGCATCGGCATCATCGAGCTGACGCGCGGCGAGCTGGGGACACGTGGCACGCCGCGGGTCCGCCGGCGCGAGGCGCTCAAGGCAGCGAAGATCCTGGGAGCCCGTTTCCGCGAGCATCTCGACTTCGGAGACGGCGGCATGCGCACCGGCCGCGAGGAGGAGCTGCAGGTCATCGAGATCGTCCGCCGCTGCCGGCCGAAGCTCGTCTTCAGCATGTGGCCCGATGACCGGCATCCGGATCACATTCGAACCGGACGGATCGTCACCGAGGCGTCGTTCTACTCCGGGCTGCGCCAGTTGGAGACCGGCCTTCCCGCGCACCGGCCGCAGGCGACGATTTACTATCCGCAGAACTATCTCGTCACGCCGAGCTTCGTGGTCGACGTCACGAAGACCTGGAAGACGAAGATGCGCGCCGTCGCCGCGTTCAAGTCGCAGTTCTACGACCCGAAATCGAAAGAGCCGCCCACGTTCATCGCGGACAAGAAGTTTCTGGAGATGATCGAGGCGCGTGGCCGCCACTTCGGCGCGCTGATCGGCGTCGAGTTCGGCGAAGCGTTCATGACAAAGCAGCCGCCGAAGGTCGATGACGTGATCGCCGCGTACAGCGGGAGGGAGCCGTGAGAGCTGTTGCGAAGTGGCGCGGTTGCGGGGTCTCGCGGCGGCCGGCTACCGCGCGACCTCGGAACCGCGAGACTGCGAGACCGCGATGAGAATCGGCATCACCTGCTATCCCACATTCGGAGGCTCGGGCGTTGTGGCCACGGAGCTCGGCGTCGCCCTGGCCCGCGGCGGCGACGACGTTCACTTCATAAGCTACGCCATGCCGTCGCGCCTCAACGTGCTGCACGAGCGCGTCCGCTTTCACGAGGTAACGGTCACGCCGTATCCCCTGTTTGATCCGTACCCGCCCTACACGCTGGCTCTGGCCACGAAGATGGCCGAGGTGGCCGTTTACGAAAAGCTCGACATCCTCCACGTGCACTACGCGATCCCGCACGCCATCAGCGCGCACCTGGCGCGCGAGATCGTCGGCTCGAAGGACCTTCGCTTCATCACGACGCTGCACGGTACCGACATAACGCTCGTCGGACGCGACGCAAGTTATCTGCCGATCACCAGGTTCGGCATCGAGGTGTCCGACGGCGTGACCGCGGTGTCGGAATGGCTTCGAAAAGAGACCGCGAAGAACTTCGCCACCGAGAAGGAAATCGAAGTCATCCCGAACTTCGTCGATCCGGCCCGATTCCGCAAGCACGACAGCTCTCTCTCGAATCTTTTCTCCTCTTCGGGCGAGAAGCTGCTCTGTCATGTCTCCAACTTCCGCCCCGTCAAACGGATCATGGACGTGCTCGTGGTGTTCGAGCGCGTGTCGCGCGTGGTGCCCAGTCGTCTGGTGATGATCGGCGACGGCCCGGACCGTTCCCTCGCGGAGGCCTTCTGCCGCGACCATCACCTGCGCGAGAAAGTCTTTTTCCTCGGCAACGTTCCGAACCTCGAGGAGGTCGTTGGCGCCGCGGACGTTTTTCTCCTCCCGTCCGAGGCCGAGTCATTCGGTATGGCCGCTCTCGAAGCGATGGCCTCCGAGGTGCCGGTGATCGGCAGCCGTGCCGGCGGCCTGACCGAAGTCGTCGTGGAGGGAGAGACCGGCTACCTTCTCCCCGTCGGCGACGTCGAAGCGATGGCCGAGCGCGCCATCGAGATCCTCTCGAATCCCGACCTCCACCGCCGCCTGGGGCGGAATGGGCGGGATCTGGCGGAGGGGAAGTTCAACGTGAATCGTGTGGTGCCGAGGTATCGGGAGTTCTACGAGAGGGTGATCGGGTAGGGTGGGAACGCGTCATCACCGCGCGGCGTTAGAATAGTTGTCATCATGTCTGGCAAAGTCATCATCACCACCCCGTTCCCGACGCCGGATGAGGTTGCGGCCTACCTTCGCATCCCGCCGAAACGGGTCGCAGAGCTCCGGCGCATGATTGATGAAGTACGCGCGGAGACGTCGCGCAGTGATCGCAACAAGAAGGCGCGGCGGAACGGCGGCCGAGCGCTTTCCACCCGCGGCAAAGCTACGCGCGCGAAGAAGTGAGGTCGTACCACGGTGGCCACAAACCAGCCGAAGCCGCCGGTCGCCTTCATCAACATCCCATACGCGAAACAATACGAACGCGTGTATCTGGCGTTTATCGCCGGCACAGCCGGGTACGGTCTCGTTCCTACGGCGGCTGTTCGGGACCCGTCGAGTCGGTTTCAGCTTGAACGCATTTACGAGCTGATCTCAACAGCTCAGTATTCGTTTCACGACCTGTCGTGGATGTCGCTCGATAGGAAATCGCCGCGGACACCACGTCTTAATATGGCCTTCGAGCTCGGGCTGGCTGTAGCGGTCAGCCGGGCTGCAGGCGCAGATCATCAGTGGTTCGCATTCGACACAGTCGCCTACCGTCTAGACAAGGCACTGAGTGATCTTGGCGGGATACGGCCACGAATCCGACCGATCGCCCGAGAGCGTCCTCCGCGCGCTGATGAACGTTCTCGGACGCGTGAGCGACCGGCCAACTTTTGCAAACCTGATCAACACCTATCGTGAGGTTGAAAAAGTGGCGCGACGAATCAAACGCAATTACTCTCGTGATCTCTTTGATACGAAGCCTTTCAACGAATTGGTCTTTGTCGCCAGTGAAACAGCGCAACGATTCACACCAACAATTGCTGGCTGAATATGGCTTCGACTGGACCCCTGAACGCCACGATAAGCGTCTTCACGATCCCTCCTCCCTCGCCAGCGTCCCCGAGAAAACCGCGTGGGGGGCTCGCTTGAGAATCTCGTTTCGAGCGATGGCGTAGCCAAGGATCGCGTCGACCAGCATGCGCCGCCCGTCGTGGGAGAAGAGGATCAGGACCTTTCGCTTGATCTCGCGGACTTCGACGATGTCTTCCCAGCGCATCCAACGCCCGCGCTTGCCGAACAGCTTCAGCACCCAGTTCTCGTACATCAGGCCGTCGTCGCTGAGGTAGATGTGATCGCCGTACTGCACGGCAGCCGCGGCCAGCGTACCGAGGAAGAGCAGGATGAGGGCCACGATCGGCAGCGCCTCGATCTCCTTTTCACCCTTCGACAGATAGTCGAACAGCAATGCCGCAGAGGCAAAGGACGCCGCGCAGGAGATCAGGCGCGCGACCGGCGTGCGGTCGAATTTGAGGATCTGAGACATGGCGGGAAAGTATAGGACGCGGTGTGTCGCGGTCTCGGGGTTGCGGGGTTACGAGGTCTCGGGGTTACGAGATCGCGGAGTGGGGGTTGCTGGGTTGCTTAACGCGCGCATGGCCGGCGAAGCAGGCGACCGGTCAGTCATGGCTGTGAATCCGTCCATTCCAGACCCCGTGACTTGATGTCCCAGACCCCGAGACCTGATGTTCTGAACCCCGTGGATTGACGTCCCAAACCCCGAGACCTGACGTTCCACACTTCGGGACTCGCGTTCCGTACCCGGGACCTGACGTTCCGCACCCCGGGACCTGACGTTCCGCACCCCGGGACCTGAGGTTCCGGACCCCGGGACCTGACGTTCCACACCCCGGGACCTGACGTTCCGGACCCCGAGACCTGACGTTCCGGACCCCGAGACCTGACGTTCCGCACCCCGGGACCTGACGTTCCGGGCCCCGAAACCTGACGTTTCACACCCCGGGACCTGACGTTACGGACCCCGAGACCTGACATTACGCACCCTGGGACCTGACGTACCAAACCCCGAGACCTGACGTACCAAACCCCGAGACCTGACGTTACGGACCCCGAGACCTGACGTTACGGACCCCGAGACCCGACGTTCCACACCGCGAGACCGCATAACCTCGGCCCATGACCCACCTGCCGAAACTGCGCGACCGCGAAACCTCGACTACAATCCCCGCCCCATGCGCTGGAGCCAATATTTCATCAACACGTTGCGCGAAGTACCCGCTGACGCGGACGTCATCAGCCAGAAGCTGATGATGCGCGCCAGCATGATCCGCAAGGTCGCGGCGGGCATCTACACCTACCTCCCCCTGGGCCTTCGCTCGATGCAGAAGCTGGAAGCGATCGTACGCGAGGAGATGGGACGCGCCGGCGCCGTAGAGCTGTCGATGCCGACGATCCAGCCGGCCGAGCTATGGATGGAGTCGAAGCGCTGGGAGCGCTACGGCAAAGAGTTGCTGCGCGTCAAAGACCGCCACGAGCGCGACTTCGTCTACGCGCCGACGGCGGAAGAGGTCATCACCGATACCGTTCGCGACGCCATCAACTCCTATCGCCTCCTGCCGGTGAATCTCTATCAGATCCAGACGAAGTTCCGCGACGAAGTGCGCCCCCGCTTCGGCCTGATGCGTGGCCGCGAGTTCGTGATGAAGGATGCGTACTCGTTTCACGCCACGCGCGAATCGCTCGACGAGACGTACGAGAAGATGCGTGTCGCCTACAGCGCCGTCTTCCGCCGCTGCGCGCTGGACCATGTCGCCGTCGACGCCGACACCGGCAATATCGGCGGCTCGGCGTCGCACGAGTTCATGGTGCTGGCGCAGTCGGGCGAGGACGCGGTCGTGTCGTGTCCGAATTGCAATTACGGCGCGAACGTAGAGAAGGCGACGTCCACGTTCTTTCGCAGCGAGTTGGAGCCGGCAACGATGGTCGGGCTGGCCGCGGTCCACACGCCGGGCACTCAGTCGATCGACGACGTCGGCAAGTTCCTCGGCAAGCCGACTTCGGAGCTGGTGAAGACGCTCGTCTTCGACACCGACAACGGTTGCGTGATGGTCCTGGTACGCGGCGACCGCGACGGGAACGAGGTCAAGATCAAGAATCACCTCGGCGCGCAGTTCCTGGAGATGATGCCGGACACGCGGTTCGAACAAGCCACGGGCGGTCCGGTCGGCTACTGCGGACCGGTTGGTACGAAGGCGCCGCGCGTTCTCGCCGACGTCTCCCTCAGGGGGCAGGTGAACTGGGTTGTCGGCGCCAATAAGCGCGATACGCACCTCACCGGCGCGAATCCCGGCCGCGATTTTCCGGAGCCGGAGTACGGAGATTTCACGACCGTCTTTGCCGGCGATCCGTGCCCGCGGTGTGCCACGCCGCTGGAGATTTACCGCGGCATCGAGGTCGGTCACGTCTTCAAGCTCGGTACGAAGTACTCCGAGCCGATGAACTGCACGTTCCTCGACGAGAAGGGCGCGCGCCAGCCGATGATCATGGGCTGCTACGGCCTCGGCATCGGCCGTACGGTCGCCGCCGCCATCGAGCAGAGCCACGACGACGACGGCATCATCTGGCCGATGCCGATCGCGCCGTTCGAGGTGGTGGTGACGCAGATCGGCAAGGAAGACAACGTCCGTTCAACGGCCGGCGATATCTACCGCCAACTGTGCGACGCCGGTGTCGACGCAATCCTCGACGACCGCGACGAACGTCCGGGGGTGAAGTTCAAGGACGCGGACCTGATCGGCTTCCCGCTCCGCATCGGTGTGGGCGCGAAGAGCCTAGCCAACGGCCAGATCGAGTGGAGCTTCCGCAAGGATCGCGTGAAGCAGCTCGGAGCGGCGGATGAGGTCGTGGCGCGGGTGATCGAAGACGTGCGCAACGCGAGGGTGTGATCTGAACGAGTCTGGCCGCGCGGCCTCCGCATGACGATATCGTTGCCGGTCAGTTCCGCCGTGCTTTCAGGTACTCCGCGACTTCCTCAACCGGCTTCGTGTTGAAGATCTCCTTCGCCGAGAGCCCTGCCTTGCGCGCCACCCAGGTGCCGCTGATGAGCGCGGCGTATTCGTGGACGGAGTGGGCGTCGGGATTGATGCTGAAGCCGACGCCGAGGTCCAGGGCGCGGCGGACGTGGCGCCAGTCGATATCGAGGCGGTTCGGATTGCCGTTGATCTCGATCATCACCCCGCGCGCGGCTGCCTTCTCGAAGACACGCTCGTAGTCGATCGTGTAGCCGTCGCGCGAAAGGAGCTTGCGGCCGGTCAGATGGCCCAGGAATGTCACGTAAGGGTTGTCGAGCGCGCGCAACATGCGCTCCGTCATCTCGTCTTTCGGCATGTGGAACCGCGAATGGATCGAGGCGATGACGAAGTCGAATTTCGCCAGCGTCCTGGCATCGTAATCGATCGTGCCGTCCGGGAGAATGTCTGCCTCGGTGCCGCGGAAGACGCGCATCGGCGCGACATCGCCTTCGGTGGCGGCGATCTCCTTTTGCTGTTGGTGCAGCCGGTCCACGCTCAAGCCGTTGGCGTAGAACGCGGCGGGCGAATGATCGGAGATGCCGACGTACTCGAAGCCCTGGCCGTGAGCCGCCGTGAGCATTTCGCGAACCGTATTGCGGCCGTCGGAGAAAGTCGTATGGACGTGAAACGTTCCTCGCAGGTCGGAGACCTCGATCAGCCGGTGGCGCCGCTTGCGTTTCAGTTCGTCGCCGTTCTCGCGCCGTTCCGGTTCGACGAAGGCCAGACCGGCTCTGTCGAAGAGAGCCTTCTCCGTGCGGGCGCGGCCAAGCTTTCCTCCATTGGCCAGAAAGGCTGCGACGAACTCGGGAGTGCCGGTAGTTACCAGCAGTGTCGCCCCGAACGCCTCCGGCTTCGCGAAGTGAAACCAGACGTCGATTTCGTTGCGTGCGAACGCCTTCACGGTGTCGTCGTCGATCCGCTCGATCTTCTCGAGGAACGCCGCCAGCGCGCCGACGACGCGATCCTGCGCGTTCGTGGCGATGACGATGTTGACGTTGCTGATGACTTCGAGCCGCCGCCGTACGCTGCCGGAGACCTCGGCATCGACGATCTCTTCGATTGCGGCGAGATGCCCGCGGATCTGTTCGCCTACTTCGATACCGACGGGAAGCAGAAAATGCGACTCGCGGCGGCGCGCCCTCTCAATGCCGCCCAGGATGTATTGCTCCGTCTTCGCGCCGAAGCCCGGCAGCGCCGCAACCCGGCCCGCCCGGGCTGCCTCTTCCAGGTCGTCGAGGCTGGCGATGCCGAGCTTCTCGTGGAGGATTCCGATCTTCTTCAGTCCCAGTTTCGGAATACGCAAGAGCTCGAAGATGCCGGGCGGGTATTGCTTGCGGAGCTCATCGCGATAGGTTGACGTGCCGGTCCGAGCCAGTTCCTCGATGATGGCCGCGGTCGCTTTGCCGATGCCATCAACCTTTGCAAGGTCGCCGCTGGTGATGAGATCGATTGGCTCGGCGTCGAGTGCACGAATGCTGCGCGCGGCCCGCTCGAATGCCAGCGCGCGGAAGCGGTTCGTCTCGTTCAGGCCGAGGTAGCTCGAAATCTCGTCGAGCGCGCGTGCGATGTCGAATTTGTTCATGCGGTAAAATGCGCAGTCATCATGACGATTATGCAAGCAACTGACCGGCGGATCACGGACAAGCTGATCGTCGCGATCGATCGCTCCTCCCGCGATGACATTCTCCGTCTCGCCGACGCGCTGCACGACGCGGCAGGGATGCTGAAGATCGGGCTGCAGGCGTTCATCGCGAATGGGCCGTCGATCGTACGCGAGGTGATCGCGAGAGGCTCGAAGGTCTTCCTCGACCTCAAGATCCACGATATCCCGAACACGGCCAGGCACGCCGTGGCCGAGGCGGCATCGCTCGGTGCTGTGATGTTGACGGTCCATGCCTCAGGCGGCGATGCGATGCTTCGCGCGTCCGTTGAGGCTGCCCAGGGCAGCGGTATGACACTCCTCGGCGTCACCGTCCTAACCAGCCTGGACGACGCCGAGGTATATCGGATCGGATTCCCCGGAACGGCGCGGGACACTGCCGTGCGTTTGGCGAAGCTTGCCCGGGAATCGGGGCTTCGGGGCGTCGTTGCCTCCATGCACGATGTGGCGGCGATCCGGGAGGCTTGCGGCAGTGAGATGCGCATCGTCGTTCCCGGCATCCGTCCCGAGGGGAGCGGCGCGGGAGATCAGCGCAGAACGACAACGCCCGCCGCGGCGATCGCGGCGGGCGCTGATTACATCGTCGTCGGACGGCCGATCACGGATGCCAGCGATCCCCGCGCGGCCGCATTGACCCTCGTCGATTCTCTCGGGTGATTACACAGAGCGGCGGCGAGCCACGCAGTTGAGCCCCGGACCCGGGAACAGGACGTTCTGGCTCGAGAACTGCCTCCGAGTGCCGTTGATGTCGGTACCGACAGCGCGCAGTACGTGTACCCCTTTCGTGATCGCGTCCAGGTTTACGGCCACGCGCCATGTCGAGACCGGCGTCGTCGACGGGATGTCTGTGCGAGGCGGCCCGGAGAGCGAGGCTGAGCCGAGCGATCCGCCGTCGAGGAACAGCTCGACATTCGTGATCTTCAGCGTTCCCGTGACCCATCCGTGAATCTCGGAACCGCCGCAGACTGTTCCTGCGATCGAGTCAAATTCGATATTACCGGTCATCAGTCCGCAGGCGCCGTAGGTCTGCGTTCCCGTCAGTTCGCCGACGACGTAAACGAGCGAGCCGACCTCGAGCGGGTTCCACTTCACTTCATCGCCCTGGGTATACGAGACCTGCTCGTACTGCCGCGGGTCGCTTCCCTCCAGCATCGCTGTGGCGTAGTCGAAGACGTCGAACGCGATCGTCCGGGCCGGCTGCAGCGTCTGATAATCGAGCTCGTCGATCATCGTGATGAGGCGTCCACTGGACATGTCGAACGTCCCCTGGGGATGGAAGATGATCGGGTTTGAGCGATCGGTCTGAAGAGTCGCGGTCGTGTGGTACGTGAAGGGACTGAAGAAGGAGAAGCCCGTCGGAATGATGATGTAGGTGATGATCACGTTGGGATTGCCGATGGCGAGGAGGTTCGAGCCGTTGCTGATGAGAAATGTGCCGGATGTCTGCGTGCCGGCGACGAAGACAGGAGTGGCTGGATTCGTGACGTCGTAGGCGACCGTGCCGCCGTTCGCGGTGGCGATCAGATACCCGAAGTTGAACGCGACGTCGTTGAAGCCGCCCAAGGGACTCAGGTAGGTCGTCAATGAACTGACCCGAGTCGGCGCCGCCGGGTTGGAGACATCGTAAATATCAACCGTGTTGAAGCAGCTTTGGATGGGTCCGATCGCGCCGTTCGCGGAGCACGGCAGGTCGGTGGCGGGGTAAAGAGCGGCCAGCGTCGTACCGTTGATGGCCAGACGGTGGTAGCGCAGCCCTGACGTCCTGGAGATGAGGATCGGTGCGGTTCCGCCGGCGCGGACGTTGCGCAGATCGTAGATCTCGAGACCCGCCTCGCTGCTGATGTAGAGAATGCCGGCGTTGAACGCCACTCCGCCCTTCGTTTCGCGAGCGGCCAGCGACCCGATGAAGTCCTCGCGGGCGACCTCCATATCGCCGAGATCGGTGACGGTGTAGGTCGTCAACGTCTGACCCCGAAGGCCGAACACCTGCGACCCGAAGCGGAAAACTCCGTGCGGGGACTCGTAGAACGCGGTCGCCGGAGAATTGGTCGCGACCAGCGTGAGAGGGCAGGTCGCCTGATATTGATCGGCGATTGCCGCCGGAGCGGAAAGGACGGCGGCTACGAGGACAACCAGGGCGAGCCGTGACAAAACGCGCATACATGCCTCCCAAAAACCACACCCGGAATGCGCTCCGCAGAGCTTATTCAGAATCGACTCAGGGGTTAACTATCTCTCAATTGAGGGCTTTTTTCAACCGATACCGGGCTCGGCCGGTCAGCAGAGCTCCTTCAACGGCTGAGTAGCGGCCTTCCAGGGCGCGGGCTCCCGGGACCTTTGGGCGCCCGTGTATGATGTCTTCGCTCAGCCCTCGAAGAGGCGGCCAGAGATGGAAACAACCCCGGCTCCACGAGGCGTTACGAGTGGGAACTATGCTCGACGGTCACGTGCTCGTCCTTAACAGGGTCTTCCAGGCAGTGCAGATAACATCTGCCCGCCGGGCGCTGACCCTGTTGTACAAAGGGCAGGTCAAAGCCGTCGACTCCGAGTACCGGACCTACGACTTCGAGAACTGGGCCGACATCCCGGTTCAGGGCGATGACCACTTCGTCCGCACGCCCAGCCGCAACATCCTCATCCCTCACGTGGTTCAGCTTCTGGTCTTCGACCGGCTGCCTCGGCAGGAGGTCAAGTTCTCGCGCGGCAACATCTATCTGCGCGACGGCAACCGCTGCCAGTACTGCGGCAAGAAGTTCTCGTCGTCAGAGCTGTCGCTCGACCACGTCGTTCCTATCTCGCGCGGCGGCAAGTCGACGTGGGAGAACGTCGTCTGCGCCTGCCTGCCGTGTAATGTGAAGAAGGGGAACAAGCTGCTCACCGAGACCGGCCTGCAGCTCAAGCGGCAGCCGGTGCGCCCGAAGTGGCACCCGCTGCATCGCCTTCAGGGAAGGAACTTCCCCGACATCTGGAAAAACTTTCTGGATGAGGCGTACTGGAATGTCGAGCTGAAAGAGTAGTCCGGACGATCACCTACCGCGTGGGCCGCACGAGAATGCCGAGCTCACGGATCTGGTAGGCAAGCGCCTGGCGGGACATGTTCAGCGACGCGGCTGCGCGGTTCTGATTTCCGTTGGCCTGCAGGAGCGACTTCTCGATCAGCTCCCTGCGGAAGCGGGTCACGGCGTCCTGGTACGAGCTGACGCCGCCGCCGGTGCGGACGACGGCGCTTCGCATCCGCTCCGGAAGATGCTCGAGGTCGATCGCCGAGGCCTCGCCGGCCAGCGCGTGCGCGCCGCGGATCGTGTTCTGCAGTTCGCGCACGTTGCCCGGCCAGCGGTAGGTCAGAAACACCGACTCCGCGTCGGCGGTCAGCGTCGCCGGTCCGCCCCGGCTCTTCTCCTTCTCCTTCGCCAGGAAGTGCGCCGCCAGCAGCGGAATGTCGGGCGTGCGTTCACGAAGCGGCGGAAGGGCGATCTCGATCCCGCCGATGCGGTAATAGAGATCCTCGCGGAAGTGGCCGTCTTCCACCGCGGATTCGAGTTTGCGGTTCGTGGCGCTGACGATGCGAACGTCAGCAGAACGGTTGACCGTGTCGCCCACGCGCCGGAACTCCCCTTCCTGGAGGAAACGAAGGAGCTTGGCCTGCGCGGAAAGGGGCATCTCTCCGATTTCGTCGAGGAAGAGCGTTCCGCCGTCGCTCATCTCGATCAGCCCGGCGCGGTCGCGGTCCGCGCCGGTGAATGCGCCACGCATGTGGCCGAACAGCTCGCTCTCGATCAGGTTCTCCGGCAGCGCGGCGCAATTGACCGCCGTAAAGGACTTGCCACGCCTCGGCGAATGGCGATGGACGGCGCGCGCGACCAGCTCCTTGCCGGTGCCCGACTCGCCGAGAATGCAGACAGGCACATCGCGGCGCGCGACGCGCGTGACGAGGTTGAAGATCTCGCGCATCGCCGCTGAGTCGCCAACGATCCCGTCGATAACTTCGCTCTTCGCCAATGTCACGGTCTCGTTCTGTTCGATGACGCGGCGCATGCGTGAAAGCTCGGCACGGGTGCGGAAGAGCGCCGCCAACGCATCGCGCGATTCCGGCGGCCAGCCGCTGATGCCGTCGACGAAGAGAACCTCGCGATCGCTGCAGACCACCCAGTCCCTCTTGCCGGCGGCAGCGATGAGATCGAGGTCCGCGGCCGTGAGGGCGGGAAGCGACCCGATCTCGTGCCACTGCCCCAGGCGGTTGCGCGTGGCGAAACGCCACGCCGTGGAACCGAAATCGCGTGCGTCGAACGGGAACTCGCGCATCGCCGCCTCGCGGAGGAAGCGAAGCTCCAGCGACGACGCCGTCGCTTCGCGTTTCGGCAGCTCGATCTTCATCTCCGTGGCCAGCGATTCGGCAAGGTCGGCGTCGCCGCGGCCGAGGGCATCGCGGAAGAGCTTCAGTTTCTGCGAGCCGGTCGTGGCGCCGCTCAGGCCGGCCTTGCCACCGTCACGGCGAATGCGCATTGCCTCATGACGCGTCGTCAGCTCAACGTTTCCGGAGCGACCAGTGGAGCGGAGCGATGTGTCGCGGCCTTCGATCCAGTCGATCTCATCAAGGATCAACGCCGCGGCTTCCCGTATCTGGGGTGCGAGGTCGGTCTCGATGATGGCCTGAGCGGCGCGGGCGGCGTCCGCGAAGCGGCCTCGCGAGAAGTCGAGGTGTGCCGCCAGGAGATCGAGCTCGCGGAGGCGTCGTGCGTCGCCGGTGCCGCGGTAGAAGTGCCTCAGGCGGTGAAGGCGCTGCGTGGCCAGTGCCCAATGCCCGTCGTCGGCGGCGAGATAGGTCAGGATGAAGAGGATGCCGCCGGCCGCGCGGTCACCCTGCGTTTCCTCGACGAGCGCCAGCGTGCCCAGGGCCTCATCACGCGCTTCCGGCCAGGCGCCTGCGGTAAAAAGAACATAGATGCGATCGAGCGCCGCATCGATCCGCTCGACGACCGATCGGGCACGATCGAGCGATTCGCCCGCATGCTGCGCCGCGGCCTTGAGGTCGTGACGCGATGCGTCGAGGTACGTGGCCAGACGCGCCGCGAGATAGTGCCCGGAGGGAAGCTCATCCGCGCTCGTTTCACCCATCTCGAATGCGAGCAGTGCTCGCAGGTAAGCCAGCCGCACCCGTTCGTCATCGGTCGAGGGCGTACACGTTGCGAGCGCGCTACGCATCTCGCCGTATTGGGACTCCAGGTAGAGAAGGTCAGCGCGGAGAATCTCCGCATCGAATGCCCGTACGGAGATCCGTTCGACGCGGGCAAGCGCGGAGCCGTAGTCGCCCATGCGCCGCTCGATCCTGGCAAGTATCAACTCGCGCGCGTCGCCGGCCGCGACCTGTGCCACCTCGCGCGCGTCCCGATACCGCCCGTCATCGATCAAAGCGGAGGCGAGCGTCTCCGCGAGCGTTGGTGTCAGCGCATGGCGAGGGATGGTTCGCAGTACCGGCAGCGACTCATGAGCCGTGGCCCGTTCGAGAAGCGCCGCCGCGGCACGTGCATCGCCGGCATCGATCAGCAGCGAAGCCGCCGCGGCCAGGTCGCTGGTCGTCTCCAGCAGGACTTCCGCTGCGACACGGCAGAGCATTGGCTGGGAGGACGACGGAATCAGTCGCTTCGCGGCGGTGCGTACCCCCTCGGAGGCAAAGACAAGATGGCCTTCTTCGATCGACGTGATCCCGTCGACGGCGAGCTCCTCCACCGCTCCGCCAAACATGAGCTGTCGGAAGAACGCTGACGCGACGTCGAGACGTGAGCGTCTTCCCAGAAGGGCAATGGCTGCGATATAGGATCGGAGCGGCTCTGGCAGCGACGCCAGCGCCGGTACGTGCTCGTCGTCAGGGAGGCTGCCGGTGTCGAGAAAATGCGGATAGGCATCCGACTCGACGAATGCCTCGATCCAGGCCCGCCCCTCGATGCGGGCGTTCACTTCGCGCCGGGCGCTGAGGAACGGCGCGACGACGAAGAAGCTCGACGGCGGCAGATCAACGTCTCCGCGGTCAGCCGCGATCCAGACACCGGCATCTGCCGCCTCGATCGTCTCAATCACCCGAGCGGATGCCGAGTCGAACCGATCGCGATTGGTGATGGCAAAGATCAGCCGCTGATTCGCCGCGGCCTCGACGACACGCTCCGCGATCGCACTTTCCCCGCGCGTGCCCAGCGGTCCGGCGATAACCGCAAGAGCGCTGATGGCGGAGTAGCGCTGCAGCGGCGAGGCATCGACTCCGATCTCGAATACCCGCTCGCCTCCCAGTGCTGCCGCGGCGCGGATGCCGTCGATCGCGCTGCCGCCTCGGAAGCGCCGGATGTCTCCACGCAGCAGTTCGTCGAGCGCTTGCGGCCCCGGTGATGCGATCTCACCCCATGCCGCGTGGCGCATCCAGCGAAGATCGGCGGCCGCGTCGCCGCGCAAACGGGCGTCGATCTCCAGGTAGACCGATTCCGCGCGCCCCCACGATTGCCGTAGCGCCTCGATCGGCGGGGCACCGACCGCTTCGACGAACTGCTGAATCACCGTCAGCGTCGGTGGCGCCTCATCGGCCACCACTCGCGCGCTGATGCGTACGAGACGGCAGTCGTTGCCCCGCTTTCGCACCACTGCCCACTCGGCCGGGTCATGCTCCGCATCGGAGAAGCCGGCGAAGTGCAGCAACGCCTGGTGCGCCGCGAACTGCGCCACGAGCGACAACTGGTCCCTCGCGCCGAGCTCCCTCGCCTCGGCCAGCGGTGTGGCCTCCAGAGAAATCGCCGGCGTGAAGCCATCCAGCCACGGCAGCGTCGAATGACGCAGCGTCGCGATGAGGGCGCGATCCCACTCGAATGCACGAAGATCGATCGCGATCGCAGGCCGCTCGCGACGGGATGAGCCACGCATGGGCATCAATCAGGTGAGGATTGAAAGGGGGATTTCCCTACCCCGATGATGAGGATTGGCCTCAGGAGCGTAGAATCCGAACTGCATGGAAACGGCAAAAGAACAGGTTCAGAAGATCCTGGAAGTTCTCCCGGACACCGCTTCGCTCGAGGATATTCAGTACCACATCTACGTCCGTCAGAAGGTTGAGCAAGGTCTCGCGGACATAGGTGCTGGTCGCGTCATTACCCATGAAGAGGCGATGCGCAGGCTCGATCCGTGGCGTATACGATAGGTTGGACGGATGGGGCGATATCTTCCGTTGCGGAAGCGGCGGAATACATCGCGAAGGACTCACCAAGCTATGCCGCCGCGCTGATTACCAAAGCTGAGAGCGCGGCAAATTCTCTATCTCAGTTTCCTGAGCGCGGGCGTGTCGTTCCAGAATACGGGGACACCATCATACGAGAGCTATTCGTCGGGCGCTATCGACTGATCTATCGCATCCACGCCAAGACGGTGACGATCGTCGCATTCGTTCACGGAGCGCGCGATTTGTCCGCCTTGCTCCCGGACATCGAGCAGTCGTAACCGATTTGAGCCTGACCTCCCGCCTGCATGCGGACGGCATGCAGCCCGCATCCGTACCAATAGCATGCCACTGCTGCTGACAATGTCGCTCCTGTTCGCCGGTTTCACAGCCTCAGAGACCGCGCGCCTGCGTGCCGTTCCGCACCCGAGCGACGTGGCCACTCCGGTCTCCGTCATCTGGATCGCCGCGCATCCCGATGACGAAGCGATCGTCGCACCACTGCTGGGAAAGTGTGCCGCCAGGAGGGGGTGAGGTGTGCGTTCCTCATCCTCACGAGAGGTGAGGGCGGCGATTGCCTGCTTTTGAACGGATGCCATCCTGATATCGCATCCGTTCGAAGCGCCGAGGCCGGTTCCGCTTCGCAGTACTTCAAGGCAGGCCTGATTCTGCTCTCGTATCCGAATACCGCCGGTGTCGACAAACCGGTTTGGCGGACAACATCGGGCGATGCTCCGGACGTCGTGACGACCGTGGCTCATTACATCGAAGCCTTCCATCCGAGTCTGGTGCTCACGTTCGACCCGCGGCACGGAACGACCTGCCATCCCGACCATATGGAGACAGGTGCCATCGTCCTCGATGCCGTGAAACTGTTGTCCTACGAACCGGATGTCGATCTTCTCGAGACCCGTGTCACGTTCGCATTCGATCCGACGGTCTTCAGTTTCGCGCCCGCAGTCGCAGGGCTCCAGCGGTTCGACGCCAACGAGATCCTCACGTCGACGCAGACGCCTGCATGGTCCGAGATTACGCAGGATATGGAGCGCCATCCGAGCCAGTTCGATGACTCCTGGCTGGCCGCGATCCAGAATGTGCCATTCGCGGACCGCGCGGTCTATCTCGCGCCGGCCAGGGATATTCTGAGGCAGCAGGTTCCGGGTTGCCAGTAAATTGGCATCACACCGTCAACCCCACTTTCCGGATCAATGCGATGAAGCGTGGATCTTTGCGCAGCGGTTCGAGGGAGATGTCCACGTTCAGCCAGACCGCGGACTCGGAGCGGTCGTTGTACATCTGCTCGAGGTTCTTCATCGCCTCGTCGTTGTTGCCGAGCGCCGCATAGATGCGGGCCAGGAACAGGGGGAGCGTGTAGGTTCCGGCCGAGCGGGCACGAAGCTCGGCGATCGCTCGCAATGCCTCGTCGCGGTTGCCTGCGCGGGCGTTCATCATGCCCCACATCGTGATGAGGAGTTGTGTATGGCCGCCGAGCTCCATGGAGCGCTGCATCAGCGTCAACGCCTGCGGAAGATTGCCTTTGCGATACTCGATCTGCGCCTGGAGGTAATAGACGTACGGGAAGGTCGGGTCGAGGTCCAGAGTGTGTTTGGCCTGCTCGACGGCATCCTCATAGCGGCCGGCGTAAAACAGCGTCCGGCCGACGTCCCAGCTCGCCGTCACCGAGAGAGGGTCGAGCTGCTCGGCACGGCGCTTCTCCATCAGCGCTTCGTCGAAACGGCCCATTGCTGCGAGAAAGTCGCCGTACATCTCGTGCGAATAGGCGTCATTCGCATTCAGGGCGATCGCCCGCCGGAACTCCCTCTCGCCCTTGGCGAAGTCCCAGTCGTACCAGACCAGCGCCAGCGCCATGCACGTGTGTGCCTGCGCCAGCGAATCGTCGAGCGCCAGGGCGCGTTCCGCCGCTTCCCGTACGCGCGGCATCGCTTCCCGCGGGGGCATGAAGAGATTCGAAAGATAGAAGTACGCGGACGCCAGCCCCGCGTAGGCCAGCGCGTACGTGGGATCACGCTCAATGGACTGATTGAAGTAGCCGATCCCTTTGCGGATGGCCTCCTCGTCGTTGAACTTCGACGAAAAATAGCGGCCCTTCAGGTAGAACTGGAAGGCCTCGTTGCTCTCCGGTCGCCGGCGGCTCATCATCTTCCGCTCTTCGCCGGTCAAGTGCGGCTGAAGCTGTGACGAGATCTCCTCGGAGAGGTCCTTCTGTAGTTCCACGACGTCCGAAAGGTTGCGGTCGTATTGCTGCCCCCATACCTGCGTGCCGCGCTTCACATCCGTCAGCGTCGCACGGACGACGATGGTGTTGCCGCGCTGGATCAGCCGTCCCGTCACCACGCCACGGACGTGCAGCTCGCGGCCAACGGCGAGCGGATCGGTGTTCTTTCCCTTGTATCGAAACACCGTGCTGCGGGCCACGACCTGCAGCTCCGGCAGTTGCGACAACGAATCCATGATGCTGTCGGACAGGCCGTCGCTCAGATACTCGCTGTTCGGATTTCCGGATGCGTTGACGAATGGCAGCACGGCCACGCTGTCGATCCTGTCGGCGAAGAGGTTGCTCCTCACGATCGTGTAGGCGGCCGCCGCGATGAGTGCCGCGATGACGATCGCCATCACGACGAGGACGCGCACATCGCGGAACAGACGGCGAATTCCGCGCCCCGCGGAGATCGGAAACGTCATCTGCATGGTCGGCTGCTGCTCAAATCCCGGCATGGAGACGTGGCGGTGCATCTCCAGGGAATTGAGCTTGTTCTCGAACTCCAGCTCGCGGCGCAGGGTGTTCAGATCGCCGAGGAGCTGGCGCGCCGAGGCGTAGCGATTGCCGCGATCCTTCTCCAGCAGTTTCAGAATGATCTGATCGAGCTCTGGCGGCACGCCACTGACGTAGTGCGAGGGTGGCTTCGGTACCTCGTTGGCGATGGCGAAGGCGATGTCGATGAAGTTGTCGCCCCTTGCCGGCGGCCGGCCCGTGACCATCTCGTACATCACGGCGCCGAGCGAATAGAGATCGGAGCGTGCGTCGGGCTGCTGGTTGCGGGCCTGTTCGGGCGAGATGTAGAGCAGCGTTCCCATCACCGAGCCGGTGGAGCTGTCATTCAGTGCGGATTCCGGCTCGGCCAATTTGGCCAGGCCGAAGTCGAGCACCTTCACCAGGCCATCGGGCCGGAGCATGATGTTCTCCGGCTTGATATCACGATGAATGATGCCGGCGTCGTGCGCCGCCGCGAGCGCGCTGGTCACGCCGCTGGCCACGTCGAACATCTCGCCGATGGTGAGCCGCCGCGCGGCCATCCGTTCGCGCAGCGTTTCACCTTCGATGTATTCAATGGCGATGAAGTGTACGGAGTCGTCGTGTCCGATCTCGTAGATGGTGATGATGTTTGGGTGATTGAGCGCCGAGGCCGCGCGCGCCTCGCGCTGGAACCGCCGCACGCGCTCTTCGTCCCGCGTGAAGCGCACGGGCAGGAGCTTAAGCGCCACTTTGCGGTTGAGCGTCTCATCCTCGGCGAGATAGACCTCGCCCATTCCGCCGGCGCCTATGAGCCGTCCGACGCGATAGTGCGAAATCGTCTGGGGTGGCATGGACTGGACCTCGTTGGAGGATAGCATCGGGAGGGCGTCGGGGGTCGGGGGTGGGGAGTCGGAGAACTGAAGTGGATTAGTGGATCAGAACGAGTTCCTAATCCACTAATCCACTTGTCACGCGCGACCCCCGCTCCGACCCCCGACCCCCGACCCCCGACCCCCGACTCCCGACCCCCGACTCCCGACCCCCGGATAGAATCAACTCACATGAATGACGTCGAACTAGGGATGGAGGCCGCGCGTCTCGGCGCCGTGATCCTGCTGAAGCATTGGGAACAGCTTGGGAAAGAAGATGCTGATTTGAAGTCGCGCAACGACTGGGTTTCCCGGGCGGATCGCGAGAGCGAGGCGGCCATCGTCGCGTTCATCGGTGAGCACCGGCACGATGACGCCATCCTCGGGGAGGAAGGCGGGATCAGCGCCGAGGGGACGAGCGGACGGACGTGGATCATCGATCCGCTCGACGGCACCTCCAATTACCTGCAGCACTTCCCCGTCTGGTCGATTTCGATCGGCCTCAAGACCGGCGACGAGATCACCGCGGGCGTCGTCTACGAGCCGCTACGCGATCTCTTTTTTACCGCCGAGCGCGGCGCGGGCGCGTTTCGGAACGGCGATCGGATGCACGTCTCGAATCAGAAGACGCTCGACGGTTCGTTCCTTGCCACCGGCTTTCCCTTTCGCGCCCAACAGTTCGTCGGGGTCTACTGCGCGATCTTCCAGGAAGTAATCAGTGTGGCCAAGGGCGTGCGCCGCGCCGGATCGGCGGCGCTCGATCTCGCCTACACCGCCGCCGGCATCTTCGACGGTTTCTTCGAGCTTCACCTCTCGCCGTGGGACATCGCCGCGGGATCGCTCGTCGTCACCGAGGCCGGAGGCGTATTCACCGACTTCTCCGGAGGCGGGCGGTGGCTGGATCGAGGCAATATCGTAGGCGCGCCGCCCGGCGTCCATGGCGATCTCATTCGGTTGCTCGGCCGCCACGTCCGCGAGGATCAGCTCGACCGCCGCGCCGCGAATCGCGCTCTTCCCTTGCAATGACCGCGAAATTGCCGCGCGCGTTCTACCTGCACGACACGGTGACGGTGGCGCGCGCTCTTCTCGGCTGCGTCCTCTGGCGCCGCCTGGGCCGCGAGCTGCTCGCCGCGCGACTGGTGGAAGTGGAGGCCTACCTCGGCGCAAACGATTCCGCCAGTCACGCCCGGCGCGGTTTGCGCAGCCCACGCAACGAGTCAATGTACCTCGAAGGCGGACATGCCTACGTCTACTTCACGTACGGGATGCACTGGTGCGTGAACGTCGTCACCCAGGAATCTGACATCGCCGAGGCCGTGCTGCTCCGGGCCGCGGAACCGCTGCGCGGCATCGAAACCATGCGCGGGCGGCGGCCGAAAGCAAAACGAGACCGCGACCTGATGAACGGCCCCGGAAAACTCTGCTCCGCCCTGGCCATCGACAAATCGATCGACGGCGCGCCGCTCGATGGCAAAACGCTCTGGCTCGCGCCGCGCGATACCGAGATTCGCGAGGAGGACATCGCCGTTAGTCGCCGCATCGGAGTGGAGAACTCAGGCGAAGCGGCGGAGTGGCCGCTGCGGTTTTGTCTTCGTGGGAATCCGAATGTGAGCCGGTGAGCGGGGTGTGTGTTCCCGGGTCGCGTGGTCTCGAAGTCGCGAGGTCTCGCAGTTTCCGCCGCGAGACCGCGCAACCCCGAGACCGCGGAAACCGCGCTACTTCAAAAACTCCATCAGATAGTCCGTCGCTTCTTTCGAGCGCATGACAGACAGAGTCTGGATGATTGTCCGCTTCATCCCCGGATCCTTTTCGGTGCGGGCAAGGCTGATCAGCGTCCGGGCGTTGCCTTGAACGAACAACGCCTCGATCACGGCCTTGCGCACCTCCGGTCGCGTGTCGGAGTTGTAGAGCGACAGCAGGAGCTCGCCCGAGTGGACTGGTCTTCCGGGAGGTGGCGGTGGTGGAGGAGGAACCTGACTGACACCAGGAGGGGGCGGAGGTGTCGGAGGCGCCGGGGGGGTGTCGCTCTGTCCTTCTCCGCCGCCGAGGAGGCCCAGGTTGCGGATCGCGGTGACCTTCAACTCCAGGACTTTCTCATTGCGCGCGATCTCGGCGAGCTTCGCGGAATTGCCGCCGATGAACATGGCCTGAAGGATCTTCTTGCGCACCTCGACGGACGGCTCCGCGTTGTACAGAGCGGTCAGCTCGTCGCGCGCGCCGATCACGCCGAGCTGCATCACCGCATCGGCGCGCAGCTCGGCACTCGGTTCGCCCTTTGCCAGGGCCAGAAGGCGGGTGCGGTCGCCGGCGATCATGTAGGACCGCAGCACCGACTTCTTCACGGAGATGTCGCTCGTGGAGTTGTAGACATCGGTCAGGACGGCGCGGTTGCGTTCGCCGCCCATGATGCCGAGGTAGCGGACGGCGCGGTCGCGGAGATCGGGCGGCCCGCTCTTGGCCGTGCGGACGACGATTTCGAGCGCGTGGGGCGAGGACGATTGGCTGAGGACGAAGAGAGCGCGCTCCTTCATCTTCAATGGTTGATTGCCGGAGAGGATGCCTTCCAGGATCGGCACGGCTCGTTCCTGATCGCTGGTCATCAGGCCGTTGATGGCCATCAGCTTCACGTCTTCATCGCCGACGTGCTCCGGCTCGAACTGTTGTCCGGCCGACTGGCGGATCTCAACCTCCAGCGTCTTCCCGTCCCCGACCCACTTCGATTTCGGATAGGACTTCTGGAGCTGCAACAGTGTGGTGAGCGCCTCCGAGCGCGCGCCCATCTTTCCTTCCGCGTAGGCCAGCCAGTAGAGCGAGGCGTCCGCGTGAGCCAGCTTCATCTCCGCCACCTTGCGGAAGAGCGAGGCGGCGCGGGTCCATTGGTGATCGTCGAGCGCGTCGGTGGCGGAGTCGTACAGCCTTTCCTCCGTGTCCGTCTTTCGCTCGGCGCGATCGCTGTCGCGAGTGGCGCGGTCGTCGTCGTCATCCTGCACGACGATCGTCGTGTTCGAATCGGGCTTCCAGTTGGCATGCACCGCCGGCGCAAATGCGACCAGGGCGGCGGCGAGCGTGAACAGCAGTCTTGATTTCATAGCGAATCCATTCCTTTCCGCGGGGCTTTGGCGGGGGCTTCCTGGCCGCCCACCTGTGCGCTGACGACGCGCACCTTGAAGAGGAGTCCTTTCGAGTCGATGCGCTTCTGCAGCGCGGCGATTTCGTCGGGCGAAAGAGTCGAGCCTGCATGCGACAGCTCGACGAGGACCGGCTCGAGATCCGAGAGCAGGGAAGCGATACGCGTCTCGCCCCTCCGCGCGGCTGTTTGCCGGTAAATGCGATTCGTAGCCACGAGCTCCCCGGCGCGTTTGCTCTCCGAGGAGACGTCGAGGGAGTGTTTCGGGTCGGCGTTCGTGAGCTCGAGCAGCATCCGTTCTGAGTTGTCGAGGTGATCGCCGACGACGACGAGGAGGAGCCGGTCTCTCGATGCCGATTCGGCGGCCGCCTGCTGCACGGGGCCTGGCTGCGCCGAGCGCGCCATCACGGTTTGCGGACGTGCGATCTGCTGCGTCCGGGCGTGCCACAACACCCCGCCGAGGAAGGCGATGGCCACCGCCGCCGCGATCGCGGTAACCCAACCGTAGGCCGAACGCCTACGAACGTGCGTCGGAGTGTTCAGTCCGACCGTCGTCCCAGACGAGTTCGAAAACGCATCCCCCGTTTTGCCCATCTTCCAGCGCAACCGGTTCCAGACTGCCTCGCCGTAGGCATCGCTACGCTCCGGAATCGGGAGCTGATCGATCAGGGCGAGCACGTTGCGAAGCGTCTCGAAATGCGCGCGGCATTCGTCGCACGAGTCGAGGTGCGACTCGGTGACGGCGGCGTCACCGTCGTGGTAGTAGTGCGCGATCAACTGTTCTTCTGTCAGGTGTTGCATGGTGTCGGCCTCACAAACGGTTCCAGCGACTCGCGCAGCTTGCGCACGGCGCGGAAGATCGTGTGTTTTGCGGCATTGACTTGAATGCCCAGCGTCTCGCCGATCTCCTCGACCGGCATTCCTTCGAAGTGGCGGAGAACAAAGGCCGTCCGCTCGTTGCTGCTGAGGCGTCCCATCGCCGCGGTGACCTGCTTCTGCAGATCGGCGGACATGAGCAGGCGATCCTGCTGCGGTTCGCTTCTTGCCATGCCCGCCAGCTCCGCCGATTCGAGATCCCCGCCGTAGTTCCGGTCCGCCCGGCTCCGGGCCCGAAGCAGGTCGAGCGAGCAGTTGACGGCGATGCGGTGCAGCCACGTGCCGAAGTCGGCCCGCTCCTCGAAGTGCTCGAGCTGGCGGTAGGCGCGAAGAAACGTCTCCTGCACCACGTCGTCGGCATCCTGTTCATTTCCGGTCATGCGATAGGCCACCCGAAAGGTCATTTTGGAATGACGCTCGACCAGTTGCCGGAACGCGTCGGCATCACCGGATCGGGCCCGGCTTACCACCGCAACGTCGGTCGTCATTTCCATCCCGGAATGATTAGACTCGAAGTGGGTGATTTGGTTAGGTGCCGGGGTCGGGAGTCGGGAGTCGGGAGTCGGGGGTCGGGGCTCCGGGGTCGTAGAGAATACGCAGGCTACTGGGTTACAAGGCTGCTGAGTTACAAGGTTAGGTTGCTGGGTTACTCGGTTGCCGTAATGTCAGCACCCCCAGCAACTCAGTAACCTAGCAACCCAGCGACCTGCGTAACCGCTCCGACCCCCGACTGCCGACAACCGACAACCGACAACCGCCACACAATGACCTCACTCGTCCACTACGTCCTCCTCTACGGCATCCCGTTGATCTTCATCAACGTGCTGCTCGAGCAGCTTGGGGCGCCGGTGCCCGCCGCTCCGGCGCTGATCGTGGCGGGTGCTCTGTCGCGCGATGGCAAGATGTCGTCGACGGACGTGTTGCTGGCGGCGCTCCTGGCGTCGCTCATTGCCGACTACGTCTGGTTTCTTCTGGGCAGGCGCTACGGGTACCGGATTCTGCGGGTCCTTTGCCGCATCTCCCTCTCGCCGGACTCCTGCGTGCGCGACACCGAGGCACGCTTCGAGAGGTGGGGACTCAAGTCGCTTCTCATCGCGAAATTCATCCCGGGATTTTCCACCGTCGCGCCGCCGCTCGCGGGCGCGGCGGGGCGCGGCACGCTCGCATTCGTCGTCTACGACGGCATAGGAGCGCTGCTCTGGGCCGGGAGCGCCGTTGTCGCCGGGCGTGCCTTTCACCGCGCGATCGATCGCCTGCTGGCCATGCTGGAAAGCCTGGGCGGATGGGCACTCCTCGTCGTGGCCTGCTTGCTGTCGCTCGTCATCGCCGTCAAGTGGGCCCAGCGCGTCAACTTCCTCAAGCAACTTCGCCTAGCCCGCATCCAGCCGCATGAGCTCAAGGAGATGCTCGACCGCGGCGAGGTGACGGTCGTTCTCGACGTCCGTTCCGCAGGCGCGCGCAAGCACAACCCGCGCGCCATCCCCAAGGCCATCCTGATGCAGATGGAGGATATCGACACACACCTCGGCGATCTGGCACCCCATCAGGAGGTGGTGCTCTACTGCACGTGACCAAACGAGGCCTCGGCCGCCCGTGTGGCGCGCAAGCTCATCGACAAGGGTTACACAAAGGTCCGACCGCTTGCCGGAGGGCTGGACGGCTGGATCGACGCCGGGTTTCCCGTGGAGGATGTCTTGTAAATGTCGACCTACATCCACGGCACGGACGACGACGAGCAGCGTCGCCTGTCGCTCATGAACGACGTTCTGCTCAACACGGCCATGCTGGGTGAGATGCACTTGCGTGGCGACGAGTGCATCCTCGATCTCGGCTCCGGCCTGGGACAGTTCACCCGAACGATGGCGCGGGCGGTGCCGGACGGGCATGTCGTCGGCATCGAATACAACGAGGAGCAACGCGCCGCCGCGAAGCGGCTCGCGGCCAATGACGGCGAGGCGGCCCTGGCCGAATTCCGCGCCGGCGATGCGTTGAATCTCGACCTCGGCGACGAGTGGGGGACGTTCGACGTCGCCCATACCCGTTTTCTGCTAGAGCACATCCCCGATCCGCTTCGCGCGGTCCGATCGATGGTGCAGGCCGTCCGTCCCGGCGGCCGCATCGTTCTGGCCGACGACGACCACGGCGTCATGCGTCTCTGGCCCGAACCGCCCGGCTGGATGAGCCTCTGGGATGCCTACATGCGCGCCTACGACCGCATCGGCAACGATCCGCACGTCGGCAGACGCCTCGTTCAACTGCTGCACGAAGCGGGCGCCAAACCGGTGCGAAACACCTGGATCTTCTTCGGCGGCTGCGCCGGAATGGAGACCTTTCCAACGCTGGCCGACAACATGGCCGGCGTCGTCCGCACCGCCCGCGAAACCATCACGTCGATGCGCCTCTTCGACGCCGGCGCCTTCGACCGCGTCATGGACGACTACCGCCGATGGTCCCAACGCCCCGACGCCGCTTTGTGGTTCTCGGTGGCGTGGGCGGAAGGGATGAAGAAATAGGGAACGCGATGGTTGCGCGGACACTCCGGCCTGGCGAGTGTCCGGATTCAGCACGGATGTCCTGGATTCCGCAACCTCAAATTGGGCTCGAAGCTTGTAAGTATTCTGTACGCTGCGCTTAGCGCATTTTGAGTTCCGGTATGCCGATTGATGTGCTCTCTCGCCCGGAGAGCAACGTGACCAGAATCCTTTCGGCAGACGAAACATCCAACGCCAGCTTCCTGACCACCGCGCTCGGCATCGCCAGCGCCGCACTGGGAGCAACGGTGATCGTGGGTTGGTACGCGCATTCGGCGGCGGTCATTCAGTTGCATCCCCTGTTTGCGCCAATGAAGTACAACACGGCGCTCTGTTTCGTTCTCCTCGGGGTGGGAGTGGCAGCCGCTTCCCGGTCACGAAACCACATCGGCGCGATTCTCGGTTCGATTGCCGCCGCATGTGGACTGCTGACGCTTGCCGAATACAAGCCCGGGCTTCCTTTCAGCCTCGATCAACTCCTGGTCAAGAATTTCATCAATACGCAGACAACATATCCGGGACGCATGTCCCCGATCACGGCGCTCTGTTTCGCAATGGTCGGGTTGGCGCTGGCACTGGTATGCCTCCGGAAACCGAAGTGGTCCTCGACCGGAACAGCTCTGCTGGCTTCCATAACCGTGGCCTGGTCGACCCTGACGATGTTCGGCCACGCCACGAATTTGACGAGCGCATCCGGTTGGCATCTGTTCACGCGTGTGGCGCTGCACACCGCCGCGGGATTCTGCGCGGTCGGCCTGGGGGTGTTCTCTCTGGCGTGGCGGACGGCGGTATCGCCGCGTGATCACACACCGCGCTGGCTGCCAATCTGTGTGGGGCTTGCGGCCGCTACGATGACGATCGGCATCTGGCAGGCGTTGGTCGTGCAGGGAAGGGCCGGCGCGGAACGGACGATACGAGCGACAGCCTCGTCCACGGCGGAGCAACAAACGACGCTCCCGAAGGCGATCCTTTTCGCCGGCCTGCTGGGCTCGACATTGCTGGCGCTGAACGTCTTTCTGGCACAGCGGGGAACCGCGCGCGCCAAGCAAACGATCGCGGCCAACGATGCTCTGCACCTGGAAATGGCCGAACGGAGCCGAGCCGAAGAGGCCAAGCAGAGGTTCGCCACCATTCTGGAAGCTACAACGGACTTTGTGGCCATCGCCACACCAGCCGGAAAGGTGCTCTACGTAAATCAGGCTGGACGGCGCATGGCTGGCATCGCCGATGACGCGGACGTCACGCAAAGCACGTTTGCGGACTACTACACGGAAGACGCGGCCGAGATCATTCTGACCGATGCCGTTCCGATCGCGAGACGCGAGGGGATCTGGAGCGGCGAAACGACACTACTGGATCGCCATGGGGCAAAGATTCCCGTGTCGGAGGTGATCATCGCTCACAAAGGGCTCGACGGAAAGCTGAAGTTCCTGTCGACGATCATGCGCGACATCACGGAGACGAAGGAGCGCGAGCGGAAGCTGCGCGAGAGCGAAGAGAAGTTCCGGCAGATGGCCGACAACATCGACGACGTCTTTTATATCCAGTCGCCCGACATGCAGACGGTCCAGTATGTCAGTCCGGCTTACGAGTCCATCTGGGGCCGGCCGGTGGCCGGTGTCTATGCCGATCCCTACGAATGGGCGGAAGCGATCCTGCCGGAGGAGCGCGAGCGTGTCTATGCCTCGTTCGCCGGGCTGGCTGACCCGAATGGCGAACCAACCGCCTCCGTCGAATTTCGCATCGCCCGTCCGGACGGTGAGGTGCGCTGGATCCTTAGCCGCGGCTTTCAGATCCGCGACGCCGCGGGCGACATTATTCGCATCACCGGCGTGGCTACGGACATCACCGAGCGCAAAGCGATGCTCGAGGAGCTCCTGCACGCGCGCGCCGAGCTGGAGCGGATCGTCGATGAGCGGAGCCGCGAGCTCAACTATGTGAAGGCTGCCCTCGACGAGCACGCCATCGTCGCCTTCACCGACGCGCGCGGCAAGATCCTGTTCGTGAACGACAAGTTCTGCGCGATCTCGCAGTACTCGCGAGAGGAGCTGCTGGGCCAGGACCATCGCCTCATCAACGCTGGCTACCATCCGAAGGAGTTCTTCCGCAATCTCTGGCAGACCATTTCCAGCGGACGCGTATGGAAGGGTGAGGTCAAGAACCGCGCGAAAGATGGGTCGTACTACTGGGTCGATACGACGCTCGTTCCTTTCCTCGATGCCTCCGGCAAACCGTATCAATACGTGGCCATCCGCGCGGACATCACCGAACGGAAGCGGGCCGAGGAAGAACTCATCGAGCGCACGGTGAAGCTTCAGGAGAGCGAGCAACGCTACCGCTTCCTGGCCGAAACGATGCCTCAGATCATCTGGACGGCCAAGGCCGACGGCAGCCTCGACTACTACAACGAGCGTTGGTATTCCTACACGGGGATGACGTTCGAGCAGACGAGGGACAACGGCTGGCAGCCGGTCCTGCACCCTGACGATCTGCAGAACTGCCTGGAAACGTGGGAACGGTCGATCCGGACCGGATGCGACTACGAAGTCGAGTACCGGTTCCGGCGCGCATCCGACGACACCTATCGCTGGCACCTGGGGCGAAGCTTTCCTCTTCGGGACGAGGAAGGGAAGATCGTGCAATGGGTCGGCACCTGTACGGACATCGACGATCAGAAGTGCGCCGAGGAGGCCTTGCGGCACGCTCACGCCGAATTGGAAGTGCGCGTCATCGAGCGGACCGCGGAATTGGGCACCGCGAAAGCGAAGCTTCAGGCGGTCATGGATGCGGCCACGCACTCGTCCATCATTGCCACGGACCCCGAAGGAACGATCACGCTCTTCAATGCCGGTGCGGAACGGATGCTCGGCTACCGCGCCGAAGAGATGATTGGACGCCGCACACCGGCAGTCCTTCATGACGTCTCCGAGGTGAAGAGGCGCGCCGGCGAGTTGTCCGAGGAGCTCGGCACTCCGATCGATCCGGGATTCGAGGCGTTCGTGGCGAAAGCGCGCCGCGGAAAACCCGACGAGCGTGAATTGAACTGCGTGCGAAGGGACGGAAGCCGCTTCCCGGTCCTTCTCTCGGTGACGGCCCTGGCCGGCGACGACGGCACCATCAAAGGTTTCCTCGGGGTCGCCGCCGACATGACTGAGCCCAAGCGCGCGGAGCAGGAGCTAGTCAGGGCCAAGGAGGCGGCGGAGGCGGCCACCCGCGCAAAGAGTGGCTTCCTGGCCGTCATGAGCCACGAGATCCGCACGCCGATGAACGGCGTGATCGGAATGACGCAACTGTTGCTCGACACGGAGCTGGATCTCAAGCAGCGCCATTTCGCGGAGACGATTCAAACCAGCGCCGATTCGCTGCTGACCGTGATCAACGACATCCTCGACTTTTCGAAAATCGAGGCGGGCAAGCTGACGTTCGAGACGCTCGACTTCGACCTGAGACAGGCAGTGGAGAGCACGCTCGATCTGATGTCGGAGCGCGCCCATGCCAAAGGAATCGAGCTCGTGGGCCACGTCGCACCGGACGTTCAGACGAGTCTGCGCGGTGACTCCACCCGCCTCCGGCAAGTGCTCAACAATCTGGTCAGCAACGCCGTCAAGTTCACGGAGAAAGGCGCAGTCGTCATGCGGGTGAGCAAGGAGTCGGAGACGGACGCCGACATCGCATTGCGCTTCGAAGTCGAAGACACGGGAATCGGCATCTCCCCGGAGGCGCAGACGCGCCTGTTCCAGGCTTTCCAGCAGGCGGACGGTTCGACGACGCGCAGGTACGGAGGCACCGGCCTCGGTCTGGCCATCGCGCGCCAGCTCGTCGGGTTGATGCACGGTGAGATCGCCGTCGAGAGCGAGCCCGGCCGCGGCTCGAACTTCCACTTCACCGTCTGCCTGAAGAAGCAGCTCCAACCCGCGGCCGCGACGCCGAAGTTCTCGTTCGACCCATCCCGCGCCCGCGTGCTGATCGTCGACGACAACGTCACCAATCTCGAGATCCTAAGCCGTGAGATCGAGGCCTGGAAGATTCGCGGCACGATCATCACGAACGGCGAAGAGGCACTGAAACTGCTGCGTGACGCGGCGGCCTCGAACGACCCATTCAACCTGGCCATCCTGGATATGGAGATGCCCGGCATGGACGGCATCGAGTTGGCCGGCGCGATTCGGAGCGAAGCACACCTCGACGACATTCGACTGATCGTTCTCACCTCTCTCGGGCACCAACCCGCCCAGGAGACATTGCTGAAGAACGGCATCGCCGCGTGCCTTTCGAAGCCGGTCAAACAGTCGCTTCTTTTTGATTGCATCGCCACGACGCTCTCCGGCGATACCAGCTCGATCATCCGGCCGGCCCGCATTGCCAGTAACGATCCTTCTCGTACGGATCTCGCCCGAAACGTGCGCATCCTCGTCGCCGAGGACAACGAGATCAATCAGATGGTCGTCCTCGAACAGCTGCGCAAGCTGGGACACAAAGCCGACATCGTGAGCAATGGCCGGGAGGCGCTGGCCGCGGTCGAGCGTAAGACCTACGACGTGGTGTTCATGGATTGCATGATGCCCGAGCTCGACGGCTACGAGACCAGCACTCGGATCCGCCAGCTCGAACAGGAACGCGCCGCGGGACTCGGATCACAACGCCCTCTCCACATCGTGGCCATGACCGCGAACGCCATGAAAGGCGACCGCGAGAAATGCCTTGCCACGGGCATGAACGACTACCTGAGCAAGCCGGTGAGCACCGCGGAGTTGAAGCGCGCCCTCGATCAATGGTGCGGGGAGAACGGCGATCCGGCTGCGTCCATTGACCCACTGACCGAGCGGGACTGTCCCGTCGATCTGGAACGTCTGCTGGACGTCACCTCGTCCGATGAAGGCCAGCTTCGCGATCTGGTGAGCCGCTACATTGAAACAGGCCGGCGACGCGCTGGCTGGTATCGACGAGGCCATTCGGCGGGGCGCTACGGACGACGTTCGCCACCTCGCCCACAAACTGGCCGGTTCCAGCTCCACTTGCGGCATGACGGCGGTCGCAGCGCCGCTGATGCGGCTGGAACAGTTGGCCAAGCGCGGCGATTTGTGTGACGCCGCAGCAATCCACGCGGAAACGAACCGGCAGATGGAGCGGGTCCACCGCTTCCTCAATGACTATATGAAGTCCAACAGCGTTGCAATCCAGGGAGCATACGCATGACCAAGATCCTCATTACCGACGACGACCCGTTCGTGGCCGGCATTTACCAGACCAGGTTTCAGGCGGAAGGGTTCGATGTCTCCGTGGCTGGAGACGGCCCCTCGGCAATCCGGCAACTCGCCGCGAATCCACCCGACGTCGTGCTGCTGGACCTGATCCTTCCCCAGATCAACGGCGTCGAGGTATTGAAGTTCATCCGATCGAGCGAGACTCTGCGCAATGTCCCGGTCCTGGTTGTTTCGAGCTCGGTCGCCGGCGAGCTCGTGGAGGCCGCAAAGAAGGCGGGCGCCAACAAGCTTCTGAGCAAAGCCATGTGCTCGCCGCGCCACGTGGTCGAGGAAGTGCGCAAGGTACTCGACGCACGCCCCTCCCAACCGGACGGCGGCGACTATGAGAACGACGTGCGCGTGGCCTTCCGGCACCGTGTTCCGCCTTTGATCGCGGAGCTCCAGCGTCTTCAAATTCTGCTGCATGGCGAGCCGGCCGCACAAGCCTCCGCGCTGCTTGACCTCAGCAATGCGGCGCACAAGCTCTCCAAACATTCGACGCTTGCCGGATTCACGAACATCGCGCGGATGACCGGCTCTCTCGAGATGTTGCTCGACGACCTGCAAACGAATCCCCGGAAGGTGACGCGCTCGACGCTGCGCACGGTCAGCCAGGTGGTCGACTTCATCCCAATGCTGCTCCGACAGGACGGTTCTCTGGATGCCGAGACGGCCGCGCCGCTGATTCTCGTGCTCGACGATGACCCGATCTCAGGAGACGCGGTTTGCAAGGCTCTGGAACGGGCAAACCTACGCGCTCTCGCGTTCGAAGACCCATTACTCGCGTTGCGAGTGATGGAGAAGAATCGCTTCGACCTGATCTTTCTGGACGTGGACATGCCGCGGATGAGCGGATTGGACATGTGCCTGAAGCTGAGGGCTACACGGATGAACGCGAAGACGCCCGTCGTGATCGTTACCGCTCTCAACGACTTCGAGACCCGCTCCTACTCCGAAACGGTCGGCGCGACCGATTTCATCGCCAAACCGATCGTCATGATCGAGGTGGCCGTGAAAGCCGTTCTGCACTTGCTGCAAGGATGGGTGAAACGGACGCGCGGTGCACGATCTGAAGAAAGGCGCGATCGAGCGGCGTGACGACAGGCTGACGCTCGGCGATCGTCTCCCGCCTGATCACGACCGACCGGATTCCGGACGCTTGTCCGTTTTGGCGACGCTCCCGGTGCGAGCAAAGATACGTGGATCTATACGCGCCTTCAACGATTTACCCACGGCTCGGCTCGTGGCCTCCCCCTTGATACTGAGCAGTCCAAAGGAGAGCAGCAACCAGATGAACGTAACCCAACTTGTATGGACCCGTATGGCGGGGCTTCAGTCGGAACAACCGCAGCCGGACTATCAGGCGCAGCTCGCTCTGCTCTTCGGGTCTCGCGTTTCGCTTCAGGACCCGGACTCGATCGAATCGATCCGGCGGCAGTTCCCCTCGGCGACACTGCTCGGCTGCTCCACCGCCGGAGAGATCCGTGACAGCCGGCTCTACGACGACACCGTCAATGTAACCGCTGTGCGCTTTGACGCCACGCGCATTGCCGGCGCCTCGGTGCCCATTGCCACACCGGCAGAAAGTTACGAGGCCGGGGCGGCACTGGCGCGGCGGCTGGCTGCAGGCGATCTCGTCCATCTCTTCGTTCTCAGCGATGGGCTCAACGTCAACGGCAGCGAGCTCGTGAAAGGTCTCAGTGAGAGTCTCCCCGCGGGCGTCACTCTCTCCGGCGGACTCTCCGGCGACGGCACAACATTCGGCGAGACGACCGTCGTCTTCGGCGAGACCGTCAGCAGCAGAATGGTGGCCGCGGTCGGATTCTACGGGGATCGGCTGGAAATCGGTTGCGCTTCCCTCGGCGGTTGGGACAGCTTCGGCGCCGAACGCCTGGTGACGCGAAGCGAGGGGAACGTGCTCTATGAGCTCGACGGGTTCTCGGCTCTCGATCTCTACAAGCGCTACCTCGGCGACCACGCCAGGGACCTTCCGGGCTCGGGGCTGCTCTTTCCGCTCAGCATTCGCAATCCCGAGGATGACTCGTCCGTCGTTCGCACGATCCTCGCGGTCGATGAGAAGGCCCAGAGCCTGACGTTCGCCGGTGACGTCCCGGAAGGCTGGTACGCGCGGCTGATGACGGCGAACTTCGACCGGCTCATCGACGGCGCGATCGGCGCGGCGCGCGCAAGCCTCGTGAGCGTGTCGGGCCAGCAGCCCGATCTGGCCATCCTGATCAGTTGTGTGGGACGCCGCATGGTCCTGAGGCAGCGCACCGAGGAGGAGTTGGAGGGCGTGCGCGACGTCGTTGGCGCGAAGGCCGCCCTGACCGGTTTCTACTCTTACGGTGAGATCTCACCATTCACGCCTGACGCAAAGTGCGCTCTCCACAACCAGACCATGACGATTACGTCGTTCCGGGAGACTTGATGACCCAGACTCTATTGAATAACGTCGAGAGCCTCGTGTCTGAGAAAGGAACAATCCACTCCCTTTTGAAGCGGCAGATGCGGCGTCACCTCGGGATCGACGCCTCGATTCCGGAGGCGTGGATGGGGCTCATTCGGGCTGTCGATGACGCCTACTGGGCGTCCGACGAGGGTCGCGCCCTGGTGGAGCGGGCATTCGAGATCAACTCGCAGGAGTTGATCCAGGCGAACTCGCAGACGCGGGCTATGCTGCAGGCCACTCCTTCCTTGTCTCTCAGGGTCGCGTTCGATGGGACGGTACTCGAATACAAACCAAGTCCGCTCGTCGAGTTGTTCTGCGCGAAGCCGCAATGGGGAGATTCCTCGGGACGCGGCTTCGTTCTCCGGCCCGATTTCCTCGAGCGTTTCAAGGCATCCATCGATTTGTTGGTACACGGCGAGCCGATGTCGATCTTCGAGATTGCGCCCGATGCCGCCCCGGATCGCTTGTTCGAAGTTCGCGTCGTCACGCTGTCCTCAAACCAGACCGTTGTCGTGATCCGCGATATCACCGAGCAGAGAGCCGCCGAGGCGGCCGTGCGGGAGAGCGAAAGGCGATTCCGCCTGCTCGCCGAGGCCATGCCTCAACTCGTCTGGATCACGTTTTCCAACGGCTCGACCGCCTATCGCAACCAGAAGTGGATTGATTACACGGGCATGACATCCGAAGAGAGCCTTGGATTCGGATGGACGCGCGCGCTTCATCCCGACGACTTGCCGATTGCGCTGAAAAGCTGGCAGCAGGCGACTGAGAGCGGCAATCCGTACGAGAACGAGTATCGCCTCCGGCGCGCGGATGGCACGTATCACTGGATGCTGGTTCGGGCGTTACCCCTGCGGGACGATGCCGGCGTCATTGTCAGCTGGCTGGGAACCTGTACGGACGTCAATGAGCTTCGTGAGGCGCTCGAGGAGGCCAACGCGAGCGAGGAGCGGCTCCGTATCCTGGCACGCGTCAGCAATGACGCGATCTGGGACTGGGACATCGCCGCCGACATCGTGCGTTGGAATGAAGGTCTGACCGTTCTATTCGGTTACCTGCCCCACGAGGTTGAGACTGCGGAATCGTGGGCCAGTCATATCGATCCCCAGGACCGCGAGCGGGTGATGAGCCGTGTCTTTACCGTTCTCGATCAGGGTGGCAACAGTTGGTCCGACGAATACCCCTACCAACGAAAGGACGGCACCGTTGCCTACCTGCTCGTTCGTGGCCATGTGATTCGGGATGCCTCGGGCAATGCCGTGCGCATGATCGGCGGGGTCACCGACCTTTCCGAGCGGCGCGCGGCGGAAGAGAAGCTCGCCCACCAGGCGGCCCTGATCGACGAGGCCCGTGATGCCATCATCGTTCGCGATCTCGACCACAGAATCAGCTTCTGGAGCAAGGGGGCGGAACGGCTCTACGGTTGGCCCGCTGCCGAGGCAATGGAACGTTACTGCTATGAGCTGACCGAGGCCGACCGCGGTGCCATCGACGCTGCCACGGGAGTCGTTCTCGCCGAGGGAGAGTGGAGTGGAGAAATGGAAAGGAAGGCGTCCTCCGGCGCCATCCTGACCGTGAACAGCCGCTGGACCCTGATGCGGGACGGGCAGGGCGGTCCGAAAGCGATCCTCAGTATCGAGAGTGATATTACGGAGCGCAAACGGCTCGAACAGCAGTTTCTCCGCGCGCAGCGTCTGGAGAGCGTCGGCACGCTCTCGGGCGGCATCGCCCACGACTTAAACAATTTGCTCATGCCGATCATGATGGGCGTGGCCTTGCTCAAACGCTTCGAGCCCGACGAGAAAAGCCTGAAGGTGATCAGGAACATCGAAAGCAGCGCGAAACGGGGCGCGAATCTCGTCCAGCAGATGCTGTCGTTTGCTCGCGGTGCCGGCGGTTCGCGCGAGTCCCTGCGCCTCGACGATGTCGTCGCGGAGGTTCAGTCCATCGCCCGGAACACGTTCCCCAAGAACGTCCACTTCGAGACCGGCGTCGCCAACGACCTCTGGTCGATCGTCGGCGATCCGACGCAGATGCATCAAGTGTTGTTGAACCTGTGCGTCAATGCCCGCGACGCCATGCCGGACGGCGGACGCATCTCCCTCTCCGCCAGGAATGCGGACCTCGACGCGCAATATGCGGCGATGCACGGCGGCGCGGCCGCCGGGAAGTATGTCGTGCTGCGTGTGGCCGACAACGGTGCCGGCATGACGAGAGAGGTCATCGATCAGATTTTCGAGCCCTTCTTCACCACCAAGGAGCTCGGCAAGGGGACTGGCCTGGGATTGTCCACTACGCTCAGGATCGTGCGCGGGCATGGCGGATTCGTGGACGTCGTGAGCGAGCCCGGCAAAGGGACCTCCATCGAAGTCTACCTGCCCGCGAGCCCGGACCAGGCCGCGGCAACGACCCTCAAATGGAAGGATGAGATGCTGCCCCTCGGCGACGGCGAAACGATCCTGATCGTCGACGACGAGACCGCCATTCTCGATATCACCAGGCAGACCCTCGAGTCGTTTGGCTACAAGGTCATCACCGCGGAAGACGGCGCGGAGGCCATCGCTCTCTTTGCCATGCACCGCTCCGAGATCGCGGTCGTTCTCACCGACATGATGATGCCGGTCATGGACGGTACCGCGCTCATCGCCGCCATGCGCCGCATCGATCCCTGCGTCCGCATCGTCATCGCCAGCGGAAAGGATGGAACCGCCAATGCCGCGAAAGCGGCGCACACGAACGTCAAGCACTTCCTCGCCAAGCCCTTTACCGCCGAAGCCATGCTCGGCGCCCTCAGCGACATCCTGGGTAAGGACCGGGGGCTCGCCGGAATGCGCGATGTCGAGGTCTGTTCCGTAGCTCTCGCCGGTCAGGCCAACTAGTGTCGCGTCGATTTCAATCTTGACGCGACACCAGGGGCCTGCGCTCGGTGTTCTGCCGGCGCGCCGTCAGTCGAGGCTCAGTGCCGAGACGTTGATGACGCCGTCCTTCAGATCGCCGGTGACCGTGGCGCGAAGGTGATCCGTCTTGTCGGACTTGCTCAGCGCTTTGCTCGCCATTGCATTTCCCTTGGCGTCGAATTTGACGAACTTGCCGTCGACCATCGCGCCATACCCCGATTTCGCGCATTTCAGCGCGCAGGATCGCGTGTGCGCGTCGGGGTTGTCCGCCATGTCCTTCTTCGCGGAACAACTGCTGTCCATGATGGAAACGCTCTTCCACGTCTCTGCCGAAAGCGGCAGAGCCAGAGCGAGGGCCAGGATCACCAGGGCTGTTTTCTTCATCTGTTTCTCCTTTTCGATGCTCAGGCGTGGGTGGCACGCGATGAGCCTGTTGCAGACGACAGCATACGCACTTCCGACAGACGAGCGAGAGCGAAGGCGCCCAGGGCGATCTCAATGTCCCGCACGGCGAGATCGTAAAACAACTTCGTCGTGATCAGGTTGATCGAGATCGCGATCAGCCAAAGCATCAACACGTAGGCACCGATCCGTGAAACGCCGGCAAGAATTGCCAGGCCGACGATCATTTCGATCACCCCGACGCACCGCATGAAGGCGGTACCACTGATGGGCAGAACACGCGTCGCCAGCGGGCTCAGGTACATCGACCAGTCGGTGAGGATGTTGAAGAACTTGTCCAGCCCCGCCAGGAACGCACCGAGCCCCAGGCCGATGCGCAGCGCCCAGAAGGCAGGTGAGAGCCGATGGTCCATGACGAACCCCCTGATGTATGCAAGAAATGGGCACTCTCGCGCTTGACCCATGCCCCATCCTCGCGTATAAGCCTCACCCAATGTTTCCCGTGCTCTCGATGGTGACGATGACCTGCGCATGTCCCATGTGTCCCATGCGCGGGCACGACTTCTTCGAGAGCTGATCCAGGTTCAACGAACGAAATCAAACCCGCAACGGCGTGCCGTCGCGGGTTTTCTGTTTTCAGCCCCCACCTCACGCCGTTCGGGTCAACCAGAAAGGATGACCGATGGCGCACCAGAGACCGATCGCGATTTACTACGAGCACCCGCAGTGGTTCCGGCCACTGTTCCACGAGTTGGACCGGCGTGAGACCCCCTACGTCCGCATCGACGCCGGCCAGCATCGCTTCACGCCCGGGGAAGGGCCGCACAACGGTTCCCGTCCCGCCCTTCTCTTCAACCGCATGTCCCCCTCGGCCTGGAAGCGCGGCCGCCGTTCGGCGATCTTCTACACGCACGACTACCTCGCGCACTTGGAGCGCGAGCATGTAGCCGTGTTCAACGGCTCCGCCTCCTACCGCTTTGAAACCAGCAAGGCCTTGCAACTGTCGCTGCTCGCGCAACTCGGCTTCGCCAGTCCGCGCACACGCATCGTCAATCACCCCTCGCTCCTGCCGGAAGCGGCGGAGGGACTGCGCTTCCCGCTCATCGTCAAACCGAACATCGGCGGGAGCGGCGCCGGGATCCGCCGCTTCAATACGTTTCTCTCGCTCGTCGAGGCCGCCGAGGATCCCTCGCTCGGCGACAGCGTCGACGGCACGCTCCTTCTTCAGGAGTACCACCCGCCGCGCGACCGGAGCATCGTGCGCGTCGAGACGCTGGAGCACCGTTACCTCTACGGAATCCGCGTCCACCTCGGCGACGAGGACGGTTTCGATCTTTGCCCGGCCGACATCTGCAAGAGCGCCGACGGCCGTGAGCTCGCCTCGTCCGCCTGCCCCGCCGACGCCGTCAAGCGCGGCCTGAGCGTGGAGCCGTATGAGCCGCCCGCGGACATCATCGACGCCGTCGAGCGCATCGCCGCCGCCGCCCATCTCGACGTCGGCGGCATCGAGTATCTCGAAAGCGAGCGCGATGGCGAGATCTACTTCTACGACATCAACGCCCTCTCGAACTTCGTCGCCGATCCCGTCTCCGTGGTCGGCTTTGATCCCACCGCGCGCCTTGTCGACGCGCTCGTGGCCCGGGCCGCGGAGAGTGCGTCATGAGCCTCCGATTCGGTTACTGGCTTCCGATGTTCGGAGGATGGCTGCGCAACGTCGGCGACGAACGGATGGAGGCGAGCTGGCGCTACGTGCGCGACCTGGCAGTCCGCAGCGAGCAGATCGGCTACGACATCAGCCTCCTGGCCGAGCTCAATCTCAACGACATCAAAGGCGTCGACGAACCGAGCCTCGACGCCTGGACCACCGCCGCGGCGCTGGCCGCCGTCACCGACCGGCTGGAGCTGATGGTGGCGGTCCGTCCCACGTTCCACCATCCCGCTCTCCTGGCCAAGCACGCCGCCAGCATCGATCAGATCAGCAAAGGACGCATCTCCTTGAATGTCGTCTCGGCCTGGTGGCGCGACGAAGCGCTGCAGTACGGCCTCGCCTTCGACGAGCACGACGCCCGGTACGAACGCACGGCGGAATGGCTGGACGTCGTCGACGGCCTCTGGTCGCAGCCGCGATTCAGCTTTACCGGCACGCATTACACGATCCGCAACGCCATCCTCGAGCCGAAGCCGGTGCGCAAACCGGTGATCTATGCCGGCGGTGAATCGGAAACGGCCAGGAACCTCATCGCCGAGCGGGCCGACGCCTACGTCATGCACGGCGATCCGCCGGAGCGGCTGGCGCCCAAGATCGCCGACATGGCCGAGCGCCGCGAGCGCCTCGCTCCGGAGAAGCCTCCGCTGCAGTTCGGTGTGGCAGGTTTCGTGGTCTGCCGTTCCTCGGAGAGCGATGCCCGGCGCGAGCTGGCCCGCATCACCGACGTCAAAGCGACCGCGCGCGGTTTCGCCAACTACGAACAGTGGCTCTCCGGAACGCAGCTCGATCAACACGTCTCGCTCGAGGACTACTCGGTCTCGAACCGCGGATTGCGGACGGGCCTCGTCGGAACACCCGAGCAGATCTCCAGCCGGCTCGACGAGCTGGAACGGATCGGCATCGATCTCACCCTCCTCCAGTTCAGTCCGCAGGCCGAGGAGATGGAACGCTTTGCGGCCGAGGTCATCGCCGGAAGAGGCTCGCTGCCTCATGACGGAGAACGAGCCATTTTTCGTGAAGGAGGAGTCGCGATATAACCTAGCTCCATGACGACGACAGAGATTGCGGAGACGATGACCGCCGAGGAGATCGTTTCCCTGACGAAACGCCACACGATCTTCTCCTGGTCCGCGCAGGCCGGCGTGAACCCGATTCCGATGGTGCGCGGCGAAGGGATCTACTTCTGGGACGCAGGCGGCAAGCGCTACATCGACATGAACTCGCAACTCATGTGCGTGAACATCGGCCACGGCGACCGCCGCGTCATCGAGGCCATCAAGCGCCAGGCCGACGAGCTCTGTTTCGCCGGCCCCGGGATGGCCACGCCGGTCCGCGCGCGCGTCGGAAAGATGCTGGCTGACCTCACGCCCGGCGACCTCAATCGCTTCTTCTTCACCCTCGGCGGCGCGGAGGCCAATGAGAACGCCATCCGCATCGCGCGCATGGTCACCGGCCGCCAGAAGATCATGGCCCGGTATCGCTCGTATCATGGCGCCACGCTCGGCGCCATCTCCCTCACCGGCGAGCCGCGGCGCTGGGCCAACGAGCCCGGCCTGCCCGGCGTCGTTCGATTCTTCGATCCCTACAAATACCGGAGCCACAGCTTCCGCGAGGGTGACAGCGACGAGACGTTCACCCGGCGCTGTCTCGACGAGGTCGAGGAGATTGTGGCCTTCGAGGGCGGGCAGACCATCGCCGCGATGTTCATCGAGACCGTCACCGGCACCAACGGCATCATCATCCCTCCCGACGGCTACCTCCAGGGTCTTCGCCAGATCTGCGACCGTCACGGGATTCTCCTCGTCTGCGACGAGGTGATGTGCGGCCTCGGCAGAACCGGGCGCTGGTTTGCCGCCGATCACTGGAACGTCGTGCCCGACATGATCACCATGGCCAAGGGATTGACGTCCGCCTACCTCCCCCTCGGCGCCGTCGCCATCAGCGACCGGATCGCCGGCTACTTCGACAAGAACATGTTCTTCGGCGGGCTGACCTACAACGCCCACCCGATGAGCCTGGCCGCGGCGGAGGCCTGTCTGCAGGTGATGATCGACGACGACACGATGGTCCATACGCAGCGGATGGGCCGGGTCCTCTCCGAGCTTCACGCGCGGATGAAAGAGAAGCACCCCTCGGTCGGCGACGTTCGTTCCATCGGTCTCTTCGGCGTCCTCGAGCTCGTGCGCAATCGCCGCACGAAGGAACCGATGGCTCCCTTCAACGGCACCAGCCCCGAGATGCAGCGCCTCAACGCGTTCCTGAAAGAGAACGGGATGTACGCCTTCATCAACTGGAACAACCTCTTTACCAACCCGCCGCTCTGCATCACCGAGGAACAGCTCCGCAACGCGTTCACGCTCATCGACAGAGCGCTGGAGATCACGGATGCCGCGGTGACCGAATGACGGTCGCCTGACGGACTTTCCTGAGCCTCGGAGCGACGGTATTGATGTAGCCCGGTGCGTCACTGAAAAGGCCGGCTACTTGCATCATCTTTCCTCAATGCCTCGCATCCTCGCTCTCCTTCTCCTCTTTCTGGCAATAACGGCAGCGGCGCAGGACGTCGTCCTCCAGCCGATCGCGACGGGCCTCAACCAGCCGGTGGCGCTGACGCACCCCGCCGGCGACACGCGGCTCTTCATCACCCAGCAGATCGGCACGGTCCTGGTCTACGACGCGCTCGGCCTTCGCGCCACGCCCTTTCTGGACATCCGCTCGATCGTCCTGAGCGGCGGCGAGCGGGGGCTGCTCAGCGTCGCCTTCCATCCGCTCTATCGCGATAACGGTCTGTTCTTCGTCTACTACACGAACCAGAACGGCGACAACAACGTTGCACGGTACAAGGTGTCATCGACCGATCCCGACCTTGCCGATCCGGCCTCGGGGACGATCCTCCTGACCATCCCCCATCCCACCTTTGCCAATCACAACGGCGGGCAGCTCGAGTTCGGACCTGACGGCTATCTCTACATCGGCATTGGCGACGGCGGCTCCGCCGGCGATCCGAACAATCACGCCCAGGACCTCTCGCAGCTCCTCGGCAAGCTGCTGCGCATCGACGTCGATCATGGCGCGCCCTACGCCATTCCCCCGTCGAACCCCTTCGCGCAGCGCGCCGGAGCGCGCGGCGAGATCTGGGCCTACGGCCTGCGCAACCCCTGGCGCTTCACCTTCGACCGCGCCACCGGCGACCTCTGGATCGGCGACGTCGGCCAGGACGCGTACGAGGAGGTCGACCTCCAGCCGGCTACGTCGATGGGCGGCGAAAACTACGGCTGGCGGAAGATGGAGGGCTTCCACTGCTACAACCCCTCCACGAATTGCACTGACCCGTCCTTCACGATGCCGATCCTCGAATATCCGCACCTCCAGGGCGCCTGCTCGATCAGCGGCGGCTATCGCTACCGCGGCACGCAGATCCCTTCGCTTCAGGGCGCTTACCTCTACGGCGACTACTGCTCTGGAACCATCTGGAGCGCGACGGTGACCAGCTCCGTCTGGACCGCGAACACGCTCCTTGCGACGACGCTCCGCATCAGCAGCTTCGGCGAGGATGTATCGGGGGAGCTGTACGTCCTCGATGTGGCGAAGGGGATCGTCTACCGCATCGCCGCAAGGGGCGTGACGCGCCGGCGCGCGGTGCATCAATAACTGTCATCCTGAGCCGCCGACACCGCGGAGCGGTGGAGGACGGCGAAGGACCCCCAGCCACAGGCGGGGAAGGGCGGGCGGCTTTGCGGAAGTCCTACAAACCACCCATCCCCGCACGTGGCTGGGGGTCCTTCGCCGTCCTCCGCCGCGACGTCTGATCTGCGCAAGCATCACCATTCGTAGCGCGGCTGCGGCAGGCTCAGGATGACAGGTTGGACTACGCGTTGACGCTCACGACCGCGTCGTATCTCCACAAGAACGAGGTGCCGCCGTCGCCGGCGGCACCTCTCACTTCTACAGCAGCTTCACGATCCTGTCGCTCAGGCCGCTGCCGTCGCCCAGCAGAACCGTGAGGTTCGACTTCTCGGCCACCTTCTCCAGAACCTCGAGCTCGCGCAGACGCATCAGCGTCGGGTTGGACTCGAGGATCTTGGCCGTGTTGGCCTGCATCCGCATCGCGGCCGTCTCTTCCCGGCGCGTGATGAGGGCAGCCTCGGCGGCCTTCTTTGCCTCGGTGACACGGTTCATCAGATCCTTCATCTCACCCGGGAGAATCACGTCACGAATACCGACCGCCACGACCTCGATGCCGAGGGCCGTCGCACGCGGCCGGACCGCCTCGTCCAGCTCGCGAGAGAGAGCGTCGCGAGACACGAGCAGAGCATCCAGCTCGCGCGCGCCGACGATCTCACGAAGCGCGAGCTGCGCCGCGCGGTACAGCGCCTGCGGCGCACTGTCGACTTCCGCCACCGACTTCATGGCGTCGGCGATACGGAAGCTGACCAGGGCGTTCAGACGCAGCGTGACCTTATCCGCCGTCATGATCTCCTGACCACTGATATCCAGCACCTGCTCCTTCAGATCCACCGGAACGACGCGCACAACGGCCGCGCCGCGCCAGAATGCATACGTTCCCGACTGCAGGACGCCGTGCAGCGTTCCATCCCGGAAGACCACCGCCACGGTACCGGCCTGCACCGTCACCGGCTCGAGCTGCTTCAGTGAATCGGCAACCGAGAGAATCGACGTCAGTTCCGGATGCATGAACTGCACGGTACGCGTACTGACAACCTCGACACGAACCTCGTGATCGCCACGCCACAGGACGTACATACCCGGCTTGACGACGGCATTGAACCGGCCGTCGATCCAGACAAGAGCCCGCTCGCTGTCGGTGAGGTTCAACACCACGGCGTCGTCGCCGATGAGCCCCGACCGGACGATCAGATCGATGTCCTTGTGCTCCAGCCACACCTTACGCGTACTGACGACCTCGAAACGCAGCTTCAACAGCGGATCGAAACGCCAGTAAGTACCCGGCCGGAGAATGTCGATGAGGTCGCCCTCGCGAAAGAGCAGACCACGCTCGTGATTACGAATCTTGAGCTTGCGAATCATGGGGACCTCCTTTTCCTTGTTTTCTCCGGCGAATCAGTTCGTACGCACCGCCCGCCGGCAGTCGTTATGCCATTGTGAGAAAGAGGCCGCTCGGAGACGGCAGACATCCGTTACCACACGCATGCGGCGCGGAGCGTCGCGGTAGTCCGCCGCTACTCCGGCGTTCGGCGCTCCCTCGCTGCTGGAGCCGCGTTCCGTCGTTTCGCCGCGCGGCTTCCGCGCGCTGCAAGGCGCCGGAATCGTGCTGCCACAGTAACGCGCATACTCCTCGTCATTGTGGCTGGTCGTTATGCTGCCGCCCCCGGGCGGGTTACTGCGAAAAACAACTAGTGGTTTGGAGCCACTTGGTCTTAGGACGGGAATCGAACCCGTGACACCAGGATTAACGGTCCTGTGCTCTATCCTCTGAGCTACCTGAGAGTGCGCTAACCACCCTTCGTTAGAACCCGTACACGGAACACACTGCACAAACGGGGTGTCGTGCGCCGCCGGCCCGGATTGGTTGTCGCCAAATACAAAAGCCCCTTCGATCTCGCGATCGAAGGGGCTCTGATCAAATTCGATCTATGGAGCACACTACGATCGCGCGAAACCTCCTTCGCGCCATTGCGCCGCGAGGCCGGGGAAATAATGCTGTTTCATCGTGATCATTAGGGCGCGCATCTTAGGCGGTCATTATGGGAATGTCAACACTTTTTTCATACCATCGCGGAACGAGCATCCCCGCGGTCAGGTCGTAGGCGAAATGCACGACCATGATCGGTACCAGCGATTGCGCCAGCCACACCAGCGCGTGGCAGGCCAGGGCGATACCGAAAATGCCGGCCACGCTGCGCCATCCCTGCATCGCGTGCGCGACAGCGAAACTGATCGATACGATGATGATCGTCACAATAGCCATTCCCACAATCCGTTGCAGCAACGCCGTCAGGACTCCGCGATAGATGATCTCCTCGGCCACCCCGGCCACGATACAGACGAACACATACGGCACCAGCTCACGGCTGTTGTGCGGCAGGATGTCGTAGAGCCGCCGTTTCGCCGCCGCCGTGCGGCTCGGCCATCGCAGTCTCAACATGACCACGGTCAGGACATACATCAGCGCCGCCGCGCCCCACGAGATCAGCGGACGCCGCGGCAGCGGCATTGCCAGGATGCCGTGCGCCCACGCCGTCCACACACAGAGCGCCGCCAGCAGGAGCTGGAACAGGATCGTCTGCCTGTAGAAGCGGATACGTGAGATCGGCAACGGCCCGCTCCCGATCCGCCGCGACGATCGGACGATGAGGATGGGAAGGAGCACGCCGGCGAAGACCAGCAGCATGTAACCGGTCGGGTTGACGTAGTCAGGAATCAGCGCGCGGATCATGGTTTACTGTCACCAGCGATGCCCGCAGTTGGCGCAGCGGTACGGTGACGCGACGAGGAAGAAGATGCAGACGGCCAGGACGAGATAGAAGATCATCACGAGCTGGTCGACGGCCACGCCGACGGCAACAAGCAAGGCCGCCGAGATCGCGAAGCCGAGGAGGCGGCGCGTGCGGCGAACGTCGGGGGAACCGCAACTGGGGCATTGCTCCGGATGCCGGATGGCCCGCTCCGCGCTCGCCGTCGACTGCTCGGCGGCATCGAAGCCGGCGATCCGATTGAGGATCCCCTCGGCGCGATCGAAATCGGCCGCGGCAACCTGCAGCTTGATCCCCATCGGCGAAACGTAGGGGGCGATCGACGTGACGTTCTCATCGCCGAGGAAGGCGCGAACGCCTTCGTCCTCGAGAACGCCCTTGGCGATGTTCGCGTCCTGGGCGTTGCGGAACGTCGTCAGTGTCACGAGCGGCATGCGGCGCGGATTGTAGGCCGTTATCATCCGCGCCGTGTCCCGACGCTTCGACCGCTTCATCGACGACCTGTCCCGCATGGAGCTTTCCCATCGCGCCTGCAACCAGTTCGCGCGCACCGGCGGCGACGCGGCCGGCAACGCCATCCGCCGCCGCAACCTCCGTCTCTATCTCGATGAGCTCGACGCCATCGGCCCGCGCCTGCTCCTCGTCGGCGAGGCCGTCTCCCATCGTGGCGGCCGCCTCACCGGCGTCCCCTTCGTGAGCGAAGCGGTGATGCTGGCCGGTGTCGCCCTGGCCAACGGAGCGCTCGCCCTCGGCGCCGGCCGCGGCTACCGCAAAGCCGATCCCTCCACCCGCATCTCGACGGAAGCGAGTGCCACGATGGTCTGGGGCACGATCCGAAACATCGACCCCTTGCCCCTCCTCTGGAACGCCTTCCCCTTCCACCCGCACGTCGCCGGCACCCTCCTCTCCAACCGCATGCCGACGCCCGCCGAACTGGAGATCGGCGCCCCCTTCGCCATGCGCCTGATCCGCCTCTTCGACATCGAGCACGTCGTCGCCATCGGCAACCAGGCCTCCTTCAGCCTGACCCGCCTCGGCGTCCCGCACGAGAAGGTGCGGCATCCGTCGCAGGGGGGCAAGAACAAGTTCGTGGCGGGGATGGCGCGCGTGACCGGAGCGGGTGATTGCGCTTCGCGCGTTGTCGGTTGTCGGTGATCTTGAAACTGTCATCCTGAGGCTGCCGCAGCCGCGCCCAGAATCTCGATGCTTGCGCAGATCAAGCGTCGCGGCGGAGAACGCCGAAGGACCCCCCGACTACAGGCAGGAAAGGGTAGGGCTCTCTGGTGGGTGACGCCGGGCGTCGAGTGTCACCATGGTGTCCACACCATGGGCTCGCGCTGACAATCGGTGAACCCGACGCGGTTTCTGATCTGACGCAGTGGATGAGTGACCTATGAGCCCCCCGCCCTATCCGGCAGGTACGTTGGGGGTCCTTCGGCGTCCTCCGCCGCGACGTTTGATCCGCGCAAGCACCACGATTCGAGGCGCGGCTGCGGCAGCCTCAGGATGACAGTTGTAGCCCAGGCGCGGACGGGGTCAAACCACGCAAATGCGCGGGCGCGCCTTCGGACGCGCCCGCGCGGTACTTACTGCACGAACCGGCTCGTCATCACTTCGACGGTGCGGCCGGTGACGATGTCGTCACAGGCGGTTCCGCCGGAACCGGGGTTGCCGGAACAGGGGCCGGCTGGGACTTCGACGACTTCGCCTTCCGTCTGCGCCCGAGGGCGCGGCTCATGTCATCGACGTGCGGAACGAGATCGGCCGTCGCCGAACGCTTGGCCAGAACCTTGGCCATCGCGTACGTCGCCAGCGCTTCGCGCCCAACCGTGCTCTTTGCCGTGATGACACTGTGCCGGACGAAGGAAGCCAGTGCCTCCAGCTCATCCGCCAGCGGGCCGAACGCATCGGCATAGCTCATCAGATCGCGAGCCTTCGCCGGATCCGTCCCTCCTTCGCTCACGAGCGGAGCGCTGTTCGTCACAGCCACGGCCGTCAGTTCGACAAACTCTGCCGGTACCGAGGCCGAGGCAGCCAGGCGCCTCCCCTCTCCCTTGAGCGGAATCACGAGGTTCGGAATCTGCTGCCGCATGTCGCGGGCCTGCTGGACCAGCGCCTGGGCGGCATCGGTGTAGGAAACCGGCGACGGCGTCGCCGGTACGACATTTTGCGTACTCATATCTTCCTCCTATTCAGTTTTCACAACTGCCGTGATCAGAGCGGGCAGAGTGAAACCGTTGGAGGGGCGCGC